>CAZXOC010000075.1:0-24434 GCA_964642165.1 uncultured Planctomycetaceae bacterium | reverse complement strand
CGCGTCGCTTTCTTGTAGATGACGAGGCCCCCATCCGCAAGGCCGGCCGGAACGGTCCGCAGGGTCGCAGCGCACGGCTCGGGATACCGGTTGACAACGAGCGCGGGCTCGAGCAGGATCGACGTGCCGGGCCCGTCGGCGACGGGCTCGGGCAGGCGCGGGCAGGGCAAGCGCCTGGTGCGACGCACCCGTCAACCGATTGGGAGGACACGTCATGGATCGCTCGGCCGTTGACCGTCGCGGTTTCCTCGGGGCAGTGGGCGTCGGCTCGCTGGGGGCGATGCTGGCCGGGAGCTTTCCGGCGGGGCGGGTCCTTGCGGCCCGGGCGGCGCAGAAGAAGGAATGGAAGCCCGTCTCGGATCGCAAGGTCCGCGTGGGGATCGTCGGCTACGGTTTCTGCCGCTTCGGGGCGAAGTTCGGCTTCCAGGACCACCCCAACGTCGAGGTCGTCGCCGTCAGCGACCTGATCCCGGACCGCCGGGCGGGGCTGATGAAGGCGTGCCGGTGCGGCAAGTCGTACGACTCGCTGGAGGTGCTGGTGACGGACCCGAGAATCGAGGCGGTCTTCGTGGCCACCGACGCGCCCAGCCACGCCAGGCACGCCGTCGAGGCGCTCAAGCACGGCAAGCACGTGATGTCGGCCGTGCCCGCCACGTTCGGCTCGATCGAGGACGGCGAGCGGCTCCTGGAGACCGTGAAGAAGACCGGGCTGAAGTACATGATGGCCGAGACGAGCTGCTTCCGCGAGGACTGCTGGGCGATGCGGCAGGTCTACCAGGCGGGCGGGTTCGGGCGGCTGGTCTACTCGGAAGGGGAGTACTTTCACTACATGCCCAAGCCGCTGCCGTCGTACAAGGGTTGGCGGACGGGCAGCCCGCCGCTGTGGTACCCGACGCACTCGACGGCGTACTACGTTGGTGTGACGGGCAAGCGGTTCACGGCCGTCTCGTGCAGCGGCTTCCGCGCGGGCTTCCCCGTCTTCAAGCCGGGCGCCAACAAGTTCAACAACGAGTTCACCGACGAGATCGCCCTGTTCCAGACGAGCGAGGGCGGCACGTCGCGGATGTGCATGTGCAAGTCGGTGGTCGGCTACCACGCCGAGACGGGGCGGGTCTTCGGCGAGAAGGGCTGCATGGAGGCCGCGCAGTACCGCGGGCGCACCAAGCGCCTGCCCGATATCCGCCGCCCGCCTCTGCCGCCCGGAGTGCCCGCCGGCGGGCACGGGGGCTCGCACGGCCCGCTGATGAACGAGTTCATCACGGCCATCCTGGCCGACCGCCAGCCGCTCGTGAACGTGTACGAATCGCTGGCGATGACCGTCCCGGGAATCGTCGCCCACCGATCCGCGCTCAAGGGCGGCGAGACGCTGAAGGTCCCGCAGTACCTCTCCCCGCAGTCGTAGCGCCCGCGGGCCGGATCAGCAGCGCCGACAGCCGCGCGGAGGCGGGTCGATTGCGCTACTGGAGCTTCGGCCCGGCGATGCGCTGGCCGCGCTGCTGGCGCCGCTGGTCGGCGGGGTCGAAGGTGCCGTAGAAGAGGGCGTTGGTGTCCATCCAGGTGGCGAGGCGCTCGATGTCCTCGCCGGTGAGGGGGAGGTCGGTGTGGCCCTTCTCCTTCCGCAGGAGCATGCGCATCACGCCGCTGCCGCGCGCGCCGAAGCGCCCGGGGCGGCTCAGCGACTCGCCGTTCGTGTCGCTGGAGACCGGCACGCGCGGGGCCAGGGCGTTGTACGAGGCCGTGTAGTGCCCCTGCGGCTCGCCCGTGAGGACGATGCCCTTGGGGGGCTTTCGGCCGCCGGCGGCGCTGTGGCAGCGGACGCAGTGGCGGTCGAGCACGGGCTGGACGAGCAGGGGGTAGCTGAACGGCCTGGCGCCGTCGGGGGCGGGGCGGATGCGCGAGGCGGCGCGCCGCAGCGCCCGGAGGCTCGTGGGCGGCAGCGCCGCGGCGGTTCGGGGCTCGTGGCAGCCGATGCAGGAGGTGGTCTCCCCCGGCTGGAGGTACGTGGCGCTGCGCATGACCTGGACGGCCTGCCCGCGGTCGTCGAGGGCCTGGAACAGCAGCGGCACGCCGGCGGGCGCGACGAAGTGCGCCGAGCCGTCGGGCTCGACCGGCACGGTGCCGAGGACCTGCTTGCCGGGCGCCCCGCCGGCCAGCCCCACCGCCGGGCGGTCGCGCCCCTCGGTCGTCTTGGGCAGGACCTGGGTGATCCGCAGCCGCCGGACCGAGCCGGCGGGCAGGGGCGGGCTGGCCGCGTAGACGTTCTGGAGGACGAACGTTCCCTCGCGCGGCCCGGCCGGCTCGCAGCGCGACGGCAGGACGGGCGGGCGCCGCCGCGGGCGAAGCGGCACGGGCCAGAGGCTCGAGATGTTCAGGTCCCGGTAGAGCAGTTCCTTGTTGCCGAAGCGGTCCACCAGGTAGAGCCCGAACATGTTGACGGGGTTCGGCGAGGGCTCGCCGATGAGGGCGGCGTAGCTGTAGGCGGCCAGGAAGTACCGCTCCGACAGCGGCAGCGGCGTGCGGTAGGAGTGCCCGGGCCAGCGCCGGTTCTCCGGCGGGTCCTCCGGCTTGTGCCGGACGCCGCTGGCGTTGAACCAGCGCCCCACGGGGAACTCGCTCTCGGGGAAGGGCACGTCGGGCGTGAGGCGCGTCAGGGGCGCCAGCCCGTCGCAGCCGCGATCCGGGTCCACCAGTACGATCGACCCGGCCGTCATCGCGTGGTGGGCCGCCGCGGTGGCCATCACGCGGTGCGAGCCCGGCACGGGGCGGGCCTCCCACGTGCCCACCGGGTTGCGGGTGAGGTTGCCGTAGAACGCCGCCGGGGCCGTGCCGTCCGGGCGGGTCGTCCAGAGGTGCTCGCCGAAGACCGCGTGGCGATCGACGTAGTCCCATCGCGTGTAGAGGATCCGCCCGTCGTGCAGCACCGCCGGGTCCCACTCCTGCGTCTCGTGGTAGCTCAGCAGGCGGATGCCCGAGCCGTCGGCGTTGGCGACGGTCAGCGTGTAGACGGGGCAGCCCGGGCTGCCGCAGCGATGGAAGCCCCCGCGGCGCGTGGAGACGAACACGATCCGTCCGTCGGGCAGGTAGCGCGGGGAGAAGTCGTCGTAGGGCCCGTCGGTGAGCCGGCGCGGGCGCCCGCCATCGGCGGCCACCTCGTAGAGGTGGTAGTACCGCGCGTGCCGGCGGCGGCTGTCCAGGGCGCAGTAGGCGATCAGCACCCGCCGCCCGTCGTGGGAGACCTCGGGGTGCTGGAAGCTGCCCGGGCCGAGCTCCTGCCCGGCGAGCCGCCGGCAGGCCATCGACTTGCCCGGCCTGTCCAGCACGAACAGCCCGCCGCCGGGACGGGCGTAGCGCCCGTAGTACTGCGTGAGCTGGTGGCTGAAGCTGGCCGGCGCCCGCTTGACGAACAGCAGCGGCCCGACCCTCGCCAGCGGGTTGCCCAGGACGATCCGCCGCCGCAGTTGGTGCACGCGGCGCCAGAGGTCCTCCCACGGCCCGTCGCTGGCCTCGCCGCGCCGCAGCTCGTCCCACCGGCGCCGAAGCGCCGCCAGCCGCCGCTCCTCGGTCGCCAGGCCCGCTCCGGCCGATTGCAGGTCGCGCAGCAGGGCGGCCGTCCGCCCGAGAACGCCATACGTCGCCCGGGAATACGGCACGGGCTCCCGCGGCGTGTCGATGCCGTCCTGCATTCGCCAGTCGGCCTCGATCATCTCCCGCTCGACGGCCGCCCGGAGCGGCGGAAGTGTCGGCGGGGGCAGCTTGGCCCGGCCGCCGCGCGCGAAGGAGATGGGGATCTCCAGGACGTCCCGCTCGGTGCGCAGGCGCAGACGGCGCCACCGCACGGCCGCCTCGCCCGCGGCGCCGCGGGTGACGAAGCGCAGCGTCATCGCGGCCCCGCCGCCGGCGCCGGCCCGGTCCAGTTGCACGTGGGCCGGGCGGCCAGGGCGCAGCGTCCTCTCCACGCGCTGGGCGGCCGCCTCCAGCACGGCCACGGCTTGGTCCCCCTCGAGCAGCGCCACCTCCGCCGAGACGGCGAATCGCCCGCCCACCCCGCGGACCGGCACGGCCAGGACGAACTCCTCTCCGGGGCGGACGCTCGCTACCCAGCGCGCCGGGCGGAGCGTCAGGGCGACTTGTGGGCCGTCGTCGCGCGTCACGAGGACGAAGCGGCCGACCGCGTCGCTGACGGCCGCTGGCCGGCCGTTCAGGCTGGGCTCGGCCGGGCCGAACGCGGGCTCGGCAGGCCGCGCCACCCGGCCCGAGAGAAGCGCTGCCGTCGCCAGAAGCCCGCCCAGAGACGCCGCGCGCGTTCGCTTCACGCTGCTTCCTCCACTCCGAGCGGGACGCCCCGCGACGCCCGCGCCCGCGCCGCCGGCCATGGTACCGCGCCGCGCGGCGGGAGGCCGGTGCTTTTCGCGCGGCTCGCCCGCCCGCCGCCGGGCTCGGCGGAGAGGGCCGTTTGTCCGGGCCGGGGGTTTGAGTAGAATGCAGGCGTACCGGCCCGCGAGGTGCGCGGGCCCCGCCGTACCCGGAACGAATCGCCGAGCCTCGAGGAGACGTGACATGCCCCACCTTCGCCGATTGGGATGTTCCCTGCTGTGTATCGCCGCCGTGAGTGCCGCCGCGGCGGGCGCGGACTGGCCGCAGTGGCGCGGCCCGAAGCGCGACGGGCTCTGCACGGAGACGGGCCTGCTGAAGGCCTGGCCGGCGGGCGGCCCCAAGCTGCTGTGGAAGAAGACCGGGCTCGGGATGGGCTACTCGACGGTCGCCATTGCGGACGGGCGGATCCTGACGATGGGGGACCGCGGCCGCTCGCGCAGCAGCGGGGCGCAGTTCGTGATCGCCTACGATCTGGCGACGCGAGACGAGCTGTGGGCGACGCGCGTGGGCGCGGCGCAGAGCGACGGCCCGCGCTGCACGCCGACGATCGACGGGGAGCTGGCCTACGCCGTGGGGACCGGCGGCGACGTGGTGTGCGTCGAGACGGCCTCGGGCAAGCTGCGCTGGCGGAGGAACTTCGGGCGGGACTTCGGCGGGCGGATGAGCACGTCGTGGCGGTTCAGCGAGTCGCCGCTGGTCGACGGCGAGAAGCTCCTCTGCACGCCGGGCGCGGCCGACGCGAAGGTCGTGGCGCTGGACAAGAAGACCGGCAAGACGATCTGGAAGTCCGCCGTGCCGAGCCTCGGGCGCAAGGGCAGGTCGGGCGCGGCGTACGCGTCGATCGTCGCCGCCGAGGTCGACGGGGTCCGCCAGTACGTCCAGCTCGTCGGCAAGGGGCTGATCGGGGTGGCCGCCAAGGACGGCAAGTTCCTGTGGGGCTACAACCGCATCGCCAACAGCACGGCCAACATCCCCACGCCGGTCGTCCGCGGCAGCCACGTCTTCTGCACCACGTCCTACGGCACGGGCGCGGTGCTGCTGGAGCTGAGCCGCGAGGGCGACGGCGTCCGCGCCAAGGAGGTCTACTTCCTGCCGCCCAACGTGTTCGAGAACATCCACGGCGGCGTCGTGCTGGTCGGGGACCACCTCTACGCCGCCAAGGGCCACAAGTACGACCACGAGCCGATCTGCATCGAGTTCCGCACGGGCAAGGTCGTCTGGAAGGCGCCGAAGCCGCTCGGCCGGCTGTCGTGCGCCGTGCTCTACGCCGACGGGCACCTCTACTTCCGCTACGAGGGCGGCACGATGGCGCTCGTCGAGGCCACGCCGGAGGGCTACCGGCTCAAGAGCACCTGGAAGCCGTCGTCCGGCGGGCGCGGGCGGACGTGGGCCCATCCCGTCATCCACGAGGGCAAGCTCTACCTGCGTCACGGCGACGAGCTGGCCTGCTACGACGTCAAGGCGCCCTGACGCCGACGCCCTCCGGCGCCCAACTCTCGTAACGCCCCCAACGCCCCGGCACGGCGGTGCCGGGGTCTTCCCCACGCATGCGCCCACACCGTCCGTCCCACCTCACCGCGCCCCTTCCCTCGCCCCGCGTCATCTGGTACACCTTCGCCAGCGGTGCTGGTGCCCGCCGTTACCATCCAGAGGGTGTGGACATGAAGACGAAGACCAACCCCGACTGGCCCGTGCTGACGACGTTCGACCAGGACCACCTGTCGCGGATCGCGCTGCCGCTGGGGGGGATCGGCACGGGCTCGGTCAGCCTCGGCGGGCGCGGCGACCTGCGCGACTGGGAGATCGTCAACCGCCCCGCCAAGGGCTTCACGCCCGATAGCTGCTTCTTCGTCCTCTGGGCCAAGGCCGCCGGCGAGCGGCCCGTCGCGCGCTGCCTCGAGGGCCCGATCCCCCCGCAGCAGTACGAGGGCTCCCACGGCTGCGTCGCGCCCAACCACGGGCTGCCGCGCTTTGGCCGCTGCACCTTCGCCGCGGCATATCCCTTCGGGCAGGTCCTGCTGGACGACCCGCTCGTGCCCCTGGGCGTGCGGATCGAGGCCTTCAACCCGCTGATCCCCGGCGACGCCGACGACAGCGGCATTCCCGTCGCCGTGCTGCGGTTCGTACTGACGAACCGCACGGCGAAGCGCGTGGCCGCCGGCGTCTGCGGGAGCCTGCTGAACTTCATCGGCGCCGACGGCTCCGGCGCCCCGGCCGGGTGGGCCGGCCGGCCCGACCACCACGCCCTGATGAAGCGCAACGTCAACCAACGCCGCACGGCACGCGGGCTGGAGGGGCTCTTGCTCGCCACGGAGCGCCCCGACACGCGGGCCGAGTGGTTCGGCACGATGGCCCTGGCCGCCCTGGCCGGCCGCGGCGTGACGCGTCGGACGAGCTGGGCGGCGCGGTCGTGGGGCGGCGGGCTGCTGGACTTTTGGGAGGACTTCCTCGCCGACGGGCGGCTCGAGGAGCGGCCCGATGCCGGCCGGGACGCCCCGACGGCCTCCCTCGCCGTCCGCCTGAGCGTGCCCCCGCGAGCCAGTCGCACCGTGACCTTCCTGATCTGCTGGCACTTCCCCAACCGCTACACGTGGACGCCGAAGCGGACGCCGAAGGGCCACGGGGACGACACGCTCGGCCGCGCGGAAGATCGCATCGGCAACTACTACGCCGCGCAGTACGCCGACGCGTGGGCCGTCGCCGTCCGGACGGCGCGGCGGCTGGGGCAGCTCGAGCGGCGAACGCGGCGGTTCGTGAAGGCCTTCTGCGACAGCGACCTGCCGCCGGAGGTGAAGGAGGCGGCGCTGTACAACCTTTCGACGCTGCGGACCCAGACGTGCTTCCGCACGCCGGACGGGAGCTTCTACGGCTGGGAGGGCTGCTGCGACGGTCGCGGCTGCTGCCACGGCTCGTGCACGCACGTGTGGAACTACGAGCAGGCGACGGCGTTCCTGTTCCCGGACCTGGCGCGGACGATGCGCGAGGTGGAGTTCCTGCGCGCCACGGCCCGGCGAAGCTCGCCGCGGGCCGCCGCCGGGCACATGAGCTTCCGCGTCAACCTGCCGCTGGATCGGGCGAGGGACTGGCCCGTCGCCGCCGCCGACGGGCAGATGGGCTGCCTGATGAAGCTCTACCGCGACTGGCAGCTCGGCGGCGACGACGCGTGGCTGCGCCGCCTCTGGCCGCCGGCCCGCAAGGCCCTGGCCTTCTGCTGGACGCCCGGCGGCTGGGACGCCGACCGCGACGGCGTCATGGAGGGCTGCCAGCACAACACCATGGACGTGGAGTACTACGGCCCGAATCCGCAGATGGGCACGTGGTACCTCGGGGCCCTCCGCGCCGGCGAGGAGATCGCCCGCCACCTCGGCGAGGAGGACTTCGCCGGCGAGTGCCGCCGGCTGTTCGAGAGCGGCCGCCGCTGGATCGACGAGCACCTCTTCAACGGGGAGTACTACGAGCACGAGATTCGCCCGCCCGCCGGCCCCGCGGCCATCGCCAAGGGGCTCCGCAGCAGCATGGGCACCCACGACCTCGCCGAGCCGGACCTTCAGCTCGGCGCGGGCTGCCTGGTCGACCAGCTCGTCGGGCAGTACATGGCCCACGTCTGCGGGCTGGGCTACCTGCTCGATCCCGCCCACATCCGCAAGACGCTGCGGAGCATCCTGAGGCACAACTTCCGCCGCGGCTTCGGCGGGCACTTCAACCACAACCGCAGTTTCGCGCTGAACGACGAGGAGGGGCTGCTGATGGCGACGTACCCGCGCGGCCGCCGGCCGAGGCAGCCCTTCCCGTACGAGACGGAGGTGATGACGGGCTTCGAGTACACCGCGGCCGTCGGCATGCTCCAGGAAGGGCAGATCGACGCGGGCCTGCGGTGCATCCGCGCGATCCGCGCCCGCTACGACGGGCGCAAGCGGAACCCCTTCGACGAGGCGGAGTGCGGCCACCACTACGCCCGCGCGATGGCGAGCTGGGCCGCCGTGCTCGCCCTGACCGGCTTCCGCTACTCCGCCGTCGAGCAGGCACTCCAGTTCGCCGCGACCGACGGGGCGAGCACGTTCTTCTGGTCGACCGGCCGGGCGTGGGGCACCTTCTCGCAGCGCCCGGGCCGCCGCGGCGTCCGCTGCGAGCTGCGCGTCCTCCACGGCCGCCTGCCCCTTCACCGCCTCACCCTCCCCGGCGCGGGCAGTATCGAGTTCGACCGCCCGCGGACTGTTCGCCCCGGCCGCGGCGCGACGTTCGTCGTGCGGCACTGAGCGGGCGGGTATAGACGGGAGGGGACTGCGGGACTTGCCGCACTGGCTCCTTGCCCATCGAGGCTGTATACTCGACAGCCGTCCCCAAGGGGACTGCCCAGGGCGCTGTGTGCGTGTGCTTTCGCAGCGCGCCCGGCCCAAAGGGAGCGTGGCATGTTTGTCAAGAGGCTGGAACTCAAGAACTTCAAGCGCTTCGAGAAGCTCGACGTGGAGTTCGGACGTTTCGACTGCCTTGTCGGGCCGAACAACAGCGGCAAGACCACGCTCCTTCAGGCCCTGGCGCTGTTCGACTTCTGCCTCGACCACTGCCTCGGCAAGAAGAACAGCCAATGGGCCCTGAAGAACCAAACGATCTCCCCGGACGAGTTCTATGTCCTGCCTATTGCCGATCCCTTTGATCTCTGGACCGATCGCAGGACCCGGGCGGGAAACAAGCTGATCAAGATCGAGGTCACCGCGACCTTCGAGGGCGGTCGGCAGGTGAGCGCCGTGGTGAACCTGAACTTCAACCGCTTCGGGCTCTCCGTGGAAACGGACGAGCCCGACCAGGAGTGGCTGGCGCAGTTGCATGCGGTCCGGATCTCCTACCTTCCTGTCTTCTCCACGTTTCTGCCGCAGGAGGAGCGCCGCACGCCGGCCGTGATAGAGGACCAGTTGGCCCGAGGGCGCGTCAGCACGGTAGTCCGGAACCTCGTGCTGGACCTGAAGAACCAGGAACGGGACAAGCAACTGGTCGGAATCCTCCAGCGCGTCTTCCCGACGTTCGAGAATATGGCGATCGAGTTCGACGAGGCCAATGATCGCTACATTACGGTGACCTACCGTGAGCAGGGGCGCTCCAAGGAGCTGGACATCTTCTCGGCCGGGAGCGGCTTCCAGCAGTTCGTGTACCTTTTCGGCTTCATACTCCTTCGCCAGCCTTCCGTCATCCTTCTGGACGAGCCCGACGTTCATTTGCACGGCACGCTTCAGCGCGCCCTGCTGGAAGAGCTCCGGCGATTTGTCGCCAATGGGAAGCAGGTCCTGTTCGCGACGCATTCCCCCGGACTCATATCCAGGATGAGCAGCGAGAACGTTCTCGCGTTGGAGGAGAAGGGCGCCAAGCGTTTGTCCGTTGCCTTTGACGTCTACGACGTTCTGGACAACCTGGGCGAGCTTGATCCGACCGAACTGTCTGTAGTCCAAGCCTACCGGCGAGTCCTCGTCCTGGAGAACCAGAGCGATTGGGACATCCTGTCCGCCTTCTGCGCGAAGGTGCTCCCGCCTTCGGTCTGGCAGCAGACAGAGCGGCGCCTGGCTCGGTGCTACGCAAGGGGGAATCCCTGGACGAAAGACATGGCCACGTTGAGGCAGCAGCTCCAGCAGATGATCCGAGCTGACGGCGGGCCTCTGGAGATGTTTGTCGTGGCCGACCGCGACTACTACCCCGACCTGGATCAGCTTCGTAGCTCCCTGCCATCGGGGCGCATTCGCTGGCATGTATGGGAGCGGGCGGAGATCGAGAACTACCTCCTCTGTCCGCAGGCAATGGGTCGCGTTCTGGAGGAGCGAGGCGCGGGCCCGCTTCCACCCGCCCTCTTTGGGGCGCCGTTCCGTGAGGAGTTCGGAAAGCTGATCGAGGCTTCCCGCGACTCAGCCCACGACCACTTGCTCCTGGCGTTCCGGGAGTACGCACAGCGAACTGGCGAGCGCTGGGACGATGTGATGCGGTCGCGGAAGGCCCGGGAGTTCCTTCGCAAGCACTGGGACACCGAGAAACTCTCGTTGGCCGATGCCAAGGAGGTCGTCCTGCCAGGACTGAAGCGTTGGCTCCAGGGACAGAACCTCGGGCAGTTCGCCGATCGAGCGCTGGCGCGGGCACTCCGTGCAGAAGACCTGCCGCCCGAAGTACACCGACTGGCCAGGGAGATCGCCGACTTCGCCGGTGTCCGCCTGCCGGGCGAGCACGTGGAGTAGCCGTCTCTGCGAGTGACGCTCCACAGCCGTGTGCGGCCCTCGCCTTCGCCCTTGACGCCTGCTGGGCGTGCCCGGAGCCTTATCCGTTCACACCCGATCAACAATGGACGAACAGAGCGTTCGCGACATCCTGAGCGGGCGGCGCCGGGGGGCGGCGTGGTCGTGCCTGCGGGCGGGGCTGTGGGCGGCGTCGAGGCCGTACGCGGGGGCGATGCGCCTTCGGCGGTGGGCGTATCGGCGCGGGCTGCTGCGGTCGCGGTCGGCCGGCGTGCCGGTCATCTGCGTGGGCAACCTCACCACCGGCGGGACGGGCAAGACGCCCATGGTGGCGTGGGTGGTCGAGCGGCTCACGGAGGCGGGGCGGCGTCCGGCCATCCTGACCCGAGGCTACAAGGCCGCGGAAGCCGGGGAGGCCGGCGAGGTCCGCAGCGACGAGGCCCGGCTGCTGCGGGAGCTGACCGGCGCGGCGGTCGTGGTCCGGGCCGACCGCGTGGCCGGCGCGGAGCGGGCCGTCGCCGACGGCGCGGACGTCCTGGTGATGGACGACGGCTTCCAGCACCGCCACCTGCGGCGCGACCTGGACATCGTGCTGATCGACGCGATCGAGCCGTTCGGCTACGGGCACTGCCTGCCGCGCGGGCTGCTGCGCGAGGGGCCCTCGGCCCTGGCGGACGCCCACGCCGTGGTCCTGACCCACAGCGACGAAGTCCCGCCGGAGCGCCTCACGCGCCTCGGCGAGCGCGTCGCGCGCCTCGCTCGGGGGGCGAGCCACCACGTCGGCGTTCACCGGCCCTCGGCCGTCATCGACGCCACGGGCGCCGAGCGCCCCCTGGACGACCTGCTCGGGCGGAAGGTCTACGCCTTCTGCGGGCTGGCCGGCCCGGAGCACTTCTTCACGACGCTCGCCGGCCTGGGCGCGCGCCTCACGGGTCGGCGGGCGCTGGACGACCACGCCGCCTACACGCCGGAGCTGCTGCGCCGGCTGGTGGCCGAGGCCAAGCGGAGCGAGGCGGGCATCCTCGTCACGACGCAGAAGGACTACGTCAAGCTGGCCGCGATGGGCGCGGCGCCCCGCGTCTGGCAGCTCGCGGTGAGGATGGACATCGTCGGCGGGCACGAGCGGCTCGTCCGGCGCGTCCTGGCCGCCGCGGGCGATTGCCCCCGGTCGCCGTGACCGGTAGAATACCGCGCCATGCAGCAGTTGATGGAGCTCCTGGCGGGATTCGGCTCGCCGCGGGTGGCGCTGCTGGGCGACTTCATGCTGGACCGCTACGTCTACGGCGACGTCGAGCGGATCAGCCCGGAGGCCCCCGTGCCCGTGCTGAGGGTGCTGCGCACCGACAGCCGCGCCGGCGGGGCCGGCAACGTTGCCACGGCCGTCCTCGCCCTCGGCGGGAAGGTCTCCTGCATCGGCGTTCGCGGCGACGACGCCGAGGGCGAGGAGCTGGCCAAGCTGCTGGTCGCCGCCGGCGGCGAGACCGGCGCGTTGACGCGCCTGGCCGGGCGGCGAACGATCATCAAGACGCGCTACGTCGGGCTCGCCCAGCACCGCAACGAGCAGCAGTCCCTCCGCGTGGACCACGACCCCACCGAGCCGCTCGCGGCGGCGGTGTGCACGTCGCTGGTCTCGGCGGTCCGGGGCGAGGCGCGGTCGTGCGGGCTGCTGGCCATCCAGGACCACGACAAGGGGCTCGTGACCGACGAGACGGGCCCGAAGCTGATCGCCGCGGCGGCGGAGGCCTCGGTGCCGGTGGTGGTGGACCCGGCGCGGGTGACCGACTACGCCCGCTATCGCGGCGCGACCGTGCTGACGCCCAACCGCTACGAGGCGCACATGGCCACGGGCATCGAGGCGACCGACGAGGCCTCGCTGACCCGCGCCGGGCGGCGCATCCTCGACGTGACCGGCGCCGAGGCGGTGCTGATCACCCTGGATCGCGGCGGCACCTTCCTGCTGCGGCGCGAGGGCGAGGCGAGGCACCTTGCCACGCGGCCGCGGGCCGTCAGCGACGGCACGGGCGCCGGCGACGAGGTGCTGGCGATGGTCTCGCTGGCCCTGGCGGCGGGCGGCGACTGCGCGCAGGCCGGGGCGCTGGCCAACGTCGCGGGCGGGCTGGAGGTCGAGCGGTTCGGCGTGGTGCCCATCGCGCGCCAGGAGGTGATGGACGAGCTCCAGCGGATGGTGGGGCTTCGCGGCAGCAAGGTCGTGTCGCGCGGGACGCTGGCCGAGCAGGTCGCCCGGCGCCAGCAGCGCGGGGAGACGGTGGTCTTCACGAACGGCTGCTTCGACTTGCTCCACATGGGTCACGTCCGCTATCTTCAGCAGGCGCGCGAGCTGGGCTCGTGCCTGATCGTGGCGATCAACTCCGACGACAGCGTGCGGCGGCTGAAGGGCCCCGACCGCCCGATCATCGGCCAGGACGAGCGCGCCGAGATGCTCGGCTCGCTGGAGTGCGTGGACTACGTGACCGTCTTCGACGAGGAGACGCCCCTCGAGCTGCTGGAGCTGCTCAAGCCCGATCTCCTCGCCAAGGGCGGCACGACGCCGAAGATCGTCGGGCGCGAGTTGGTGGAGGGCTACGGCGGGCGCGTCGTGAAGCTCGAGCGCGTCGAGGGCCTCAGCACCACGCAGATCATCGATCGCATCGTCCGTTCGAACAGCGGGACGTAGCGGCCTCGGTCGCCGCCACGCCGACGCGGGAGGGGCGGGAGAGAGGCTGATGGCCGGCAAAGCCGTCTTTCTGGACCGCGACAACACGGTGATCCAAGATCCCGGCTACCTCAGCGACGCCCGGGGGGTGAAGCTGCTGCCGGGCGTGGAGTTGGCGATGAAGTCCCTGGTTCAGGCCGGGTACAAGCTCGTCATCGTGACGAACCAGTCGGGCATCGCCCGGGGGCTGCTGACGGAGGAGACGCTGGAGAAGATCCACGCCGAGATGCGGCGCCAGCTCGCCGAGCACGGCGCGCACTACGACGCCCTGTACTACTGCCCGTACCACCCGGAGGGCACGGTCGAGGAATACGCCAAGGACTCCGACCTGCGCAAGCCCCAGCCCGGGATGCTGCGGAAGGCCGCCCGAGAGCTCGACCTCGACCTGTCCGAGAGCTGGATGGTCGGCGACAGCGCGCGGGACATCGAGGCCGGCCAGCGCGCCGGGTGCAAGACGGTCCGCGTGCGGACGCGCCCCGGGCGCCATGCCCCGCCTGGCGAGGAGGAGGACGAGGACGTCCAGGCCGACTACACCGTCCGGAACCTCGTGGACGCCGCGCGGGTGATCCTGCGGTCGCCGCAGCAGGAGGCCCGGGCCCGCCGCGCCGCGGGCGAGGGGCCCACCGCCGGCGCCGAGGCCGCCAAGGTCATGGCCGAGAAGCAGCCCGTCGCCAGCGAGGTCGGCGAGGGCGCGCGCCTCGCCCAGGCCGCCGGACAGGCCGGCGAGGCCGGCCCCGACGACGACGGCGCCGTCCGCCGCGAGATCCTCCGGCACGTCCGCCAGCTCGCTCGCGCCGACCAGGTCGAGGAGTTCAGCCTCATCAAGCTGCTGGCGGCGATGGTGCAGGTGCTGGCCCTGCTGACGCTGGCCGTGGCGTTCGTCGAGATGATCCTCGACGACGTCGACCACGCCACGCTCTGGGCGTTGATGGCCATCGCCCTCCAGACCATGTCGCTGACGCTGTTCCTCGCGGTCAAGCGGACGCGGTAGGGCCTGCCGGGGAGGCCCCGGGCGGCGCGCGACGCCCTGCAACGCCCTGCCCTTCGGCGCCGAGCCGCGAGGTTTGCCCTTGGACGCCCGCCGCCGGGGCGGTACACTATCAGGAACCGCGGTGAGTCGGACTCGGGCGCGGGTACGGACTTAGTCCGGAGGTGCCGCCATGACGGAACGTCGAGCCTTCACACTGGCCGAGTTGATGGTCGTCGTCTGCATCATTGCCCTGCTGATGGCGATCGTCGTGCCCAACCTCGTCGGCACGCAGACGCAGGCGCGGTCGCTGCTGTGCTGCAACAACCTCAATGAGATCGGCAAGTCGGCGGCGATCTGGGCGGCGAGGAACAACGCCTGGGGCCTGGAGCCGCTGGCCTCGGGCGGCTGGCCCGGCGTCGTCGCGAACCTGACGGGTTCCAAGGAGTGCCTGCGGTGCCCCGAGGGCGACGAACTGAAGGAGGGCTGCCCCGTCGAGAACCAGCTCGTCATCCGCACCAGCCCCAGCGGCAACACGGCGGTCCCGCTGGTCGGCCTGATGGACGGCGGCGGGTTCAAGGTGCTCAAGCTCTCGGAGAGCCAGTGGGCCAGCGGCATCGGCGAGAGCGCGCGGTACGAGCCCGTGCCCTACGTGCCCGACAGCAAGCCCGACGTCTACTGGTGGGGCTACGACGACGGCGCCATCGGCAGCGGCGACTACGACTTCCAGGACCTGGCCGTCCGCGTCACCAAGCACGGCGACGGCACGGCCAGCATCTACGTGCAGGCCAACACCGCCGGCAAGCCCGAAGTCTGGTCCCCCGACCTGACCCAGTGCTACGCCCACTGGAACGAGATCAACGTCTGGCAGAAGAACCACGGCAGCGGCCAGGGTACCAGCGTGGAGTTCAAGCTCGACGTCGGGGGCGCCAGCCACTACGCCATGAACGTCTCCGGGCTGGACATGCGGATGCCCCGCAAGCTGCAGGCGCTCGACTACCTTTCGGCCACGGCCTACAGCACCGACAATTGGGACAACCCCGAGTGGGACAAGGACGAGGACAACCGGCCGGACTTCCTGCGCCATCGCGGCCGCGTCAACGTCCTGTTCACCGGCGGCGGCGTCGAGCCCAGGTCGCGCGACCAAGTCGACCCCGTGGACGTGCAGGTCGAGCGCGAGCTCTGGCAGCCGGGCTCCGCCCCGGTGGGGTCTTGAGCGCCGCCGGCACCGGGCCGGTCGTGAGCATCTCGGCCGCGTTCGAGGCCGCACGCAAGGCACACCTGTAAAGGGCGATGATGCAGAAGCCGCCGTTGCGACTCGTCGTGCTGATCGCCGTGGCCGTCGTCCTGGCGGGGCTCGTCATCTGGCAGCTTGCCTTCCCGGGTGAGGACGATGCGTCGGCGGAGCCGGATGCGGCGGCCGCGCGCATCGAGGAGCTGCGCCGCGAGCGGAACGTCGCGGGGCTGGCCAAGGAGGTGTCGGCCTCGGACGCGCGGACGGCGCGCCGCGCGGTGGCCGCCCTCGGGCGGATCGGTTCCGAGGCCGTCCAGCAGGTCAAGCAGGCGATGCGGGACCCCCGCCCGAGGGTCCGGGAGCAGGCCGCCAGCAGCTTCGCGGAGGTGGCGCAGCGGGAGGACGCGGCCCCGCTGGCGCGGCTGGCCGTCGAGGACAAGTCGCCGAACGTCCGGGCGGCGGCGGTCTCGGGCCTCAATCGGATGTGCGCGTACGACCAGATGGAAAGCCTCCTGGCGGCCATGATGGACGGCGACATCATCGTCCGCCGCCGCGCCTACCGCGCCGCCAAACGCTTCGCCTGCGTCCAGGTGGCCTACCGGGCCGACGACCCGCCGTCCAAACGCCGGGCCGCCGTCCAGCAACTTCGGGCCGAGTGGCTCAAGCACCGCGACCGCGCCCGGCGGTACTGGGAGATGATCCTCAAGCAGCGCGGCAAGCTCCGCTAGGGCCCCCCGGCGCACCGACGGGCGGGCGTGCGCTCGAACCGTTCGCAGGAGCCGCCGATGCGACTGTCCATCCGCGTGCGAATGGTCCTGGCGATGAACCTGCTGGTGGCGGCGGTGGGCGTCGCCGTTGGCTACGCGGGGATCGAGGTCGCCACCCGCCAGATCGAGCAGAAGCTGGTCCACGACTCGGCCGCGAACGCCGCCAAGCTCATCGGGCGCCAGAGCTGGCCGCTGGACTCCGACGCCCTGATGACGAAGGTGGCCCAGATCCTGGGCGCCCAGACGGTCTCCAGCGATGCCCAGGGCCAGGGCGTCCTGTCCTCCAGCCTGCCGCCCGAGCGGCGCAAGGAGTTCGCCGACCGCCTGGCGGCCGGGGGCGCGCCGACGCAGGTCACGCTGGGGGGCGAACCGTACCGCGTGGGCACCGCGGCCGTGCGACGAGTCTCCCCGTCGGGCCTCGAGCAACTGCGGCGCTTCTACCTGCTCGTGCCGGAGCGGCGGGTGCTCACCGCCCAGCGGCACGTGGCCGGGCGGATCGCGTTGTTCACGCTGGCGGCGGTCGTGATCGCCACGGTGGTGGGGTTCTGGCTGTCGACGAGCCTGGCGCGCCCGATCCGGAGGCTCGCCGACCGCATGGACGACCTGGCGGCGGAGGAAGCAGCCGGAGCCCTCTCCGGCGCTCTCGTCCGCCGGGCCGGAGGCGAGCGCTCGCGCCTTCCCCGGCGCACGCCGGGGGAGGTGGCGAGGCTGACGCGGTCGTTCGACGACCTGCTGGCGCGCCTGGCGGCGGCGCGGCGGCAGTTGGAGCGCTCGGCTCGCCTGGCGGGGCTGGGGCAGCTTGCCGCGTCGGTCGCCCACGAGCTGCGGAACCCCCTCAGCGGGATCCGGATGAACGCCCGCGTGCTGGCGGATGAGCTTCGGGCCTCCGGGCGGGCCGACAAGAGCCTCGACCTCATCATCCGTGAGATCGAGCGGATGGACCTGTACCTCCAGGAGCTGCTGTCGCTGGCGTCGTCGTCGCCGGAGGGGGAAAGCCGGCCGCCCGGCGCGTCGGCACCGGCCGGACCCGTGCGCCTCGGCGAATTGGCCGAGTCGGTCGTCGTGCTGCTCAGCGGCCGCTGCGAGCACGCCGGCGTTACGGTGCACGCGGACTATGACGACGACGCGCCGCCGGCGCTGGCCGAGGCCGCCCGCGTCCGCCAGGTCCTGCTCAATCTCCTGCTCAACGCCCTGGACGCGATGCCCCACGGCGGGAGCCTGCACCTGCGCCTGCGCGCCGCGCCCGGCGGGGGCGTCCGCTTCGAGGTCGCCGACACGGGCGGCGGCGTCGAGCCCCCGGGCGGGGGCGACATCTTCGAGCCGTTCACCTCCACGAAGCGCCGCGGCACCGGCCTGGGTCTCTACGTCTGCCGGCAGGGCGTCGAGAGCTTCGGCGGGCGCATCGGCTACGAGACCTCCCCCGACGGCAGCACGTTCTGGTTCGAGCTGCCGAGCGCAACCTAGCCGAAGCGCGCGTCTTGCGGCGTGCGCAACCGGCCGGTAAACTCAAGGCACAGCGCTGCTTTGCGCAGCGGCATAGCCGCCCGGCCGGGGCGCGGGTCGGGGGATGGTTGCGCGATGATGTCCGACAACGACAACGGTGCCTCCGACATCCAGGCCGAAAGCGTCGGCAAGACCGCCTGCCACCAGTGCGGCCACGTCATGGACCTCTCCGGCGCCGTGCCCTTCACCGTCGTGGCGTGCCCCCAGTGCGGCGCGAAGTTCTCCGCGCCGGCGAAGTTCGGGCCGTTCGTCCTGCTGAAGCTGCTCGGGCGCGGCGAGATGGGCGCGACCTACAAGGCCCTGGACAAGCACCTCGGGCGGAACGTCGCCATCAAGGTCATGCGCCGGGCCCTCGGCGAGGACCAGGCGCGCGTGGGGTCCTTCCTCGCCGAGGCCAAGGCCATCGCCTCGCTGGAGCACCTCAACGCCGTCCGCGTCTACTCCGTCGGGCAGGAGGGCGGGCAGCCCTACATCGTCATGGAGCTGATCCCGGGCCAGCCGATGAGCCGGCTGTTCGCCGAGGGCAAGCCCATGGACGAGGCCAAGGCCCTGGAGATCGGCATCGGCGTCGCGCGGGCGCTGGCGGCGGCGGCGGAGATCGGCCTGGTCCACGGCGACGTCAAACCCGCCAACATCATGATCGACGAGAAGGGCACGCCGAAGCTGGTGGACTTCGGCATCGCCCGCTTCCAGGCGCGGTCGGCCGGGCAGGACGACGCCATCGGCACGCCGTACTACGTCTCGCCCGAGCAGGTCCGCCGCGAGCCGCTGGACGCGCGCAGCGACATGTACGCCCTGGGGGCGACGCTGTTCCACGCGCTGGCCGGGCGGCCGCCGTTCCGGGGCGAGTCCGTTCGGGAGGTCATGGACGCGCGGCTCCAGCGCCCCGCGCCGGACCTGCGGGCGGAGCGGGCGCTGCTGAACCCCAAGACGGCGGCGGTCGTCGCCCGCATGCTGGAGGGCGACCCCAACCGGCGCCACGCCGACTACGACGAGCTGCTGGAGGACCTCCGGCTGGCCTACTTCCAGGTGACCGGCCTGGAGACGCCCGAGCTTCAGGGGGTGGTCGCCCGACCGGCCATCCCCGTGGCCGCGCCGGCGAAGGTCTCCCCGCTGCGCGTGGCGCTGGGGGTCGGCGGCGGGGTGGCCGTCCTGGCGGCGGTGCTGGCCGTTTGGGCGATCTGGCTTCGGGGCGAGACCGAGCCCACGGCCGTGCCGGCCACCGCCCCGGGCCGGCGGCAGGTGGCCCAGCCCGTCTTCACCCCGCCGGCGGGGACCATCGCCAAGCCGACCGCCGTGATGGTCACGTGCCTGACGGCGCTGGCCGAGGTCCGCTACACCACCGACGGCAGCGAACCGACCGAGGCCTCGCGGCGCTACGAGATGCCGATCCTGGTCCGGCCGGGGACGCTGCTGCGGGCGCGGGCGTACCGCGAGGGCTGGGCGCCCAGCGCCGTGACCGACGCGCTGTACGCGCGCGACGACGACGCGGCCGGCGGCGCGGCGCTGCTTCGCGGGCAGGCCACCGCGGCGTGGGAGCGGGTGCAGGACCTCGACTTGCCGGCCGGCGCCGGGGCGAAGGTGGACGAATGCCGGGCGCTGTACGCCACGGCGGAGGAGCTGTGGGACCAGAAGGCGTACAAGGCGGCCCGCGCGCCGTACGAGAAGCTGTTGAAGCTCTGCGGCGAGTTGGGCGGGCAGCACGACGCGCGCGCCGAGGCCGTCGCGGCACGGGAGCGGGCCTCGTCCGTCCGCGAGCGCCTGGACCGGGCCCTCACCCGGCGGGAGTCCAACGCGCCGTGGAACCGCGAGGCGCGGACGGCGGCGAATGCCTTCGATCGGCGGGACTTCGCCGCGGCGACGCGTCAGTGGCGCAAGGCGGCCGAACTGGCCAACGCCGAGCTGAAGAAGCAGCTCTCCGCAGCCCGCCGGGAGTGGCTCGACGCGCTGATGGGCGTCGACGCCGCCCGGCTTCGGGCCCGCGCCGGGCCCACCTGGCAGCGGATCCAGCGCTCCCTGTCGCTGGCTGGCCGGGCCGAGCGCGATGGGCGGCTCGACGAGGCGATCGTGGAGCATCGACGCGCCCTGCAGATGCTGTCGGAGGCCCGCCGAATCGCCCGCACCGACACCGTCGAGGACCAGAAGAGCCGCCTCGTCAAGCGCGCCGGCGAGCTGCTGCGCGAGGGCCGCCTGCACAAGGCCCTCGCCGAGGTGAACAAGGCCCTGGCGCTGAAGCCCTCCAGCCGATCCGCCGCCGAGCTCAAGAAGCAGATCGTCAGCAGGATGGTGTTCTTGGTGGACTTCGGGCGCGGCCGGCGAATGACGTTCGTGCTGATCCCGCCGGGCAGGTTCCGGATGGGCTCGCCCGAGGACGAGCCCGGGCGCAGCCGCCACGAGACGCCGCATGAGGTGGTCATCCGCAAGGCGTTCTACATGAGTGAGTGCGAGGTCAAGCAGAGGGAGTTCAGCGTCTTCGTGGCGGACCGGAAGTACAAGACGCAGGCCGAGCGCGAGAGGTGGTCGCGTCGGCTGGTGGACGGCAAGTGGGTCCGTCGCGGAGAGACCCGATGGAACAAGCCCGGGTTCTTCCAGGACGACGCCGACAAGCACCCGGTCCTCCACGTGACCTGGGCCGACGCCGTGGAGTTCTGCGCGTGGCTCAGCCGCAAGATCGATCGGAAGGTGCGCCTGCCCACCGAGGCGGAGTGGGAGTACGCCTGCCGCGCCGGGACGGCCACACGCTTCAGCTTCGGCGCCGGGGAGGCCCGGCTGCACGAGCACGCCAACTACGCCGACAAGTCCGCCCCCGGGGGGATTGCGGCCGATCGCGCCCGCGACGACCGCTACGAGCGGACGTCCCCCGCCGGGGTGAAGAAGCCCAACGCCTGGGGTCTGCGCGACATGCACGGCAACGTTGCCGAGTGGTGCGCCGACCGCTACGGCGCGTATCCCCCCGGCCGGGTCACCGATCCCACCGGCCCGCGAAGGGGCGCCGAACGCGTCGCGCGCGGCGGGTCGTGGTACCACCTGCCGAACGCCTGCCGCTCCGCCAGCCGACTCCATTTCCCGGCAGATCACCGCGGCCCGGAAGTCGGCTTCCGCATCGTCGTCGAGGCGAAGTAGCCCCCGTCATACCGAGAAGCTGCTGCCGCAGTTGCAGACGTTCCTGGCGTTGGGGTTGTGGAAGACGAAGCCGCCGGTGAGGAACGTCTCGTCGTAATCGATCTCCGTGCCCCGGAGTCGCGCGTAGCTCTTGGGGTCGCAGATCAGGCGGACGCCGTGGCAGGCGAACGTCTCGTCCTCGGGCGCGGGCGCGTCGGTCACGTCGAGGGCGTAGCGCAAGCCGGCACACCCTCCCTGGCGGACGGCGACGCGGAGGAAGGCGTCGGGGACGTTCCTGCGGCGAAGCAGGCCCCGGAGCCGCTCGGCGGCGTGCCGGGTCAGCGTGATGGACATCGCGGGCTCCTTGCGCACCTCGCCGGTCCGCCCGGCCGGGGCGTTACGTCGCGGCGCCGCGACGCTTGCGCCGCCAGTCCTCGATGGCCGCCTTGACGGCGTCCTCGGCCATCACCGAGCAGTGGACCTTCGCCGGCGGCAGGTCGAGCTGCTCGGAGATGTAGCTGTCTCGCAGCTCGCCGGCCTGCTCGACGGTGCGCCCGATCAGCCACTCGGTGGTGAGAGACGCCGCCGCGATGGCCGAGCCGCACCCGAACGTCTTGAACTTCGCGTCGACGATCTGCCGGCGGTCGTCGACCTCGATCTGGAGCTTGATCACGTCGCCGCAGCCGGCCGCGCCGACGATCCCCGTGCCCACCCGGGGCGAGTTCTTGTCCAGCGAGCCCACGTTCCGCGGGTGGTGGAAGTGCTCCAGGACGTTCTCGCTGTAGTACATTCCTGCCGTCTTTCCCGTGGCCCGCGCCGCCGAGGGCGTCAGTCCGCCCGCGGCTTCCGCGCGATCCGGGCCGCGTCCGTCCGCTCCCGCGCCAGCTCGTAGAGCGGGCTGAGCTCCCGCAGCTCCTTGACGCCGCCGACCACGTGCTCGATGGCGTAGTCGATCTCCTCCGCCGTGGTGCGGCGCCCGAGACTGAAGCGGATCGACGAGTTCGCCAGCTCCTCCGGCACGCCCATCGCCCGCAGGACGTGGCTGGGCTCGCGCGACTCGCTCGTGCAGGCCGAGCCCGACGAGACCGCGAGGTTCCGCAGCTTCATCATCAGGGCCTCGCCCTCGACGTAGGCGAAGGAGAGGTTCAGCGTGTTGCCCAGGCGCTCGGTGGGGTGCCCGTTGAGGTGGACGTCCTCCAGGCGCCCGCGGATGCCGTCGTGGAGGCGCTCGCGCAGGTCGGCCAGGCGGGCGCCCTCGTCGTGCATCTCGCGGTGGCAGATCTCCGCCGCGGCGCCCAGGCCGACGATGCCCGGGACGTTCAGCGTGCCGCTGCGCAGGCCTCGCTCGTGCCCGCCGCCGTCCATCTGGCAGCGCAGGCGCACCCGCGGCCGCCGCCGCCGCACGTAGAGCGCGCCGACGCCCTTCGGGCCGTAGATCTTGTGCGCCGAGAGGCTCAGCAGGTCGATGCCCGCGGCCTCCACGTCGATCGGCACCTTGCCGACGGCCTGCGTGGCGTCGCAGTGGAACAGGACGTCGCGCCGCGTGGCGATGCGGCCGATCTCCGCGATCGGGTGCCGCGTGCCCGTCTCGTTGTTGGCGGCCATGATCGAGATCAGGATCGTGCGGTCGGCGATGGCGTCGTCGACGTGCTGGGGGTCGACGCGGCCGGTGGCGTCCACCGGAAGGGCCGTCACCTCGAAGCCGCTCTCGGTCAGCCGGGCGCACGGGTCGAGGACGGCGTGGTGCTCGGTGGCGCAGGTGACGATGTGGTTTCCCTTGTGGCGGTACATGGCCGCGGCGCCCTTGAGGGCGAGGTTGTTGCTCTCGGTGGCGCCGCTGGTGAAGACGATCTCGCCGGGCGAGGCGCCGATCAGGGCGGCGGTCTGCTCCCGCGCGGTGGCGACGGCGGCCTCGGCCTCCCAGCCGAAGGAATGGCTGCGGCTGGCGGCGTTGCCGAAGGCCCGGGCGTAGTAGGGCGTCATGGCCTCGATCACGCGCTCGTCGACCGGCGTGGTGGCGTTGTAGTCAAGATAGATCGGCAGCTTCAGCGGCATTCGCGGTGTCCCTCGCCGTGGGGCGCCCGGTGGATTCTACCCGCTCCTGCGCCGGCGGGCCAGGGCCTATAAGATCGGCCAGGGTAATCCCTTGAAGGAAGTTGAGGAGCTTGCGGTGCAGGCGGTGGACGCCGTCGGCCACCTCGCAGTAGTCCACGCGCGGGCATGTTTGGTCCCGGGCGACGCGGTTGCGGAGGCAGTCGGCGTCGCGGATGGCGCCCTCCAGGCGATCCACGAGCCGGTCCAGGCGGATGCGTTCCGGCGGGCGGGCCAGGCGGTAGCCGCCGCGGGCGCCGCGGACGGAGTGGACGTACCCGCCCGCCGCGAGCTCCTTCAGGACGTTCATCAGGAGGCCCCGCGGCACGCCGAAGCGAGTGGCGATCTCGCGCGCGGAGGCCAGGCGGCCCGGCTCGCCGGCCAGGTACACCAGGGCGGTCAGCCCGCAGTTTGTCTTTTTGGTCAGACACAGCATCGTAACCGACACATCCTACGAAGCCCCTCCTATATATAGCATCGGACAAGTCCCAATTCAAGGCCTCTCCGCGTGCCGGGACGTCAAGCGAAGTGCGCAATAGGCGTTTGGGGGTCTCCTCGGGATGCGGTGGGCACACGTCCCTTCGAGGGTCGTCCGACCCCTCCGAAATAAGGTCGGCCTTCGGCCGGAGTTGTCCGGCCGGCTCCTCGGTCTCCTCCTCCGTTGACCGAGGGGGCCGCGACCGCCAGGGACGCCATCCTCACCCGCCGCCTCGTCATGACACCGAGAGCTCCTTCCAGAATGCCCTCTCCAGAAGAAAAGTGTCACGGGGCGGGTCAAAAGTGGGCAGTGATCTTGGGGCCCTTGTAGCTCATCTGCCCTTCTCCCGGCGAGTTCCTTGCGCGGCTGTACCCCGTCCACGCTCGGCGCTCTGCGGCCGGGACGTCGATGTCCCGCGACAGCCTCCTGCCTCTGGCTCGGTCCTTCAGCCGGTAGCTGCGGCCCTCGATTGTGAGGATCTCCGCGCGGTGCAGGAACCGGTCCGGGACGCCCGTGGCAGCCGGGACGTCCCCGATCAGCTTGCCCCAGTCCTCCAGCGGCCGATTCGACGTCATCATCGTCGAGCGCGTCTCGTGCCGACGCATGATCACCTCGAAGAAGCACTCCCCCGACCGCTTCGGCAATGGTACACTGCAGCAGCGCGAGCACAACGCGGCCAACGAGATCCAGTCGCTGGACGGGGACGAGAGCAACGTGGCCTACGACGCGGCCGGGAACATGACGACGATCCCGCGAATCCCGCTGCCGGGCCATACGCCGGGGCGCTTCACGGCCCGCTACGACGCCTGGAATCGCCTCCGCTTCATCTGCCGCGACGACGGGACCTCGGCCGGCCAGTGGGACGCCAACGACACGCCGATGGCCGAGTACCGCTACGATGGCCTGGGGCGGCGGATCACCAAGCTCGTCCTGGACCACACCGACGGCAAGTGGGACCGCACGGACTACTTCTACAACGACCGCTGGCAGGTGCTG
>CAZXOC010000074.1:1790-26130 GCA_964642165.1 uncultured Planctomycetaceae bacterium | reverse complement strand
CTTGACGGAACACTAGCCGCCTGCCGGCCGCACGCCCGTCGTCGCATGGCGAACCCCTTCCCCCCCGCGCCCCCCGTGCGCGCCCGTCGGCGCCGTGCACCGCCGGCGACGGCGCTAGCCGCCTGCCGGCCGCACGCCCGTCATCGCATCCCAAAGGCCTCCCCGCCGCGCCCCCCGTGCGCGCCCGTCGGCGCCGTGCACCGCCGGCGACGGCGCCAGCCGCCTGCCGGCCGCACGCCGGCCATCGCATGCCGAATTCCTCCCCGCCGCGCCCGCCGTGCGCGCCGCCAGGCCGGGCCGGCCACCTGCCCAGCACCGCGCGGGCGGTCCCGATCCGTCGGGGCCGCCCGTGTCTATTGCGCCGAGCGGGCAGGCAACCCGCGCCCCTTGCGGCGGACCGGCCGGCGGCGACATCCTCGTCGGCGGCGACGGGACCGACCGCCTCGTGGGCTCCGCGGGGCAGGACATCCTGGTCGCCTGCGAGGTGAACCCCGCCTACACCGTGGCGGAGCTGCGGGCGATCCTCGCCAAGTGGGTCGGGAGCGGCGAGGGGGACAGGATCACGGACTTCAAGCTCAACAAGAAGCAGCACGACGAGACCACGGACAGCCTCTGACTGCCCGGCCGGGCCGAGAACGAAGGTGGCCCGGGTGCGCTCGGTCCGCCCGCGGCAGCAGACGACAACGCGGTCAAGGGGCGGCGGCGGTTGCGTCGTCGTGGCTTGCCGTTCTCAGAGGCCGCCGCGGTCTTGCACTGGATGTGCGACGGCGGGAAGAAGATGCCGTAGGACAGCTCGATCGCCGCCGGCTCGCCCGGGCTGGACGACTTCTTCCGGCAGCCCACCAGGCCGCAGGCCGTCACCGCCGACCAACCCGGCGAAGGCCGACGGCGAAGCTCGGGATTCACCCATTCTCGCCTCCCCCCGCGGCATGTCGAGCGCGCGGGCGATCGGCCGGCGGGCGAGGCGACGGCGGACCTTGCGGGCGGGACCCGCGCGGCTATAATGCGCCCGTCCGCGGGTCCAGAGGCGTCTCGACCTCCAGAAGGGAGAAACGCATGTACGTCGTCGCCGTCACCGTTCACGTCAAGGAGCCGTTCGTCCCGCAGTTCATTGAAGCCACGCTCGCCAACGCCCGGAGCACGCGCCAGGAGCCGAAGAACGTCCGCTTCGACGTCCTCCAGGCCGCCGACGACCCCAGCCGGTTCCTCCTCTACGAGGGCTACGAGTCGCAGGAAGGCTTCACGGAGCACCAGCAGACCGAGCACTACCTCCGCTGGCGCGAGACGGTCGCGGACTGGATGGCCCAGCCGCGCCAGGGCGTCAAGCACCAGAGCATCTTCTTCGGCGACGGACAGGGCTGATGGCCGGGGCGAGCGGCACGGGCGCGGGGGGCTTCGAGCTGCTCAGCGTCACGCGGGTGGTCTTCGGGCGCGGCACGGCGGTCCGCGCCGCGGAGCTGGCCGCCGGGCTGGGCAAGGCGGCGCTGGTCGTCGGCAACGCGGGCGACCGCGGGGACGGCGGCGCGACCGACCGCCTCGCCGAGCTGCTCGCCGCGGGCGGCGTGGAGGCGGCGTTCGTCCGCCAGCGCGGCGAGCCGACCGTCACGCAGATCGACGCCGCCCTCGCCGCGGCCCGCTCCGGCGGCTGCGACGTGGTCATCGGCCTCGGCGGCGGCAGCGCCATCGACGCGGCCAAGGCCGTCGCCGGCCTGCTCACCAACGGCGGGTCGGCCCTCGACTACATGGAGGTCATCGGCGAGGGGCGGAAGATCACCCGCCAGGCCGCGCCCTGGATCGCCGTGCCCACCACCGCCGGCACGGGCGCGGAGGTCACCCGCAACGCCGTCGTCTCCTGTCCCGAGAGACGCTTCAAGGCCAGCATCCGCGGCGAGCAGCTCCTCGCGCGGGCGGCCGTGGTCGACCCGGAACTGGGCGTCGCCGTCCGGCCGGAGATCACCGCTCGCGCCGGCATGGACGCCCTCTGCCAGCTCGTGGAGTCCTACACGTCGGCGAAGGCCCAGCCCGTCACCGACGCGCTCGCGCGGACGGGGATCGAGCGCGCGGGGCGGAGCCTGCTTCGGGCGTACCGCGACGGGGGCGACCTGGCCGCGCGGGAGGACATGGCCCTGGCCGCGCTGCTCAGCGGGATCGCGCTGACCAACGCGGGGCTGGGCGCGGTGCACGGCTTCGCGGCGCCGCTGGGGGCGAACCTGCCCGTCCCGCACGGGACCGTCTGTGCCGCCCTGCTGGCGCACGTGATGGCGGCCAACGTCCGGGCCCTCCGGGCCGAGTCGTCCGACCACCCGCACCTGGCGCGATACGCCGCGGTCGGGCGAATGCTCGCCGGTCAGGGCGACCTGCCCGATGCCGACGCCGTCGACGCGGGCATCCGCTTCGTCGCCGACCTGGCGTGCGAGCTGGCGATCCCGCGGCTGGGCGAGTTCGGCCTGACCGCCGAGCAGGTCCCCGACCTCGTCGCCCTGGCCCGCAAGTCCAGCAGCATGAGATACAACCCCGTTGCCCTGCCCGAGGAGACGCTGGCGGCCGTCCTCCAAGCGGCCATCTGACACGCCCGACGCCTTCACGCTACCTCGAGGTCAACCAGGCAATGCGGCGCAGCAGCCCCTGCCACTGCGGACACCGCCGGGCCAGAACGCTCCGCGACACTCGCGGCGCGATGTCCCGGTCGATCCGCAGGGCCATCTGTAGCTCGGCGATCTCGCGATCTTTCTGGGCGGCAACGCGTTGGATGTCGGCGGCCTCGGTGGCAAGTTCCTCCAACGCGCGGGCCAGGTCGGACTCCCCGGCTTCCCGGGCCAGCCCCGCCACGTCACCGAGTTGCTTGGCCAGGTCCATCGCTGCTGTCCCCAGCTCCGCCGCCCTTATTATACGGCCGACGCCGAGGAGGGGGAAACCCTCGACGGCGGTGAGCGTCGAATCCCATAGGGCCGCGGGCGCGTTGAACCATTGGAGCGGGTCGTGCCCATGGACGTGCGAGACGACATCTTCGCGGTGATGCGAGCCGCGTCGCGGAAGCTGCGTGCGGCCCGCGCGATCGAGGCGGCGGCCGTCGGGGCCGTCGCCGGCGGACTCTGCGCCGCCGTGGCGGAGGTGGCCTGGACGCTCGCCGGCGCGAGCGCCGTGGTCGCGGGGGCGGTCTGCGTTGCGTGCGTGGCGTTCGCCGCGCTGGTGACCGCCCGGCCGGGGCTGCGGCGAATCCTGTCGCTCGACCCACGCGCCTCGCGCCTGGTGGGGGGGATCTGTGCGGTCTGCGGCGTGGGCGCCCTGGCCTGCGTGGCGACGGGGTGGTACGCCACCGTGCCGGTGCTCCTCTTGCCGCTGCTGCTGATGCCCGGTGGGGCCGTCGCCGGGCTGATCTTCGCGGCGGGGTCGAACATCGCCCTGCCCGAGACGGCGCTCTACCATGACGTTCGCCTGGGCCTGGCGGAGCGGCTGAGCACGGCGGTCGAGCTGGCCGCATCCGACGCCGCCGACGAGCCGTTCTCGCGGTGCGTGTACGCGGACGCCCTGGCCGCGGCCCGCGCGAGCCGGCCGGAACGCCAGCCCGTCTGGCGGCGGACCCGCGCCACCGGCGGGGCGGTGGGGCTGTCGGTGGCGCTCTGCGCCGCCCTGGCGTTCCTGCCGAGCCCGGGCGCGACGGACGTGCCGCGGAGCTTCGAGCGGATCCGGTCCCGTGCGGCCAACCTGACGGAGCCGGGCCGGCGAAACCTGGCCAAGGTGCTGCGCCGGCTGGCGGAGGAGGTGCGGCAGAACGCGAAGCTGCGCGAGGCCCTGCGGGCGGCCGCGGCGGCGAAGGCGGATGAGCTGCCCGAGAAGCTCCAGGAGCTGGAGGCCGTCGTCGCCGGGGCGGACGCCGCCGAGGCCGCGCGGATCGCCCGCGAGATCCTCCGGGCCATTGGAGCCGGCGACGGCGAGGGCGGGCCGAGCGGCGGCGACGCCAACGCCCCCGGCGCCGCCGGCAGCGACCCGATCGGCGAGGCGCCGCCGGACCCCAACACCTTCCGCGGCCCGGACGGGAGCAAGTCCCTGCTGGCGCGGGCCTACGTCTATCACCCCACCTATGGCAGCGTTCGCGACGCCAACGGCCTGCCGGCGAGTCGCCCCTCGGGCAACGGCGGGGGCTTCGTGCCGCGCCGCGACGCCTGGAGCGAGGCCCGCCAGCGCGCCGCCCGCGCCCTCGCCCGCGGGCGCGTGCCCGCCGAGTACCGCCGCCTGGTCCGGCGGTTCTTCGAGGTCGAGTAGCCCGCGCCCGTCGCCCTGGCAGGCGGGCGCGAAGTCCCACTCGGTCCGCGCTTTCTCGCGGCGGCTTGCGGCGGGGGGGGCAAATCGGCCAAACTGCCGGCGCGAATCGAGCCGATTCCCCTATACAGTGAGTACCTGATGCCGATCGGTCGGACCGTACGCAGGACGTCGCTGGTCGCCGTGGCGCTGCTGCTTGCCGCAGCGCTGGTGGTCTACCTGCTCGCGTCCCGCGTCCCGGACGACTACCGTCCCCGTCGCCAGGGGCGAGCCCAGCGGGACGCGGCCATGCGCGGCTTCTTCCACGAGGTGATGGGCTTCACCAACGAGGGCGAGAAGAACGTGCCCTACGCGTGGTCGGTGGACGAGAGATCGCTCAACGAGTACCTGGACGCCGCCGACGAGATCGCCGTCCGCGGGGGCGGCCAGGCGGGGGTGATCCACCGTGTCGCGTCGCGCCTGGGACTTCGAGACCCGGCCATCGCGCTCGACGACGGCGTGATGAAGCTCATGGTCCGCTCGACGAGGCATGAGAAGATCGTGTCGGTGCTCCTGCGGTTCGACTCCACGCCCGGGAAGAAGCTCCGGGTGCGCGTGGCCGGCGTGCGGGTGGGGCGGGTCCCCGTGCCGGCGGCGCTGGTCCGGGGGAAGATCGAGCAGTTGGGGCGAACGGTGACGCGAAGGCTTCGGGCGGATCCCGACCCCGAGCCCGAGCAGGTCGGCGGCGTGTCGTCCCTCGCCGTCGGGCGGATGCTGGGGCAGGTCATCGCGGCCATCGACGGCGAGCCCATCGACACGGAGCTGTCGTGGAAGAAGACGACGAGAAAACGCGTTCGCGTCGAGCGCGTGGAGATCGACGACGGCAAGCTGACGCTCTACGTCGTGCCCGTCGGGCGACCCGAGGTCGAGCCGCCCGGCCCGCCGGAGACGGAGCCGGCGCTCATCCCGTCGTCGTGCGGGTGAGCGTCCACTGCTCGGCCTGCGGGTCGTCGCGGGCGAGCCGGAAGCGGCCGCGGACCGCCTCGCCGGCGAGGCGAAGCTCCAGCAGCACGCCGGCCGGGTCGGGCGGCGGCGACGGGCCCGTGCGAATCGGCTCGAACGTGCCCGTGTCGATGCGGCGGACCTGCCCGCGTCCGCGGCTGACGGGACCTTCGTAGGTGAGATAGGCGAGCCGGTGATCCGGCAGTTGCGTGGCCGGGACCGACTCCCCCGGCTCGAGGTCGCCGGGGCTTGTGGCGACGCGCCAGGTGGCGAGCGCCTCGCCGAACTGAAACATGAGATCGTAGTGCGGCGGGCCGTGGCCCGTGTGCAGATGGATGACAAACGCACGGGGCATGGGTACGATAGTAGCGGCAGATGGCAGGGAAGCAATCGGCCGGCGCTCGGGAGTTGGACCCGCGGCGCCGCCATGGGAGCGGCATCATGAAGCGATGCGTCTTGCCAGGGCTGGCTGGGATCCTGTGGCTGAGCGGCTGCGGGCCCGGGGCGTACGTGGATCCCGAGTACCGAACCAACGCCGTCGCGGCGTTCCAGGTCGGGCACATGGCCGAGGCCCGGGAGCAGTTCGACCAGGCCCTCGGGCGCAACCCCTCCGACCCGTTCGCCCTCTACTACATGGGGCGGATCGCCTGCGCGGAGAAGGAGTGGGAGGACGCCATCTACTACCTCCAGTGCTGCCTCGACGCCGACCCCAGCTACCGGAACGCCAGGACCTACCTCGCGCTGGCCGAGGAATCCGCCGGCATGGTCGGCCCGAAGTTGCGTTTCATCCCGGACTGGCCCCCGCGCCGCAGCCGCGCCGCCTCCGGCGCCCACGCGCGGGGACCGGAGCCGGACCGGACAGTGCCACGGTAGGAAAGGAAGCACCATGAGCGACACCCCAGAGCCCAACGCCGGGCCGTCCCCCGGCGAGGAGGCACCTCTGCCCCCGCCGCCCGATGCCGCCCCGACGCCCCCGCCGGGCGAAGAGGCCCCGGCGCCCGCCGCGCCCGCCCCCGGCGAGCCCCAGCTCGTCGGGCCCGAGACCAGCGACGCCAAGACGATGGCCATGCTCTGCCACCTGCTGGCGATCTTCACCGGGTTCATCGTCCCGCTGATCATCTGGCTGATCAAGAAGGACGAGAGCCGCTTCGTCGATCAGCAGGGCAAGGAGGTCCTCAACTTCGAGCTGACGCTCCTGATCGCCTTCGTGGTGGGCATCGCCACGAGCTGCATCGTGATCGGCTTCTTCGTCATCATCGCCGCTCAGGTCTGCAACATCGTCTTCGGCATCCTCGCGACGATCGAGGTCAACAAGGGCAACCCGTACCGCTACCCCGTCTGCATCCGGTTCATCAAGTAGCGGCTCGGCCCGCGGCGGCCGCAGGCGCCGCGCCCACAGCAAGCGGTGGGGGCCCGGCGGGGCAGGACGGCCCCGGCCGGACCTCCCGGCCTTCGGTCCCCCGGGTGCGGGGAGGTACTCTCATGGCGGACGACAACACGCGCACCTACACGACGCCCCTCGAGACGCGCTACGCCGGCCGCGAGATGCGCGAGCTCTTCAGCGCCCAGACGAAGCACGCCACCTGGCGGCGGCTCTGGCTGGCGCTGGCCGAGGCCCAGCACGAGCTGGGGCTCGCCAACGTCACCGAGACGCAGCTCGCGCAGATGCGCGAGCACCTCGACGACATCGACTTCGCCCGCGCCGCGGAGTACGAGGCCCGCTTCCGCCACGACGTGATGGCGCACATCCACACGTTCGGCGACGCGGCCCCCGAGGCCCGGCCGATCATCCACCTCGGCGCCACCAGCCAGTTCGTCGGCTGCAACACCGACCTGATAGTGATGCGCGAAGGCCTGCGCCTCCTGCTGGGGCGGCTGGTGAACGTCGTCGACACCCTCGCGTCGTTCGCCGCCGAGCGGCGGCTCCTGCCGTGCCTGGCGTTCACCCACTTCCAGCCGGCGCAGTTGACGACCGTCGGCAAGCGCGCGGCGCTGTGGTGCGCGGAGTTCCTCCGCGACCTGCGGGAGGTCGAGCACCGCCTGGAGGGCCTTTCGTTCCGCGGCGTGAAGGGCACCACCGGCACGCAGGCGAGCTTCCTGGCCCTGTTCGACGGCGACCACGAGAAGGTCCAGGCCCTCGACCGCCTCGTCGCGAAGAAGATGGGCTTCGAGAAGGTCGCCTGCATCACCGGGCAGACCTACAGCCGCAAGGTCGACGCCGAGATCGCCCAGACCCTCGCCGGCATCGGCGCCAGCGTCCACAAGTTCTGCAACGACGTCCGCCTGCTGGCCCACCGCAAGGAGATGGAGGAGCCCTTCGCCTCGGGCCAGGTCGGCTCCAGCGCGATGGCGTACAAGCGCAACCCCATGCGCTGCGAGCGGGCGACGGGGCTGGCCCGCTTCCTGATGGACATCTCGGTCAGCCCGCTGCACACCGCCGCCGAGCAGTGGTTCGAACGGACGCTGGACGACTCCGCCAACAAGCGCATCGCCATGAGCGAGGCCTTCCTGGCCGCCGACGCCGTCCTGCTGATCACGCTGAACGTCGCGCGGGGGCTGGTGGTCTACCCCGCGGTCATCGAAGCCGCCGTCCGCGCCGAGCTGCCCTTCATGGCCACGGAGAACGTGCTCATGGCGGCCGTCCAGGCCGGCGGCGACCGCCAGGAGCTCCACGAGCGCATCCGCAAGCACAGCCTCGCCGCCGCCGAGCAGGTCAAGCTCCACGGCAAGCCCAACGACCTCATCGCCCGCCTGAAGGCCGACGACGCCTTCGCCGCGGTGGACATCGACGCCCTGCTCGACCCGCAGGCCTTCATCGGCCGCGCGCCCGAGCAGGTCGACGAGTTCCTCGCCGCCCAGGTCGAGCCCGTCCGCACGCGCTACGCCGACCTGCTCGGCCAGGAGGCGAAGCTGAAGGTGTAGGCAAGCCACCTGGCTGAGCCGGCTCTTGGCTTGCGATGGCTTGGTGACGCCGGTAGGATGGTGATCCGACTGGCATGGGCTGGGCGGCGATTCGGGTGGCCTGTGAAGGGGTCGCGTATTCAGCGGGTTTGGGCTACAATGGAGAGGAAGAGAAGCACAAGAAGGAGACCATCAGCAGGCGCGGGCGAACTCACCTACCAGGTGTTCGTGAGACACGCGACTGCAGACAAGTGGATCGCCAAGGCGCTTTGTGAGAAGATCGAGACGACCGGTGCGGTGACGTTCCGGGATGACCGGGACATCGACGGCGGCGACGACATCCCGGATGAGATCCGGAAGGAGATCAACAGATCCGCCGAGATGGTTGTTCTGCTGACGCCCGACTCCGCAACTCGTCCCTGGGTGCTGTTTGAGGTCGGAGCGGCGTGGGGCAGAAGGCAGAACTACCGGATCACTGTTGTCCTGTGTCACGCGAGTGTGAACGTAGTGCCAGACATGATTCGGTCCAAGAAGGCGATCTCCATCAACGACTTCGACGACTTCCTGAGAGAACTCCGGCGGCGGATTGGCAGGCATCGGAAATGACCGACAAGGCGAAGACCTACGACGTGTTTCTATCCTTCTCTCTGGCGGACGCGGGCGTTGCCGACCTTGCGGCGCAGGCGCTCACCAAGGCGGGACTCGACGTCTTCCGGTCCGATGCAGTCCAGCCGGGCTCGAAGCTCTCGGATGCCGTTTGGCAAGCGCTGGCGGAAAGCGCGGCTGTGGTGATGATCATCGACCCTGACGAACCACCCGCGGCTACGCCCGCTGTGGAACTGGGTGCGGCGATGGCTTGGCACAAGCCGGTCTTCGCTCTCCGCTCGAAGACGTCGACGGCCCGGTTGCCTGCCTATCTGAGCGACTTCCCGACGTATCCGGTCTCGCGTGTGGACGATCTGGTTCGATCCATCATGGAGCAGTCGGAGGCGCTCTCGCCCGATGAAGTAGCGACGCTCGGCCGAGTGTATGAGGTGTTGGCCACCCCAACGGACCGGCTCTTGCGCCAGCCGGCCGTTGTTGACCAGCTCGCGCGGAGCTTCGCGAAGGCGTCCGGGAGGCATGTGTCGGGCGAGCGCCTTATGCGAGAGCTGATTCGGTTGCGGAAGCAGGGGGGCCTACCTCGCGTACGCAAGTCTCGTCGACGAGCAAATCTGGAACCCGCATAGGGATCCGCTTGCCGAGGCGCTGACCGGTACCACGGTTGGCGGGATCGCGCTACAAGCTCCGGGCCAGTTCCACGAAGCGCTGTCCGCGCTGTTCGTAGTTGACGAACTGGTCGTAGCTGGCGCAGGCGGGGGACAGGGCGATGGCGTCCCCGGCGGCGGCGTGGCGGCGGGCGAGGGCGACGGCACGGGCGAGGTCGGCGGCCCGTTCGGCAGGGGGGAGTGCGGCGTCGCGGCCGGCGTCGACGGCGGCGAGGATCTTCCCGGCGGTGGCGCCCAGGGCGACGACGGCCTTGGCGCGCTCGGCGAGGGCCCGCCCCAGGGCGTCGAAGCTCGCGCCCTTGTCGTACCCGCCGACGATGAAGACGGCCGACCGGGGCGCAAAGGCGCGCAGCGCGACGATGCCGCCCTCGGGCGTGGTGCACTTGGAGTCGTTGTAGTAGCGGACGCCGTCGCGCTCGCAGACGAACTGGAGGCGGTGGGGCAGGCCGGCGAACTCGCCGAGCGCCGCGGCGGCGGTGGGGCGATCGACGCCGAGGGCGTGCGCGGCCGTCCACGCGGCTTGGGCGTTGGCCTGGTTGTGCTCGCCGACAACCGCCAGCTCGAACGGCTCGTCGGCGGGGTCGAAGTGCTCCACGCGGACGCCCTCGGGGGCGTCGCTTGCCCAGCCGGCCGTCAGCTCGTCGGCGGCGTGGAGCACGAGCACGTCGCCCGGCCGCTGGAAGCGGAGGATGTTCTTCTTCGCGTCGGCGTAGGCGGCCAGCGTGCCGTGGCGATCGAGGTGGTTGGGCGCGAGATTCGTCACGACGGCGACGTGCGGGCTGACGGCGATCTCCGGCAGCGACTCGAGCTGGAAGCTCGACAGCTCCAGCACGACCACGTGGTCGGGCTCGATCCGGGGCAGGTCGCTCAGCAGGCTGCGCCCGATGTTGCCCCCCACGTGCGTCTCGAACCGCCGCGAGAGGATCTCGCCGGCCATCGCCGTCGTCGTGCTCTTGCCCACCGTGCCCGTGATGCCCACGACCGGCGCGCGGCAGCGCCGCAGGAACAGGTTGATCTCGGTGGTACGAGGCACGCCGGCGGCCGCGGCGGCCTTCAGCAGCGGCGCGTCCGGCGGCACGGCGGGGTTCACGACCAGCAGCTCCGCGGCGAGGAAGTCCCGCTCGTCGTGGGCCCCGAGGTGCAGCGCCACGTCGAGGCCGTCGAGGCGGCGGATCGACTCGGCCAGGGCCTCGGCCGGCGCGTTGTCGGAAACGGTCACGGCGGCTCCCTGCTCGCAGAGCCATCGGGTCACGCCGACGCCGCCGCCGAAGCGCCCCAGGCCGACGACCGTCACGCGCCGGCCCGCGACGTCCATCGCGGCGGGCGGCTCGGGGGCGTCCCGCGCGGCGGTCATAGCTCCTCCAGCGGCCCGAGGGCCACCAGCGTCGCGCTCGTCAGGTCGTACGCCCTCGCGACGCGCAGCACCTCCTGGGCCCGGACGGCGAACAGCGTGTCGATCTGCTCGGGCAGCGGGACGTACTCCTTCCGGTAGACCCAGTCGTAGCCGACCGCGGTCAGGCGACCCATCGGCAGCTCGCCCTTGAGCGTCGCGCCGGAGGCGATCTTGTTCTTCGCCGCCAGCAGCTCGGCCTCGGTGGGGCCGGCGTCCAGGAACCCGCTCAGCTCGTCCCGTGCGATGCGGACGGCCTCGGCCGCCCGGTCCGGATCGGCCGACAGGAACGTCAGGAACGCGCCGCCGCCGTCGAAGGCGTTGTAGGCCATCGTGGCCTCGTCGGCGATGGCCGGGTCCACGAGGGCGTAGAACAGGCGGCTGCCCGTCGCGTCGCCGATGACCGTGGCGGCCAGCGTGGCGGCGTAGCGGTCCTCGTCCTGGCCGGCGGGCGCGGGCGAGGCGAGCCCCACGTGCTGGCGCGCGACGCTGGGGTCGGCGTGGACCCGGCGCCGCGCGGCGGCGGGAGGGCTCCGCGTGTCGCGAGTGACGTCGTACGGCTGCCAGTGCGAGCACATCTCGGCGGCCTTGGCCACCAGGGCGTCGAAGTCCACCCGCCCGGCGGCGACGAGGATCACGTTGCCCGGCGAGTAGCGGCGCTCGAAGTACGCCTGCATGTCCTCGCGCCGCAGCGCCCGCACCGACGCCGCCGTGCCGAGCACGCTGTGCCCCAGCGGGTGAGAGCCGAAGTGCTCGGCCATCAGCAGCTCGCAAACGCGGTAGCGCGGCAGGTCCTCGTAGCGCGCGATCTCCTCGAGGATGACGTTCTTCTCCAGGTCGAAGTCCTCCCGGCGCAGCGACGGGCGGAGGATGTCGCACAGCAGCTCCAGCAGCCGGTCCTGGAACTCCGGCAGGACCGCCCCGTAGTAGACCGTGTTCTCCTCCGACGTGAAGGCGTTGTAGTTCGCCCCCAGCTCGTCGAACTCGCGGTTGACGTCCAGCGCGGTCCGCCGGGGCGTGCCCTTGAACATCATGTGCTCGAGGAAGTGGCTGACGCCCAGGACGTGGGGGGCCTCGTCGCGGCTGCCCGTGCGGACGAACAGCCCCGCGGCCATCGAGGCCGCCGTGTCCCGCACCTCCGCCACGATCGACAGGCCGTTGTCCAGGTTGGCGTGCTTGAACTCCATGAACGCCCCTCGTCACCCACCAAGCCCGGTCGTGTCCACCGGCTCCGGGCCGAGCACCAGGACCGTCAGCTCCGCCGGGCCGAACGCATGCAGGTAGTCCACCACGTCGGCGGCCGTCACCGACTCGACCGCCTCCGACACCTCGTCCAGGGACCGCAGCCGCCGCAGGTGGTACCAGTCGCTCGCCAGGGCGCTGGCCCGCGAGGCGGTCGCCTCGCCCTGCATGATCAGGGCGCTGCGGAGCTGCGTGCGGGCGCGGACGATCTCCTCGTCGCGGACCCCCTCGCCCAGGCGGCGGATCTCGCCGATGGTCACCTCGAACGTCTGCTGGGCGAGCTGCGGCCGGGTGCCGGCGTACGTGAACATGCCCGCGTGGTCCTTCAGGCTGTGATAGCTCGACGAGACGTGGTAGACCAGCCCGCGCTTCTCGCGGACCTCGGTGTGCAGCCGCGCCGCCGGCCCGCCGGACAGCACCGTCTCCGCCACCCGTGCCGCGTAGTACTGCTCGTGGCCCACCGGCGCCGCCCGGTGGGCCAGGCCGATGTGCACCTGGGCCGAGTCCTTCGCCACGTGCGACACGCCGCCCGCCGGGGGCGTCGACGGCCGGGGGGGCACCGCCTCGCCCCGCCAGTCGGCGAACAGCGACTCGACCTGGTCCCTCACCGCCGGCCAGTCGATGCTGCCCGCCACGGCGAGGATCGTCCCCGGCGGCGTGAGGTGCTCGCCGACGTGCCGGCGGAGCCCCTCGGGCGTCAGGGCGCCGAGCCCCTCCGCCGTGCCGTAGACGCACCGCCCGAGCGGGTCCGGATAGAACCGCTCGCGAAGCAGCAGCATGCACTTGCGCCCCGGCTCGTCGGCCAGGGAGGCCAGGTCCTGCTCGATCAGCGCGCGGCTCGGGGCGAACGTCTCGCTGCCCAGGCGCGGGCGGCGAAGGATGTCGGCGAAGATGCCCAGCACGTCGGACAGGTTCCGCCCGAGCTGTGCCGCGGTCAGCAGGAGGTGCTCGCTGCGGACCAGCTCGTGGTGCTGGCAGCCGAGGGCGTCCAGGGCGTCGTTCAGTTGTCGCGTGTCGCGGTCCCCGGCGCCGCGGAGGCACCACTCGCAGGCCACCGACCCCGCGCCGGGCGACTCCGGCGGGTCGTGGGCGGCCCCGCCGGGCACGACCAGGGCCATCGCCGCCGAGGCGACGTGGTCCATCTGCTGGCCCAGGAGCGTCATGCCGTTGCCCAGCTCGTGGATGTAGAGGCGTTCGGAAACCATGCGTGCCCTCGCCGGATTCGCCCGCGAAGCGAACCATTCTAGTCGATCCGCCTCCGGAGGCAATCGCCAAGGCGACCGGGAGCGCGGCAGGGAGGCCGCCGCGCAGCCCCGAGCGGGGCCACGGACCCCACGCGCATCCGCCCGCGCGGCCTTGTCCGATCGGCGCTCGCTCGCTACGATGCCAGGTGGCCGCGATGCCCCGACGCCTCGGCGCATGGCCGGCCCGGGAAGACGACCATGAGCACCGGGAAGCTGGCCCGCGCGGCCACCGACCCGCGCCATCTGCGCCCACAGGGCAGTCGAGGCCAATGCCAACGAGACGCGGCAACAAGCACTGCCTGCTTCCTGTCGCAGCATTCGCCCGTCGCCGCCACGGCCCCAACGCCAGAAAAGCAGCCTGACGGCGATCCGGTCGCGAGCTGTGGAAGCGATCGGCCTTCCGCCGTGGCTCGTGAGGCCTTTACAGGCTGGAGAAAAGCATGAGACGCTATCCATTGCTGTTGGCCTGCTTGTGTGCCTGCCCTTCGGCTCGGGCGGCAGGAAGCGCCGTGACGGTGGAAGAGCTGACGTGTGAGTATGCCGTCAACCCCCCGGGCGTCGACGTGGCCCGCCCCAGGTTCAGTTGGGTGCTGACGTCGCCCCTGCGCGGGCAGATGCAATCGGCCTATCGGATCCTGGTGGCCACCGGCAAGGACAAGCTCGATGCCGACGTGGGCGACAAGTGGGACAGCGGCAAGGCCGCATCGGCCCGCTCGGTCAACGTCGCCTATCAAGGCCGCCCGCTGGCCAGCGCCGAGACCTGCTGGTGGAAGGTCCGCGTGTGGGATCAGGACGGCAAGGCCAGCGCCTGGAGCGCGCCGGCCACGTTTGAAATGGGCCTTCTGAAGCGAACGGACTGGCAAGGCAAGTGGATCGGGATGGGCGCGGGGCTCGCCATGCGGTACGTGGCGGGCAAGCTCGGCCGGGCGCTCGAGCTCGACGGTGCCGGACAGACCGTGAGTGTCCCGCACTACGCGAAGCTCAAGCCGGCCAAGGCCATCACCATCAGTGCCTGGATCAGGCCGGTCACGCTCGGCAAGGCCGGCGACCGCGGCGGCGGCTGGCAGGAGATCTACCGGAAGGAGGACGGCGACGCGAGGCACCTGCTGGCCACCGGCTACACGGACGGCGTACGAGGGCTTTGGGTCGGGCTGGGCATCAACGGCCGATACGTCGAGAAGGGCGCCGATGTCGACGTTTCCGTGATGACCGACGGGAAGTGGCACCTGGCGACGGCCACGTATGACGGCTCGGATATCAAGATCCACTTCGACGGTGCCGAGGTCGGGAGCTTCGCTCATCCCGGCAGGCTGGACACAGGCGGGCGGGCCGCGGCGTACATCGGCTCGTGGAACGCCGGGAGCGAGTTCTTCAGGGGAGGGATCGACGACGTTCGGGTGTATGGCCGTGCCCTGTCGGCCGGCGAGATCAAGGCACTGGCCGCGGGGCGGCGAGAGGCCAACGTGAGAGGCCTGGTCGGCTGGTGGAAGCTGGACGGGGACCTGGGCAACAGCGTCGGAGGCCCCGGCGGCAAAGCGGTCGACCGCGCTGCCGCGTCTCGCCTGGCGAGCCGGTCTCCCCTGCTGCGCAAGGACCTCACGCTCGACCGGAAGATCAAACGCGCCCGCGTCTACCTTTCCGGGCTGGGCTGGTACGAGCTGTTCATCAACGGCAGGAAGGTCGGCGACCACGTGCTCGATCCCGCCACGACCGACTACAACAAACGCACCTTGTACGTGACCTACGACGTGACGGATCGGTTGCGGCAGGGAGCCAACGCCGTCGGCGTCATGCTGGGCAACGGATGGTACAGCGAGCCCGGCCGCCTGAAATACGGCGATTCGCCGAGAGTGCTCCTGCAGATGAATGTCGAGCTCGCCGACGGCACCGTGGCGAAGGTCAAGACGGATGCGACCTGGAGCGTTACCGGCGGACCGATCACCCGGAACGATCTGTACGGCGGCGAGACCTATGATGCCCGGCTGGAGAAGCCCGGCTGGGCGGCCGCCGGCTACGATGATGCGAATTGGAACAAGGCCGCAATCGAAGAGGGCCCGCGGGGGAAGCTCCGGTCGCAGTTGATGCCGCCCATCAAGGTCACCCAGACGATCAAGCCGGTCAAGCTGACCAATCCCAGAGCCGGTGTATACGTGTACGACATGGGACAGCTCTTCGGGGGATGGGCCAGGCTTCGTGTCAAAGGCCCCAGAGGCGCCAAGGTAGCGATCAAGTATTCCGCACGGATCTTCAGAGACAGCGGGCTGGTGGACAAGCGGCGGCACAGGAGCGGGAATGAGACCGACATCTACATCCTCAAGGGAGACCCCAAAGGAGAGGTCTACGAGCCGAGGTTCACCTACCACCCCGTCCGGTACGTCCAGGTTGAGGGGCACCCCGGCAAACCCGCGATGGCGGACGTCGAGGGGAGGGTGGTGCACTCGGCGGTCGACCTGTCCGGGGGTTTCCGCTGCTCCAATCCGCTGCTGAACCGGGTTCACCGGAACGTGGTGTGGACGCTGACCAACGAGCTGTTCGGCATCCCGTTGGACTGTCTTCACCGCGAGCATTGGGCCTGGACGGATCCCGCAACGGTCGCGGGGACGCTCTATCCGAGGAAGCACATGCCGCGGTTCTGGACGAAGTGGCTGGAGGACATCTCGGACGCCCAGCACGAAAGCGGCGCGGTTCCGGACATCGCCCCCAGCTACCCCGGCGACAGGTCGGACCCGGCGTGGGGGGGCAACTACCCTCTTGTCGTGTGGTATCTCCACCAGTACTACGCCGACAAACGTATCCTTCAACGGCACTATGCCGGCATGAAGAAATGGATCGACTACCTCCGTTCGATCGCGGACGGCGCCATCGTCACCAAAGGGCACTACGGCGACCACATGCTGCCGGGAAAATCGCCGGGCAAGGAGGAATTCATATCGAGCGAGACCCCGCGGCCCCTGGTGTGGACCGGCTACTACTACCGCGGCGCGTGGATCGTCTCCCGGGCGGCCGAGCTCCTGGGCAAAGCCGACGACGCCCGGCGGTATGCCCGCCTGGCCGGGGAGATCAAGCGGGCATTCAACGCGACGTGGTGGAACAAGGAGACCGGCCAGTACGCCACGGGCTCGCAGACGGCCAACCTGCTGCCCCTGGCGCTGGGGATCGTGCCCGAAGCCCAACGACCCGGCGTGGTGGAGAACATCGTGCGGGACATCATGGAGAAGCGCGGTGGGCATCTGCACACGGGCAACACGGGGACAAACTGCCTGGTTCGTGTTCTGGCCGACCACGGCCGCGGCGATGTGATGTACCGTGTCGCGACCAGGCCCACCTATCCCGGCTGGGGCTACATGGTCAAGGAGGGAGCGACCACGATCTGGGAAGCGTGGGGCCTGGGAGCGGGTGCCGAGAGCATGATCATGTGGGGGACGATCGACGAGTTCTTCTACGGCGATCTGGCCGGCATCAGGGGGCCGGATTACTACGGGCCGCGTTACATGACTCCCGGCTTCCGGCGGATTCACATTCGGCCGCGTCTGCTCGGCGATCTGAAACACGCCGAGGCGTCGATACGGACCGTTCGCGGCACGGTCTCGTCGAGCTGGAAGAGGACCGACAACTCAGTCAGCCTGGAGGTGCGGATTCCCGTCAACAGCGAGGCCACGGTGAACGTGCCGAAGGCGGGGCTGGGAAACGTCACGGTCGAGGATGGCCGCACGACCATCTGGAGAAACCGCTCGTACGTCGGCGGAGCCGCAGGGATCACCGCCGGCAGCGAGACCGCGGACTACGTGGCGTTCGACGTGGGGTCCGGATCCTACCGCTTCCGGCTGACCGGCACGCCTTAGCTCGACTTCTGCCGTCTCGGCGCACGCGACGCTGCTCGGCAGAGCCGGCCCGGCAGTAGGGTCCGCAAACGGCGCGGGTGAGGTGCTCAACGAATGACGGACACTCCGAGGGGGGATACACTAAGCCCTGTGTGGAAGGGGTGTTCGGGATGGGCAGGCCAAGGCGGGACGCGAAGGAGTCTCGTCGGGAGGCCAGCCCGCCGGTGGCGCCGGCCTGGCGGCCGATGCCGAACCATCGGCACCGGGTGCTGTGGCCGCGGGGCGACGGCCAGGAATTCTCGCCGTTTTCATGGTTCCTTCATGTACTGGTCGATACAGTCAGGGCGAGTTCGCTGGGCGGCCTCCGGGGCGGCCGGAGGCGCCGACAGATCATGCTCGAAGGAGATCGGCAATGAGACGAGTGCCCTGGATCCTCGCCGCGCTAGTGGCCTTCGTGTGCGTGGCCGTCGTGGTCCCGGCCTGGGCGGGACGGGAGAAGGAGAAGGACGTCACGCTCGAGCAGGTCCCGGCGGCGGTGAGGGAGACCATCCTCAAGGAAGCCGGCGACAACAAGATCGAGGAGATCGAGGAAGTCAGCGTCGACGGGAAGGTCGTCTACTACGAGGCCGAATGGGAGACCGGCGGCAAGGAAGTCGAGATCAAGGTCGCCCCGAACGGCAAGCTCCTCAAGAAGGAGATCGAGGACGACGACGACGACGATGACGACGACGATGACGATGACGATGACGATGACTGACGGGTGACGGGATGCCACGGTGAGGCAGCGTCGCTGCCACAGCGGAAGCCAGGCCGCCTGGTCGGTCTCTGGGTAGGCCTCGCCCGGCGGCTTCCGCGTCGCGCCGTGGATCGGCGTGTCGCCGACGTGGCTGTATCTCTCGTGGCGGGGGGAAGGGGGGCAAGCGCTGTCGCAGGGGCCGCAAGGCGGTAGGGGTCAGGAACCTGCGAGGGCAGACGTTCGGCCGGCGGGGCCGTGCGGAAGCCGTGCCCCGGGTGCGCGAACAGAGGCGCTCCACCTCTTGTGCCCCCCATTGCTTGATTGCCGGGCCGGTGTACCATGGTGGCAGCGAGGCCGGCCATGGGCGGTCGGCGCCCCAGCCCTCGGGAGGTCAGCGCATGTGGATGAAGATGACGGCGGCGACGGTGATTGCCGCGGCGGCGGTCGGCGCGGCGGCCCAGGCGGTCACGCTGACGGTGGACCCGGGCAAGGTCCTGCACCGGATCGACGAGAAGATCTACGGGCACTTCCTGGAGCACATCTATCACTCGTGCAACGGCGGCCTGTGGGGCGAGCTGATCTGGAACCGCAGCTTCGAGCAGAACCCCGCCGGGCGGTGGAGCATCCAGGGCGATTGCGTCGTGCAGGACGCCCTGGCCACCAACCAGCGGCTGGTCTTCGGCGACCCGGCCTGGCGGGACTACGTGCTCACCCTCGAGGCAAGGAAGACGGGCGGGCGCGAGGGCTTCCTCGTGCTCTTCCGCGTCCGCGGCGAGAAGGACTTCTACTGGGCCAACCTCGGCGGGTGGGGCAATCAGCGGCACCAGTTGGAGCGCGGCCGGTCCGGCGAGGACCGATGGCGCGCCGTGGGCCCGAGCGTCCGGGGCAGGATCGAGGCCGGGCGATGGTATCGCATCCAGGTCCGCTGCGAGGCCACGCGATTCCGCGTCTCGCTGGACGGCAAGGGGCTGATCGACTTCGAGGACCCCAAGGGCCACCGCAGCGGCTGCGTGGGCGTCGGCACGTGGGCGACGAAAGCGAAGTTCCGCAACCTGAAGGTCACGTCGCTGGACGGCAAGACGCTGCACGAGGGTCTGCCGCGCCAGATCGAGCGCCCGCAGCCCGCCCTGCATTGGGAGGCGTTCGGCAAGGGCCGGGTGCTCGTCGAGAGGAACGACCCGTTGAACAGCGCCCTGTGCCAGCGGGTGGTCGTCAAAGGCGGCGAGGGGGGGCTTCGGCAGGGCCGCCTCTACCTGCGCAAGGGCGAGGAGTACGTCGGCTCACTATGGGCCCGAGGCAAGCTGGCCGGCGGCCTGGCCGTGCGGCTGACCGACGGGAAGAGGACGCTGGCCGAGCAGTCCCTGCCCGCGCCGAAGGCGAAATGGGCCGAGATGCCGCTGCGTCTGCGGCCGTCCGCCGACGCGCCCGACGGCGCGATCGAGTTGGCCGTCAAGGGCACGGGTGAGGTGTGCGTCGACCAGGTGAGCCTGATGCCGGCCTCGTGGCGGGCGGCGGGGGGCTTCCGCCCGGACCTGCTGAAGGCGATCGCGGGTCTGCGGCCGCCGATTATCCGCTGGCCCGGCGGCTGCTTCGCGTCGTCGTACCAGTGGAAGCAGGGCATCGGCCCGCAGCACAAGCGCCTGCCGCATCCCCGGGAGATCTGGAACGACCTCGACGTGTACTCCTTCGGCACGGATGAGTTCGTCGCGATGTGCCGGCGCGTCGGCGCCGAGCCGCTGATCGTGGTCAACATCGGCTCGCCCAACTGGAACGGCGATGCGGCGAGCCACGATTACCTTCAGGACGTGCTCGACTGGATCGAGTACTGCAACGGCCCGCCCGACTCGACGTGGGGCAGGGTCCGCGCCGCCAACGGCCACCGCGAGCCCTACGGCGTGGCGTACTGGGAGATCGACAACGAGACGTGGCACATGGGCGCGGAGGGATACGCCGCCGCGGTCAACCGCTTCGGGCCCGCGATGCGCAAGAAGGACCCGTCGATCAAGCTGCTCGCCTGCGGCAGCGGGGGGTACAACCAGGGGTGGAACCGCACGGTCATCGGACGCGCCGGCAAGAACTTCGATTACATCTCGACCCACCATTACGAAGGGCCGGACAACTACGCCAGCGGCCCGCCCAGGGACGAGGCGTTCTATCGTGAGCTGAAGGGGATCATCGACGCCGGGGCCAACCCGAAGATCAAGGTCTACTGCTCGGAGTGGAATGCCCAGTCGACGGACTGGCGGACCGGGCTGTACTGCGGCGGGATCCTCAACGTCTTCGAGCGCTGCGGCGAGTTCTTCGAGATCGGCGGCCCGGCGCTGTTCCTGCGCCACGCCTCGGCCCGCGCGTGGGACAACGCCTTCATCAACTTCGACCACCGCCGGTGGTTCCCCGCCCCGAACTACGTCGTGATGAAGCTCTGGCGGGACCACTACGCGCCGCACCGCGTCGCGATCGACGGCCAGAGCGGCCCGCTGAACGTCGTCGCCACGAAATCCGCCGACGGCAAGACGGTGATCGTCAAGGCGGTCAACCCGACCGACCGGCCGACGGCCGTGACACTGAAGCTCGCCGGCGGCGTCAGGCCCGACAAGGCCAGGCTGACGTTCATCGCGCCGGGATCGCTGCGGTCCCGCAACACGCTGGACGCGCCTCGCACGGTCGCGCCGAAGCCCGGCCGGACCCGCATCGAGGGCGGCGCCGTCCGCTTCGAGCTTCCCGCCCTGTCCGCCGCGGTCGTCACCGTGCAGGCCAAGTAGCCGGCGAGCCGACCGACTCACGCCATTGGCGTTTGCTGGTGAGGTTACTTCGCGGTTCGGCGTCGTCGACGGGTGAGGGCGCCCAGAGCCCCCAGCGCCAGCAGGGCCAGCGTAGCCGGCTCGGGAACGGCGCCCGCGCCGCCGGGGACGGAGTCGCCCATGCTGCGCTTCAGCGCGATATAGTCGAGGTAGTTCACGTCGCCGTCGAAGGTGAGGTCGCCGCCGAGCCAGTCGGCGTCGGTCGAGCCGAAGGCGCTCCGCAGGGCCAGCAAGTCGCCCCGGGCCACCTCGCCGTCGAGGTCGACGTCCCCGGCGAGCTGGTCGTGCAGCGTCACCTTGACGCCCTTGCCGTCGCTGCCCTCGATATCCACGTTGTAGGCGACGTTCGCAATGTAGGCGCTGCCGATGTTCCCGCCGCCGCGGATGTCGAACTCGCCGACCGTCTTCTCGAAGGCGTCCACCACCACGTACTCCCCGCCGAACATCGAGCTCGCGTCGCTGCCGGGGAGCCACGACGGCGCCAGGGCGTCGTTCGCGGCGTCCAGGTCCAGGACCTCGTCCACGTACAGCATGCCCAGCGAGTCCGGGCCCTGGACCTGCGGCTGTAACGCCGCGCCCGGCTCGAGCGTCACCGAGCCGAACACCTGCATCAAGCCCGGTACCGCCCCCGGCTGCACCGCCCCGCGGACCGACGGGCTGCCCACCAGCAGGCCCGTCCCGGCCAGGTTGCGGACACTCACGTCCGGCGCGCCCGACAAGTAGATCCCGCCGTCGGCCGCGAAGGAGAGGTCGCCCACCACCGCCGCGTCGGCATCGAAGTGGAGCACGGCCAGCCCCGTGGAGCTCTGGAAGCTCACGTCCGGCGCGTTCAGTGTCCCGCCCGGCCCGGCCGATGGGGTCACCATTGTCGTGCTGCCGTCCTCGGTCATGCCGACGGTGATCTCGCCGGCCTGCCCCGAGCCGATCGCCTGGAACGATGCCGCGTCGGACGTGACGACGACGCCCGCGGCCTGGAGCGTGCCGCTGAGGACGATCGCCTTGTCGCCCGTGTCGAGGGTCCCGCCGGTGAAGGCGACGTTCTCGGCCTGGACGTCCTCGGCGACGTTGACGCTGCCGTCGGAGACGGTCAGCCTCCCCAGGCTCGCTGTCGCGCCGGCGTTGACGTTCAGCGCCCCGCCGGAGACGGCCGTGCTGTCCGCGGTGAGCGTGCCGTCGACGTCCAGCGTCCCGCCGTCCTGGACCACGACGTCGGTGGTGATCGCCAGCGTCCGACCGGCGGCGACGGCGACGGTTCCGTCGTTGGAGACGGTCAGCGAGAAGGCCTGGCGGTTCGCGTCCTGGACGGTGACGCTGTAGGGGGTGTCGACCACGGCGACGACCATCGGATCGTCGGGGAAGTTCGGCTCGGCGCCCGGGAGGCCGATCCAGGGGCCGTCGAGCTCCCAGTTGTCGGTGTCGTCCTCGCCCCACACGCCGTCGGCGCCGGCGGCCCACTTGAGCGTGCCGTAGAACGGCAGGCCCCCGCCGGACAGGCCGGTCAGGTAGACGTAGTTGATGCCGCTTCCATCGCGGTTTGCTTCAAAATTCACGGCGAGGTCGCCGATGTTCCAGGTCTCGCCGATGTCGTCGGTGAGATCGGTGTCGTCGTAGCTGACCGTGCCCAACGAGTTGGTAAGAGCACCGGTATAGCTGAACAGATCCAGCTTGTCGGTGTCGTTGGCGACGTATCCGCCTTCGTCGAGGAGTTTCAGCGTCCAGGCACCGGCCAGATCCAGGTCGCCGTTGACGGCGATCATGTCGAAGGCCCCCCAACGCATGCCCCACTGGTAGATCGTGTTGGCGTTCATGGTCAGGGACTTGACGCTGCCACTGCCGCCGAAAGTCGCCCCGGCGTTCACCGTGACGTCGCTATCGTTGATCGAGCCGTCGACGATCAACGTGCCGGCGTTGACCGTGGTCGTGCCGGTGTGGGTGTTGGCCTGATCCAGGGTGAGGGTGTTTTCGCCGACTTTGATCAGGCTCAGCGTGCCCAAGTTGGCGGGCGTGAAAGCGGCCCACTGGGTCAGGTCGCCATTGGAGGTGTCGATGCCCAAGGCACCGCTGTTCCTGGTGGCGTTGGCCAGGAGGGTGTCCACGTCCGCGGTGGTCCAGCCGCTGCCGCCGACCGGGAGCCGCACCGTGCCGCCGTCGAAGACCACCTTGCCGGCGGAATCATAGCCCGGCAGGGAGGACGTGGCGCTGGGCACCAAGGTACCGGCGCTGACGGTCGTCATGCCGGTGTAGGCATTGGCGCCGGAGAGGACAAGGGTGCCGGCGCCGGCCTGGGTGACGTCGCCCGAACCGGAGATGCCGTAGGCGAAGTCGAGGCCTTGCGTTATCACGTTGCTCTTGTTGAAAACGAGGGTGGCGTTGTTGGTAATTGCGCTGCTGGTGGAAAGAGAGCCTGTCCCGCCTCCGTCGCCGATTCGCAGAGCGCCGCCGGAAATCGTCGTCGCGCCGGTGTAGGTGTTCGCGCCGGAGAGAGTCAGGGCTCCCGCCGCGTCCTTCAGGAGGCCGCCCGACCCGCTGATGCTGCCGCTGAGCATCTGGTCGGCGCTGCTGTTGTACTTGAAAGTGGCGCCGCGGGCGATGGCGATGTTGGCGGAATAGGTGCCGCCGGCCAATTGGCCGGCGCCGCCGATCTCGAGCGTGCCGGCGTTGACGTACGTCGCGCCGGTGTAGGTGTTGACGCCTTGGAGAAGCACGTTGCCGGCCGCTGCCAACGCGGAAGGCGAGGTGTTGTCCGCGATGACGGCGTTGACGGTAAGAGTCTTTGCGGCGTTGGTATTGTTGAGGTAGAGGACACCGCCGGCGGAGGCGCCGGTCAGTGTGCCGTCGCCTGCGGCCGCGCCGATGGTCAGGGCCTCCTGGCCGGTGCCGATCATCATGCCGCCGGCCTGCAGGGCCTTGGAGGCCGTCTCGACGGTGGCGGCGGTGGTGGTGTTCTGGAGGAGGGTGTTGACCGCGGTGGTGTCCGCGCTCAAGGCGAGGTTTCCGCCGGCGCCCGCGCTATTGAGCCGGACGTTCGTAGTGGAACCGTCCGTAATCGTGTCGCCTGTGGCGGCGATGTCAGTGTATCCGGTGTAGGCGGTGATGGGGCCGTCGTCCGCATCGGTGGAATTCTGCGCCCAATCCCCATTGCCGACGGTGGCCCAGGGCCCGAGGATGCCGTTGGTGTTGGTGTTGTCCGTGGTGGCGATGTCGGGAGCGGCGAAATCGACGATGCCGGGTCCCGGGGTCATGGTGTTCATGACGAGCGTGGCGGAGCCGGAACTGCGGGTCACGGAGGAAAGGCCCACGGCAATCGTGGTCGAGGCGACGACTTCGGTGTGGGAGCCGCCGGCCAGTTCGAGCGTGCCCCCGCCCAGGGTCAGGACGGCGGAGTCGTGAATCTTGCCGGTGTCGTTGGAGGAATAATCCAACTTCAGCGTGCTGCCGTTGACTGTGGTATTGCTTTGCCCCGTGGGCGATCCGGAGAGGACCAGGGCGCCTTCGTCGACGATGGTCATCCCGGTGTACGTGTTGTCCCCGGAAAGCACGAGCGTGCCTTCGCCCCTCTTGACCAGAGATCGGGCCGTGGTGTCCTCGGCGATCGGGGTCTGGACCGTCGCGGTCAGGCCTGCGGCCACGTCGAGCGTGGAACTGAAAGTCATGCGGAGCACGCCGTCCGTGCCGGGTGCAAGGGTGACCGTTCCT
>CAZXOC010000074.1:0-1690 GCA_964642165.1 uncultured Planctomycetaceae bacterium | reverse complement strand
ACTGAAAGTCATGCGGAGCACGCCGTCCGTGCCGGGTGCAAGGGTGACCGTTCCTTCCTCGAAGGACAAACCGCTGATGTCCTGCGTGCCGTCCACGGTGACCGTGTAGGTCCCCGCGGCGTCGCCACCGGCGGCGAACGCGGCCGTGTGGCCCGCCGGCCAGGCCTCGGTGGCCCCGGTGCCGTCGGCCAAGGGGTTCCAATACGTGCCTGTCGCGTCCCAAATGCCAACCGGGGTGGCGCCGCCCGCGCCGGGGTCGGCACCGTTGAGGTCCCAGTAGGCCACTTCCTCGGCGATTCTCAAGGGTGCCGATATGGCCACCCTCTCGCGCAGTACCGTTGCCGCTTCACCTCTCCAGGCGGCTGCCCAGTTCGACCAGCCGGTCCACGCCAACCGAACAGTGGGATTCCCCAGCTGATACCCTCCGTGCGCCGTCCCCCCGCGCACGGTACCGCTATGTGTGTTCTTGGGCTCGCCTGCAAGGGTCAATATGGAATTGCTTGACGGAAACAGCAGGTCCCAGAAATCGGCGGCGTCTGTTCCGACGCAATTGCTGCCATAGATATTAAAGAGGGACCCCTTGATGACCGCGTTATCCCTCGCGTTGACGGTTGCCGTCGAGCCCAGCGCGAACCACGTCACGCCGGCCGATGCGCCGATTCCCTCGGCGTCGGCGTCCGCCTGCACGAAGGCGTTGTAATCGAAAATGTCTGTCGCTGTCGAATCACGCTGCGCACTCGTGACATAGATCAACTGGTACACGTCGCCGAGGAGCCACGGGTTTCCCGTTGTGGGATTGATGCCCGCCCCGGAGCCATAGTCTTTCGTCACGTCCAGAAGGCCGAGTTGGCCCGTGAGATCCGCCTGGGCCGACCCCGTCAAGACCGCCAGCGCCAATGCCGCCGCAGCCGCCAAATACACGCTGCGTCTCAGGTTGCTCATGAAAGACTCCTTCTTCTAGAGACATCGCTGCGCCGCGACCTGGCCCTACTTGGCGCCAGTGCCTGCTACAGCCGGACGGTCCCGAAGGTCCGGAACCGCCCCTCGGTTTCGCCTTACGCGTTGCGTATTACTTGCGTTTCCGGCCGCAGACCAACCCCAGGCCGCCCAGCACCAGCAGGGCCGGCGTGGCCGGCTCGGGGATCATGCCGCCGCCGGCGGGGACGGAGTCGCCCATGCCGCGCTTCAGCGCGATGGAGTCCAGGTCGTCAACGGCGCCGTCGAAGTTGACGTCGCCGCCGACCCAGCAGCACCGACGCCCCGAGGCCCAGCAGCAGCACGGCGGTCGGCTCCGGCGCCGGCGCGGCCGCGGGGCCGCCCACCGTCTCGCCAAAGGCGCCTCGGAGTGCCAGGAAGTCCAGCCGGTCCACGTCGCCGTCGAAGTCGAAGTCGCCGTCGCCCCAGACCGCGCCTGCCGTGCTTGCGATGTGGCGCTTCAGAGCGAGGTAGTCTCCGGATTCGACACTCCCGTCGAGGTCGACGTCCCCGGCGAGCTGGTCGTACAGCGTCACCTTGATGCCGTGGTCCCCCTCGTCCCACTCGACGTCGTGCTCGACGCCGGCGATGTACGCCGCGCCGATGTTCCCGCCGCCCGGCACGTCGAACTCGCCTTCAATAGGTTCCTGGCTGTCGGCCACCACGTACGTCCCGCCGAACATCGAGCTCGCGTCGCTGCCGGGCACCCAGGAAG
>CAZXOC010000073.1:0-26261 GCA_964642165.1 uncultured Planctomycetaceae bacterium | reverse complement strand
TCCGCTGCTTCCGCGACGAGGACCTCCGCGCCGACCGCCAGCCGGAGTTCACCCAGCTCGACGTCGAGATGTCCTTCGTCGCCGAGGGCGACGTGATGGGCGTCACCAACCAGGTTATGCGCGCCGTGGGCGAGATCGCCGAGACGCCCTTCCCCGACGACGTACCCGTGATGACCTACGACCAGGCCCTGGCGCGTTTCGGCACCGACCGGCCGGACCTGCGCTTCGGCATGGAGCTCGTCGACATCTCCGACGTCGCCGCCGGGACCGACTTCGGCGTCTTCCGCGGCGCCCTCGACGCGGGCGGTGTCGTCAAGTGCCTCCGCGTCGCCGGCGGGGGCGACATGCCCCGCAGCCGCACCGACGCGCTGGCCAAGTGGGTCCGCGACTTCGGCGCCAAGGGCCTCGCCGTCACGAAGGTCGCCGAGGGCGGGCGCTTCGAGACGGGCGTCGCCAAGTTCCTCACCCCCGTCGCCGAGCCGCTGATCGAACGCACCGGCGCCGCGCCCGGCGACCTGCTCGCCTTCGCCGCCGACGACGCGCGGATCGTCCACCGCACGCTCGGCGAGGTCCGCTCCCGCCTGGCCCGCGAACGGGACCTGATCGACAAGAGCCGCTTCGAGTGGCTCTGGGTCGTCGAGTTTCCCCTCGTCGAGTGGAACGCCGACGAGAATCGCTGGGACAGCCTGCACCACCCCTTCACCGCGCCGCACCCGGCCGACCTGGACAAGCTGGACTCCGACCCGGGCGCCGTTCGCAGCCGCGCGTACGACCTCGTCTGCAACGGCATGGAGCTGGGAGGCGGGTCGATCCGGATCCACGACCTCGACGTGCAGAAGCGCGTGTTCGGCCTGCTGGGCATCGGCGAGGAAGAGGCCCACGAGAAGTTCGACTTCCTGCTGAACGCCCTGCGGTACGGCGCCCCGCCGCACGGCGGCATCGCGCTGGGCCTGGACCGCATCGTCATGATGCTCACCGGCGGGCAGAGCATCCGCGACGTGATCGCCTTCCCCAAGACCCAGCGCGGGCAGTGCCTCCTCACCGGCGCCCCGGCCCGCGTCGCCGACGCCCAGCTCGCCGAGCTCGACCTGCGGCTCCTCGCCCCCCCGGACCCGCCACCGTAGCCCCGCCGCCGTCAACCGGCTTGTCCCACCGCGGCCGCGCAGGTACCATGCGCGAGAAGCCGGGCGATGGCGAAGCCTGAGGCCCCCCTGAGGTCCCAAACGGCTGCGCAAGCCGAGCGATCGGACACGGGCAGGCGAACGCGGCCAGGAGCATGGAGCGATCGAGATCCGGATGTCCGGCACGGAGGCCGACAGCACGTCGGGAACGCTTGAGCTTGGGCTGACACCCGGCGGCGCCGTCGCGCTGCGCGGCGGCGGGGGTGACGGCGAAGCCAGCCGGGGCTGGCAGGGGCTCATCCGGGCGGCCCTGGGCCGCTCCTGGCCGGAGGGGCTCCTGGTCCTGGGCGGCATGAAGCCGCCGGCCGGCGCCGACGCCTCGGTGATGTTCTGGCACGACGTTGCCGGTCGGCATGTCACCCGCCTCTGCCACATCCCCGAGTCCACGGACCTGGCCAGCGAACCGGTCGCCCCTCCCAGCGAGGCGGAACTGGCGTCCGTGGTCCTGAGCGCCCCGCCGATGCTTGGGGCGGAGTACCTCACGGTCGCCGTGCTGCGCGACATCTGGGGCAAGATCGACGCCGAGGCCCGCCGCCTGACGGCGCGGTCGGGCGGGTTGGCGGCCTTCCTGGCGGAGTTTGCCCCGGCCTACTCGCGCGTGGGGCGCGTGTGGTTCCACCTGGCGGAGAACAAGGCCGACGAGGCCTGCCCGTTCGCCTTCCTGGCCACCTACGCTTCCGGGCTGTCGCGGGTCGGCAAGCTGCGGCAGGTGCCCCTGGCCCGGGCGCTGCGGGAGTACGCCGGCGCCCGCAACAAGCCGGCGATGGTGAAGCTGCTTTCGCCCGTGCACACCGCGGCCGGGGGAAGCTCCCTCATCGCCGGGCTGGTCGAGAGCGGCGACATCTTCCATCCGCTCGCGTGGTCGCCCGAGCAGGCCTACCGCTTCCTCCAGGACGTGCCGGTCTGCGAGGAAAGCGGCGTGCTGGTCCGCATTCCCGACTGGTGGAAGAAGCGCGCCCGGCCGCAAGTCGCCGTCACGATCGGCGAGAGGAAGCGCAGCTTCATCGGCCAGGACGCCCTGCTGGACTTCCGGGTCGACCTGGCCTTGGGCGACCAGACCCTCTCCGCGGACGAGGTGGAGCAACTGCTGTCCGGCGCGGAGGGCCTGGTGAGGCTGCGCGGGCAGTGGGTCGAGGTGGATCGCCAGAAGCTCCAGGAGGCGCTGGAGCATTGGCGGGCGGCCGAGGCCTCCGCCCGAAACGGAGAGATGTCCTTCGCCGAGGGCATGCGCCTGCTGGCCGGGGCGCCTCGCGATCTGGGCACGGAGGAGGGCCTCGACGGCCGGCGCGAGTGGGCCTTCGTCCAGGCGGGAAGCTGGCTGAAGGACACGCTCGCCGCTCTGCGCGACCCCGCCGCGCCGGCCGGCGACCGGGCGGACGCGGCGTTCCGCGGCACCCTCCGACCGTATCAGCAGAAGGGAACGAACTGGCTGTCGTTCTCGACGCAGTTGGGCCTGGGCGTGTGCCTGGCCGACGACATGGGGCTGGGCAAGACCATCCAGGTGCTGGCCCTGCTGCTGCGGCGCCGGGGGAGCAAGGCGGGCAAGCCGTCCCTGCTGGTCGTGCCGGCCTCCCTGTTGGCGAACTGGCAGGCCGAGGCCGAGCGGTTCGCCCCCTCCCTCAGGCCGCTGCTCGCCCACCCGTCCCAGATGCCTCGTGAGGAACTGGACGCCCTGGCGCTGGACCCGCCGACCAGGCTGGCCGGCGTGGACGTCGTGCTGACGACCTACAGCATGGCCGTCCGTCAGAAGTGGCTGGGCGAGGCGGACTGGGACCTGCTCGTCCTCGACGAGGCCCAGGCCATCAAGAACCCCTCGGCCAAGCAGACGCGGGCGGTCAAGCGGATCAAGGCCCGCGCCCGCATCGCCCTGACCGGCACGCCCATCGAGAACCGTCTCGGCGACCTGTGGTCGCTGTTCGACTTCCTCAATCCGGGGCTGCTGGGCAGCGCGAAGCGGTTCCAGCAGTTCGTCCGCGGGCTGGAGCGCCGGAAGCGCGCCCGCTTCGCTCCCCTGCGGAAGCTGGTCTGCCCCTACCTCCTTCGCCGCCTGAAGACCGACCGACGCGTCATCACCGACCTGCCCGAGAAGACGGAAATGAAGGTGTACTGCGGGCTGAGCAAGCCCCAGGCGGGCCTGTACGGCCGGGCGGTGAGGGAGCTCCACTCGATCCTGCAAACGTCCACCGGCATGCAGCGACGCGGGCTGGTGCTGGCCTACCTGATGCAGTTCAAGCAGATCTGCAACCACCCCAGCCAGTTCCTGGGCGACGGCGACTACGCCCCCGGCGACAGCGGGAAGTTCCAGCGGTTGGGCGAGCTGTGCGACGAGATCGCCAGCCGGCAGGAGAAGGCCCTGGTCTTCACGCAGTTCCGCGAGATGACCGAGCCGCTGGCGAGCCACCTGGCAGTGGTCTTCGGGCGAGAGGGCCTGGTGCTTCACGGCGGCACGCGGGTCAAGGACCGCCGGTCGCTGGTGGAGGCCTTCCAGCGCGAGGGCGGCCCGCCGTTCTTCGTGCTGTCGATCAAGGCGGGCGGGACGGGCCTGAACCTCACGGCCGCCTGCCACGTGATCCACTTCGACCGGTGGTGGAACCCAGCCGTCGAGAATCAGGCGACGGACCGGGCCTTCCGCATCGGGCAGAAGCGAAACGTCCTGGTGCACAAGTTCGTCACGTCCGGCACGATCGAGGAGCGGATCGACGAGCTGATCGCCGAGAAACGCGGGATCGCCGAGGACATCCTGGAGCGCGGCGCCGGAAAGGCCCTGACGGAGATGGGTGATGATGAGCTGCTTCGCATGGTCTCGCTGGACATCGAGCGATCGAGGATCTGAGCGATGAGTTACTACGGATACCGTCCCTACGTTCCCGTGGCCAGGCGGCGCGCCCGGGCCCACCGCGAGATGGGCAAGCTCCGCAAGAAAGGCGTGGCCGTTCAGCCCGTGGAGATCGACGGCCGCACCATCGCCCGCACCTTCTGGGGCAAGGCCTGGTGCGATCACCTGGAGTCGTTCAGCGACTTCGCCAACCGCCTGCCGCGGGGCAGGACGTACGTCCGCAACGGATCGGTCTGTCACTTGGCGATCTCCCCCGGCAAGGTCGAGGCGATTGTGAGCGGTTCGGAGCTGTACAAGCTGAAGGTGCGGATTGACCCGCTGCCGAAGGGGACGTGGCGGGGGATCTGCGCCCGCTGCGCCGGCAAGATCGGCTCCCTGCTGGGGCTGCTGGCGGGCAGGCTTTCCGACGACGTCCTGTCCGTGGTGACCGACCGCCGGAAGGGGCTGTTCCCCCTGCCCGGCGAGATCCACTTCCGCTGCAACTGCCCCGACTGGGCCTTGATGTGCAAGCACGTGGCCGCGGTGATGTACGGGGTGGGACATCGCCTCGATACCCGTCCCGAGCTGCTCTTCGCCCTTCGGCGGGTCGATCACCAGGAGCTCATCTCGACCGAGGGATCCGTGGAGGCCGTCGTGAAAGGGAGAGGCTCGGCGTCGGGGCGGAAAACGCTCCGGGCCGACCAGATCGGCGACGTGTTCGGCATTGACCTGGACGATGGAGACACGCAGCCGCCCCCCGCGCCAAGCCGGACCGCTGCCGCAAAGGCGGCGAGGAAGCAAGCGCCGAGCCGGCCGCGCCGCCGGGCGAACCAGGATCGGAAGCACGCCGACAAGCCACGCTCTTCCCGGAAGGGACCCCCGAGTCGCTTTACGGGCAAGTCGGTGGCTCGGCTGCGCAAGAAGCTCGACATGTCCGTTCCCGAATTCGCCAAGCGCCTGGGCGTCAGCCCGGCCAGCGTGTACCGGTGGGAGTCGACCGCGGGGCCGCTGCGCCTCCATACCCGCACGCGCGAGCTCCTGGCCGCGCTGAAGGGGCAGCGTCCGCCGCGCCGAACAGGGCGCCGCGGCCGCGCGTGATGCCCCCGAGCGTCAGCCGCGACGATGCCCGGGGCGATCGCCCAAACGGCTGTTGCGCGCTTTGCTTGACGTCACCCGCCCGCCAAGCGCCTGGACACCGCGCGGTGGCAAGGGTACGATGTAGGCTTCGGGGGCGGGCTGCTCCGGCCGGGCAGAGGCCGGGGCGGGTGGATGGCTTGCGCCGGAGAGGCGAAAACCTGCAATAAACGCGGAGCACGAGACGTCTTCCCCAAGAGGCGGCCGACGGGCCGCGCGCCGGTTATTAGCCATGGTAAATCGACTTGCCGCAATGCGGAAACGGCTGGACCGCACGGCGCTGCTGGCGACGGCGGCGGGTGTGCTCTTCGCCGGGTGCACGCCCGGCCAGTATGCCGAGCAGGCCGACCGCGACGCGTACCGAGCCGTCGGGCAGACGCAGCGCTTCGCCCTGGGCTCGGCGCGTGACTTCGCCGTCCGGTACGACCCGTTCGCCGCGGGCGACGCCAACGCCGCCCCGATCCGGGTCGGGCCCAAGGTCATCCCCGTCGGCGAAGGCAAGCCCGTCACGCTGGCGCTGGATGAGTGCCTGGAGATCGCCATCCGCAACAGCCGGCAGTTCCAGACGCGCAAGGAGACGCTCTACAGCACCGCGCTGGCGCTGGCGAACAGCCGCCGCGGGTGGGACTTCCCGCTGCTCGGCGGGGCGATCGACGGCTCGGCCAGTCGCAGCGTAGTCAATCGGGGCGGCGAGACGAACGCCGGGACGTTCACGCCGGAGGCGACGCTGACGCAGCAGTTCGTCCACGGCGGGGCGCTGACGCTGGGCCTCGGGGTGGACCTGGTCAGCGACCTGCTGGGCTGGCGGTCGACGACGGTGGGATCGCTGCTGAGCGCGAACTTCACGCAGCCGCTGCTGCGGGGCGCGGGGCGCGGGCTGGCCTACGAGGACCAGTACCGCGCGGAGCGCGACTTCGTCTTCAGCGTGCTGGAGTACGAGCGCTTCACCCAGGAGTTCGCCGTCGACACCCTGACGCGGTACTACGGGGTGCTCCAGCAGCGCGACCAGCTCGAGAACGAGCGGGCCAACATCAAGCGCCTGGAGGAGACCTTCGCCCTGACCAAGGCGCTGGTGCAGGGCGGCATCCGGTCGCCCACCGAGCAGGACGAGGCGGAGCAGAATCTCATCAACGCCAAGGTGCGATTCGAGCAGGACCAGCAGCAGTACCGCAATGCGCTGGACAGATTCAAGCTCACGCTGGGCCTGCCCATTGCCGCGCAGGCCAAGCTGAACTACCCCGCGGCGCTGACGAAGCTGAACGACGCCGGGCCGAAGCCAATCACGGTCAAGGAGGCCGAGGCGCTGTCCGTAGCGATGGTGACGCGCCCGGATGTGCTTCAGCAGGCGGCCGCCGTCCGCGACGCCGAACGCGACGTGGTGATCGCGGCGGACCGGTTCCTGCCCCAGCTCGACGTGACGCTGGGCGCCGCGGCGGCGAGCACGGCGCCGCGGAAGTTCACCCGCGTGCAGTTCCACCGCCATCGGCGCGAGGCGGCGGCGACGTTCAATTACGAGCTGGACCAGACCGGCCACCGCGACGCCTACCGCAACGCGATGCTGGCCCGGGACAAGGCGCGCCGCGACTGGGAGGAGTTCGTGGACCAGGTGCGGCTGGAGATCCGCCAGTCCTACCGGTCGCTGGTCCAGTCGCAAACGAGCTACGAGCTGGAGGTGCGGAACGTCGAGATCGCCAAGCGCCGGCGCAAGCTGATCGTCCTCGAGCAGAAAGAGGGGCAGGCCTCGGCCCGCGACGTATTGACGGCCGAGGACGCGCTTCGCCGGGCGCAAAACAGCCTGACGAATGCGTTGGTCAGTTACACGACGACCCGTCTACAATTCATGACGACGCTGGGCCTCGTGCGCGTCGACGAGAAGGGCAGGATCCATGAGCGAGCAAAGCCATTCCGGTTTGACCGCATCCGCGAGCGGTACCCGTACGTTGCCGGGCAGTAGCGCGGTCGCCAGCCCGGCGCCCGAGCCCATGCCGCCGACCGTCGCCGCGGTGCCGGCGGCGCGCCGGCGCCTCTGGCCGTACGCCGTCGTTGTGGCGGTCCTGGCGACCGGCGCGGGCGGCGGAGGCTGGGCGCTGCTCGGCCCCTCGGCGTCCTCGACGTCGACGGCCGGTGCGGGCCCGGTGGCCGTCGTCACGCGCGGGCCGCTGATCGTCTCGGTCACCGAGAGCGGCGAAGTCACCGCCGAGAAGCGCAAGGTCATCTCCAACGAGATCCGCTGGCCGGTCATCATCAAGTCGCTGGTGGACGAGGGCGAGGTCGTCCAGAAGGGCGAGGAGATCATCGTCTTCGAGTGCAAGGAGCTGATCGACGAGATCGAGAAGATGGGACTCGCCGTCACCAACGCCAAGAATTCGTATCTCCAGTCCGTCGAGGCCGTCGAGCTGGAGAAGAAGGAGCAGGACAACCTGGGCCGCAAGGCCCTCCAGGCCGTCGAGGACGCCAAGGCCGACCTGCGGCGGTACATCGAGGCGGCCGGACCGGCGAGCATCTCCGACGCCAACGCCAACATCACGACCGCCCGGCGCGACGTGGCCCTCGCCCAGGAGTCGCTGGACTTCAAGGAGAAGGTCAACGAGGACCCCGCGCTGAACAGCCCCTTCAGCGAGAACGAGATCGAGGCCGAAAGGCTCCGCGTCGACAAGCTCAAGTTCAGCCTCAAGAAGGCGATCACCGACCACGACATGCTGATCAAGTACGACAATCCCCGGTCGATCCAGAACCTGAAGATGGCCGTGGAAGACGCGGAGCTGGCGCTGGCCCGCGCGAAGCACACGGCCAAGAGCAAGCTCCTGACGGCCGAGAACGACCGCCAGACCAACAGGATCGCCCTCGACATGCAGACGCGGCAGCTCGATGAGATGCAGGAGGACGCCAACAAGCTGGTCATCACCGCCGAGGAGGAAGGGCTGGTGGTCTACGACACGGGCAGCAACCGGTACCGCCCCAACGACACGGTCGTGGAGGTCGGCGCCAAGATCAGCCCGCGCCAGCAGTTGATGATCATCCCCGACATGACCACGCTGCTGGTCAAGACGAAGGTCTACGAGGCCATCATCGACCAGGTGAAGCCCGGCCAGAGGGCCTACGTCCGCTTCGACTCCCGCCCGGACAGGGTGGTGCCGGCCCACATCGTCAAGGTCGGTGTCCTGCCCGACAGCCAGCACCACTGGCTCAACCCCGGCGTGAAGGTCTTCAAGGTGGACGTCCAGCTCGACGAGGACGTGGAGGACCTCAAGCCGGGCATGACCGCCGACACGGAGATCCAGTTGGATCGCCTGACCGACGTGCTGAGCGTGCCCGTAGCGGCCGTCTTCACCGAGCAGGAGATGACCTACTGCTGCCGGGTCCGGGACGGGCAGGTGGAGCGGATCGAAGTCAAGATCGGGCAAATGAACGAGACCCGGGTGCGGATCCTCTCCGGGCTGGAGGAGGGGGACAAGGTGCTGCTGACACCGCCGCCGTCGACCGGAGGGAAGCGCGACGAAGAGGCCGAGGTCGACGCCAACGCCCCGGCTCCGGCGCCGGAGGGCATGCCCGAGCGCGGCGCCCGGCCCGCCGGCCCCGGAAAGAAGCGCGCCGGGCCGGGCGAGAGGCCGGCCAAGGGCAAGCCGGCCGTCCCCGGCGGCGGCCAGCCGCGCCGAGGCCGTCCCGACGGCGCCCGGCGCGGCGGGAAAGCCGACCGGCCCGGCCGCTAGGACGTGGAAAGGCGCCGAGACGTGACCAAGCTGGTTCGGCTGGAGGACCTGTGGAAGGTCTATCACGTGGGCACCACCAGCGTGCCCGCGCTGCGCGGCGTGTCGATGTCCATCGGCGAGGGCGACTACCTCGCCATCATGGGGCCCAGCGGGTCCGGCAAGAGCACCATGCTGAACGTGCTGGGCTGCCTGGATCGGCCCAGCGGCGGGCACTACTGGCTCGGCGGGCAGGACGTCTCGGCCTTGAGCGACAACCAGCTCAGCGACGTCCGTAACCTCCGCATCGGCTTCGTCTTCCAGAGCTTCAACCTCATCCAGCAGCTCACGATCCTCCAGAACATCGAGGTGCCGCTGTTCTATCAGGGCCTGCCGAGCCACCAGCGCCATCCGCGCAGCCGCGAGCTGGCCGAGATGGTCGGCCTGGCCGACCGAGCCCACCACCGCCCCCGCGAGCTGTCCGGCGGGCAGCAGCAGCGCGTCGCGATCGGGCGGGCACTGGCCAACGACCCGCTGATCCTGCTGGCCGACGAGCCGACGGGCAACCTCGACACCGCCACGAGCCAGGAGATCCTCGCGCTGTTCGACGACCTGCACGCCCGCGGGAGAACCATCATCCTGGTCACCCACGAGGAGCACGTCGCCGCCCACACCCACCGGACCATCCGCCTCCGCGACGGCCGGGTCGAATCCGACGAAAGTCGAAGCCCGGCGAGGCCGACCGCATGAGAGCCGTTCACAAAGCCGCCGACATCGTGGGGCTGGGGCTGCACAGCCTCTTCGTCCACCTGGGGCGGTCGGCCCTGACGGCGCTGGGGATCGTCTTCGCCGTCTGGAGCGTCATCGCGATGCTGGCCATCAACGAGGGCTTCAGCTACGAGTCGCAGCAGGCGTTGCGGGAACTGGGCAGCGACAACATCATCATCGAGTCCGTCAAGCCGACCAGCACTGAGGCCAAGGCCTCGGGCCAGGCGCGGGGCGTGCTGGCCTACGGGGTCGAGCACGCCGACGTCGCCCGCCTGCGGGACAACATCCCGGGCGTCCAGGTGTGCGTGACGGTCCACCGCACGCTGAAGCACGCCTACCGGCTGCGGCGGAACACGACGGCCTCGGTGATCGCCACCGAGCCGACCTACGCGCAGGTCGCGCGGACCGACATGGTCGCGGGGCGCTTCCTCTCCGCCGCGGACGTCCTGCGGAACAAGCCCTACTGCGTGGTCACCCAGTCCTTCGCGCGGCGGATGTTCGTCTGCGAGGACCCGCTGGGCAAGACCCTCCGCCTGGAACGGGAGCCGTTCATAGTCATCGGCGTGCTGGCCCGCCTGCCCCGCGCCCTGGCCGGCAGCGGCGGCGACACCGGCAACCACGTGATCATCCCGCTGTCCGCCGACCGCACCCGCTTCGGCGAGTACACCGTCATGTGGACCCGAGGCAGCAGCACCTTCGAACGCGTCGAGGTCAGCCAGGTCATCCTCCAGATGCAGGACGACGCCGCCGTGCTGGACGGCGCCAAGATCGCCCGCGGCCTCCTGGGGCGCTTCCACGAGGAAGAGGACTACGAGATCACCGTCCCCCTGGAGCTCATCGAGCAGCGCAAGAAGCAGCAGTTCCTCTGGAACGTGATGTTCTTCACCATCGCGTCGATCTCCCTGGTCGTCGGCGGCATCGGCATCATGAACATCATGCTCGCCAGCGTCACCGAGCGGACCCGGGAGATCGGCGTCCGGCGAGCCCTGGGCGCCAAGCGGCGCGACATCATCACCCAGTTCCTCGTCGAGTCGGTCACGCTGACGACCGTCGGAGGCCTGCTCGGAATCCTCATCGGGCTGCTGGTGCCGTCCCTGGTGGAGTGGATCCTGGAGCTGAGGACGATCGTCTCGGCCGCGGCGCTGCTGCTGCCGCTGGGGATGGCCATTGGCGTGGGGTTGGTGGCTGGGTTGTATCCGGCCATTCGCGCCGCGAGGCTGGACCCGATCGTTGCCCTGCGGCACGAGTGACGCCGCCGCTCGCACACGGGCCATCCGGCGCACGCGGCGAATCGGGGCGCCCTGGCGTCGTCAGGCGGGCTGGAGCTCCTTCTGGCGCTTCTCCAGTTGATGACGCAGGCGAGCGAGGATGGCCGAGTGCATCTGGCTGACCCGGCTCTCGGAGAGATCGAGCGTCTCGCCGATCTCCCGCATGGTCATCTCCTCGAAGTAGTACAGGATCACGATGAGCCGCTCGGCGCGGCTCAGCCCGCGCGTCACCAGCTCCTTGATGTCCTTCCGTTGGACCGCGCGGAACGGGTCGTCGCTGCGCTTGTCCTGCAGGACGTCGATCTCGCGGACGTCCTTGTTCGAGTCGGTCTCGAACCACTTGCGGCTGAGCGACACGAGGCCGACGGCGTGGGCGTCCCGCTGGAGCTTGCGGAAGTCCTTCATCGACAGCTTGAGCGCCTTGGCCAGCTCCTTGTCGGTCGGTCGGCGTCCCAGTTCGGCCTCGAGGCGCTGGACGGCCTCCTTGAGCTTGTGCGCCCGGCTGCGCACCAGGCGGGGCACCCAGTCCATGGAGCGCAGCTCGTCGAGGATCGCGCCGCGGATGCGGGGGGCACAGTAGGTCTCGAACTTCACGCCCCGGGCTGGATCGAACGCGTTGACCGCGTCGACCAAGCCGAAGATGCCCGCCGAGATCAAGTCATCGACGTCCACCTCGTCCGGCAGCTTGGCGTGGACGCGCTCGGCCGTGTACTTCACGATCGGCAGGAAGTTCTCGATGATCCGGTTGCGGGCTCCCTCGTCCGCCGTGGCGCCGAATTCCTGCCACCAGGCGTCCAGCTCGGCCTTGCTTGCCTTCGTCCGCTTCACTGCCATCTCACAGCTCCTTCCTGTCCGACGGCCGATTCGCCGCAAGGGCCGCCGCGGGATCTATCCTGCAACGTGGTTCGCTCAGGTCGCTCGAGGCCACAAGACCTGCCAAGACGTGCTGCGGCTTTGCTCGGGGAGATCGAGGCATCTCATCCCAGATAGGTCGGGCAAAGTGCTTAGATTCTTTAAAATCATCAAAGTGCCTAGACTATTTATAGCACTTCATCGGCTAAGACAACTTATTTTCTGTATTTTGTGTATTTTTCTTTTGTCGCGGGTCAAGCAAACCAGTTCGCCACGCGTCGGAAGAACCCTTCTCTGTGTCCGACGAGGGCCTTGCCGCTCCGCAGCTTGGTGGCCAGCGCGGCCAGACAGCGGCTCGCCGGGCACCTCGGATAGGCCAGAACGAAGGGCTCGCGCTTCTTAACTGCTTCCGGGACCTTTGGATCCGCCAACACGTACCCCGCGTCGAAGATCCGCGCCCCCAGGAACTGCCGCGCGACGGTGGCGATCCGCTGGTAGGTCGCGCGCGCCTCCTGCCGGCCGGTGGCCATGTTCACAAGCAGGCTGGCGTATCCGACGTAATCCTTATTCATCATGGACTTTATCACTGCATATCCGTCGGTGATGGCCGTCGGCTCGGGCGTGGTGACCACCATCACGTGGTCCGCCCCGCACGCGAAGCTCATCACGGTCGGGCCGATCCCGGCGCTGCAATCCACGACGATAACGTCGTTGTCGCTCTCCAGGGCGGTCAGCTCCCCCAGGAGCTTGGCTCGCTGAAAGGGCGACAGGTCCGCCAGCTTCGCCAGCCCGCTGGCGCCGGGCACGAACTGCACGCCGCTGGGCAGGTCGATGAGGATCTCCTCCAGCGTTCGCCGCCCGGCGATCACGTGGGAGAGGTTGCCTCGCACCGTGACGTTCGCCAGCACGTCCAGGTTGGCCAGCGCCAGGTCGGCGTCCACCAGGGCCACCCGGTGGCCCGCCGCCGAAAGCAGGATCGACACGTTCAGCGCTATGTTGCTCTTGCCGACCCCCCCCTTCCCGCTGGTGATGGTGATCGTCCGTGTGCCGCGGGTGGCACGCATCAGCTCGCGGAGACGGCTTGCCTGGTCCTCACCCGACATCGACGGCCTCCCCAAATCGCCCGGTGACGATGCACTCGGCCAGCGCGTCGGCGTCGGCGGGCAGGATGTCCTCCGGAACGTCCTGCCCCGTGGTCACGTAGCTCAACGGCAGGCCGGCGGCCAACGCGGCGTTGAGGAACACGCCGAACGCGGCCGCCTCGTCCAGCTTCGTGACGATCAGACGGTTCGCCCCCAGCGGCAGGAACCGCTCCAGCACCTGGAGCGTGCCCAACCGGTTCGTGGTGGCCGAGACCACCAGGTGCACTTCGTCCGGCTGGGCGGCCGCCACGAAGCTTCGGAGCTGACTCAGACGCAAGCGGTTGTTCTGGCTGCGACCGGCCGTGTCCATCAGAACCACGTCCCGGTCCAGCATGGTCTTCAGGACGGCCTCCAGTTCGCCGGTGCTCAGCACGGGTCGGATGGGCACCTCGATGATGTTGGCGTAGGTGCGGAGCTGTTCGACGGCCGCGATACGGTACGTGTCCATCGTCACCAGCCCGACCCGTTTGCCCTGGTGGAGCCGGTAGTTGGCGGCGAGCTTGGCGATGGTGGTGGTTTTGCCCACGCCGGTGGGCCCGACGAGGGCGATAACGCGTGGTCGTCCGCTCCGCCCGCCGGGGGTCAGGCCCTCGTCGGCGACGGTCCCGATGCGCTCGGCGATTCTCCTGCGCAGCTCGTGGCGGATGAGCTCGCGGTCGCCGAGCTGCTGCCCGGTGAGCTCCATGCACAACTGCCGGAGCAGTTCGGTCGCGGCGCCGTCGGGGATGTCCTGCTCCAGGAGGTGCTGGCGGAACTGCTCCAGTTCGGGCACGAGCGGCGGGGCGTAGGCGCGCTCGCGCGGTGCGCGAGACACCAGGTCCTTCAGCATCTGGTGGATGTCGTCCACACGTCCAGCCAGGCCTGCGGGGCTCTTGGGCGCCGCCGGTTCGGCGGACGGCTCGGGCCCGCTCGGCGCGGGCGGCAGCGGCGGCGGCGCCGCCGCGCCGTCATCCCCTGCGCGCCGCGGCGTCGGCGATTCCCCGACGTACTCGCCCTGGACGATGCGCTTCGGGACGTTGAGGTTCGGCGAGGCCGTCACCTCCCAGACCGACCGGCGCAGCCACCCCCACATCCCCCGCTGGCGAACCGACCGCGTCTGGAGGATCACGGCGTCACGGCCAAGGTCTCGCTTCACCTCCGCGAGGCAGTCGGCCATCGTCTGGGCTTGATAGGTCTTGAGTGTCATTCTTCAATTCCCACGCTTTCCACGGATTGCACCTCGACCGAATCGATCTCGTTGTATCCCAGCACCGCCGCGTCGGGCAGCGAGGGGGCGATCAGTCTTCTCATGGCCGGGCGGACGTGCGGGCTGCACAACACGACGGGGCGGCGCCCCTGGCGCTGCAGCGCCGTGACGGCCTCGCCGACGGCGCGGGAGATCCGCTCGCCCAGCTCGGGGGGGATCATCGCCGCGCTGCGCCGCCCGTCCGGCGAGACGTGGGCGTCCATCGTCTCTTCGAGGCCCGGCTCGAGGGAGACGCACCACAGCTTGCCCGTCTCGTCGCAGTACTGCTGGCTGAGGGTCCGCCCCAGGCGCTCGCGGACGCGCTCGCGCAGGGCCTCCGCGTCGTCGGCGCGATCGGCCGCCTCGCACAACGCCTCCAGGATCGCCTCCAGGTCCCGGATCGGCACGCGCTCGCGAAGCAGGTTCTGGAGCACCTTCTGCACCTGCCCGACCTTCAGCTTGGCGCGCAGCTCCTCGACGAGGCTGGGCGCGGTGGACCGCAGGTGGTCCAGCATCCCCGCCACGCGTTCGCGGCTGAGCAGCTCGCAGGCGTGCCGCCGGACCACCTCCGACAGGTGCATCGCCACCACGCCGGACGGCTCGACGACGGTGTAGCTCATGCGTTCGGCCTGTTCGCGCTGCGAGGGGTTGATCCACACGCCCGGATGCCCGAACGTCGGCTCGGTGACCTCCCGCCCGAGGAGCGGACCCACCGTGCGCCGCCCGGCGATGGCCAGCAGTTGCTTGGGGTACAGCCGCCCCGAGGCGACCTTCGCCCCGCGAACCTTGATGACGTACCCGCGGGCCTCCAGGCCCAGGTTGTCCAGGATGCGGATCGGCGGGACGATCAGCCCCAGCTCCAGGGCGATCCGCCGACGCACCGCGGCGATCCGGTCCAGCAGGTCGCCGCCCCGCGTCCGGTCCACCAGCCGGACCAACGCGTAGCCCAGCTCCACCCGCATGGCGTCGACGGTCAACAATTGCTTGATGTGGTGGGTTTCGGTCTCCGGCCGGGGGGCGCCCGCGCCGCGGACGCCGGGGTTCCCATCGGGCGCCTCCGCTTCGCGAGAGGCCCGCCGCCGCGAGAGAACCGCCGCCAGGGCGACACAGCCGACGCCCAGCGTCAGCAGCGGCACCTTCGGCAGCGACGTCAGCGCCAGCGCCCCCAGGAAGACCGCCGCGATGACCAGCACGGCCGGGCGAGAGACGAGCTGCGAGATCACGTCCTCGCCCAGGTTGCTTCGGGACGTGCTTCGCGTCACGATCAACGCCGCCGCCACCGACACCAGGAAGGCGGGAACCTGCGTCGCCAGCCCGTCGCCGATCGTCAGCCGCGTGAACAGCGAGACCGTCTGCGACAGCCCCCACCCGTACTGGACCATCCCCACGTACAGCCCGCCGAGGATGTTGATGAGGGTGATGAGCACGGCCGCCACCGCGTCGCCGCGGAGGAACTTCGCCGCGCCGTCCATGGCCCCGTAGAGATCGGCCTCCCGCACGATCCGGTCCCGCCGCGTCCGCGCCTCGTCCTCGGCGATCAGCCCGGCGGCGAGGTCCGCGTCGATCGACATCTGCTTGCCCGGCATGGCGTCCAGGACGAACCGGGCGGCCACCTCGCTGATCCGCGCGGCGCCCTTCGTCACCACCACGAACTGGATGACCACGATGATCGCGAACAGGATCACGCCGACCGTCAGCGATCCGCCGGTCACGAACTCGCTGAAGGACCAGACGACCTGCCCGGCGGCGGTGCGGGCCTCGGCGAGCCCCCTGCCGTCGGCCCCGGCCGTCAGGATCAGCCGCGTCGTCGCCACGTTCAGCACCAGCCGCAACAGCGTCGCGCCCAGCAGCACCGACGGGAAGACGCTGAACTCCAGCGGGGTGGGGACGTAGATGACCGTCAGGAGGATGATGGCGGCGAGCGTGATGTTGGCGGCCAGCAGCACGTCCACCAGCGGCGGCGGAAGGGGAACCAGGACGACGAAGATCAGCGTCGCGACGGCCACCGGCAGGATCACCCCGCGGTGCCGTCCGATCGCCCGCCCGATCTTCTCGAATGTCGCCGCTCCGTCAGCCATTCGCGCTGCTCGACGTCCTTGCTCCGGCGCCAACCGGTGTTCTCTTATCAACCCATCGTACGGCTCGAGTTCTCCGTGTCCGTGCTTTCTGTCTTCGCGGGGGGCTCACGTCCGCCGCTCCGCGCGCCCGGCAGCGCCTCGTCGCACGGGGCGAAGCTCGTCGAGCATCCGCTCGATGGCCGGGCACAGCGCGCCGGAGACCGCCTCGCCCTCGGCGCAGTGCTCGCGGACCTCGCGTGCGGCCGCGGCGTCGGCGACACTCGGCACGCCGGCGAGGTCCGCCGTCCGGCGGATCCGCAGGGCCGACCAGCCCGTTCCCGTCGCCACGACGCGGGGCGCCTCGTCGGCCTCGCCGCGCCGCAGCGCCACGGCGCAGCCGTGCGGGTCGAACACCACCAGCGATGCCGACGGCACGTCGCGGGCGGCCCGCCAGTCGTTCAGCTCCCGCGCGATCTGCCGGCGCCGCTGCCGGGGCCGCCAGTCGCCCTCGATCGTCCTCATGTCCTCGCGCCACTCGCGGTAGGTCATCCGCAGGTCCCGCCGGTGCTGCCACCGCTGGTACACGTAGTCCGCGAGGCCCAGCGCCAGCAGGCACAGGCCGACACGGATCGCCAGCGACCCCGCCAGGCGGCCCGCCTCGCCGGCCAGGTGCCACGCGTCCCACCGCCCCGCGGCCGCAAGGCGAGGCAGCGCCGGCCGAATCGTCCAGTAGCCCACCGCCGCCACCGCGGCGAGCTTGGCGAGGATCCCGGCCGCGCGAACCAGCGTCCGCGCCGACAGCAGCCGCGCCAGCCCTCGCCCCGGGCGGAGGCGGCCCCAGTCGGGGTGGATCCGCTCCGGCGCCACGACCGCGCCGACCTGCGTCAGGGCGACGACGGCCGCCAGGGCGGCGGTGGCCGCCAGCATCGCGCCGGCCATCCAGAGCGGCCCGGTCGCGCCGCCAAGGGCCGGCGCGCCCTCGCCGCCGGCCGACGGGTCGATCGGCGCGTTCCGCCCGTCCAGGGACGCCGCCGCCATCTGCGTCAGCCCGTCCAGCAGCCCGGGCCCGATCAGGCCGAGCGCCACGACGGCGCCCAGCGCCGCGGCGGCGGAGGTCAGGTCGACGCTGCGCGGCACCTGCCCGCGCCGCCGCGCCTCCCGCAGGCGAAGCGCCGTCGGCTCCCGCGTGCGCTCGCCCAGTTCGTCTCGCCGCTGCTGCGCCATGGGCTACCTCACCGCACCCGTCAACACCTGCACGCTCTGCGCCACGTGGGACGCCGCCGCCTCCATCAGCGGCCCCAGCGCGCCGAGGGACACCGCCACCACGACCAGCCCCAGCATGACCCGCACCGGCAGGCCGATCGACAGCATGTTGCACTGCGGCACGGTCCGCTGGAGCAGCCCCAACGCCACCGTCGCCAGCAGCATCGCGATCAGCACCGGGGCGGCCACCTTCAACGCCAGAACGAAACTCGCCGCCAGCATGCCGACCACCGAGCTCAGCAGCGCCGGGTCCGGGGCGAAGCCCAGCGGCGGCACGGTCTTGAACGTCGCCAGCAGCCCCCCCACCAGCGCCCGCAGCCCGCCGATCGCCAGGAAGACCACGATCGCCACCAGCCGATAGGTCCCGCGCACCGCCGACGGCGAGTCGGCCTTCAGCGGGTCGACTACGTCGGCCAGCGCCAGGCCCATCTGCGTGCTCACGTGGAACGCGCCCAGCTCCACACCCACGAAGATCAGCCGCGCCGCATAGCCGATCGCCGCGCCCATCAGGAACTCGCAGCCCAGGCCCATGACCAGGTCGAACGAGCTGGCCGGCAGAGCGACCGGCCGCGCCAGCCGCCCCACCACCGCCACGCCCATCGCCACGCTGACCAGCACCCTCACCTTCACGGGCACGGCCGAATGCCCGAACACCGGCGCGAAGGCCACCATCCCCGCGACGCGCACCGTCACGAGCAGGAGCGTCGGCATCCAGACCAGCATGGGCTCCAGTTCGAGCATCTCTCGATCGTCTCGGTTGTCCCTAGGGCAAGCGGCCGAACATCTCGCGGCCGAACTCGATCAGCTTCTCCAGCATCCAGGGCCCCACCAGCGCGACGGCGACCAGCACGGCCAGGATCTTCGGCACGAAGCTCAGCGTATGCTCCTGCACCTGCGTGACGGCCTGGAGGACGCTGACGACCAGGCCGACGACGAGGGCCGTCAACAGGACCGGCGCGCCGACGAGCAGGATCAGCGTGACGGCCCGACGGGCCAGGTCGATTGCCTCGGATGCATCCACGGTCGGCTCCCAACGCGTCAGCCGAAGCTCGCCAGCAGCGTGCCCACCACCAGGTGCCACCCGTCGGCGAGCACGAACAGCAGCAGCTTGAAGGGCAGCGAGATCAGCACGGGCGGCAGCATGAGCATGCCCATCGAGATCAGCACGGCCCCGACGAGCATGTCCACGATCAGAAACGGCAGGTAGATCCGAAAGCCCATGTAGAACGCGATCTTCAGTTCGCTGACGACGAACGACGGGATCAGCGACAGGGTGGGCACGTCGCCCCAGGTCAGGTCGTCGCGCGCGGCGGCCTGCTCGCTCAGGAACAGGTACACGTCGTCGCTGTTGCCGCCGGACTCGACCTGGCGGATCATGAACGTGCGCAGGTGCTTCTCGCCGGCGGCGAAGGCCTCGTCGCGCCCGAGCGTCCCGGCCAGGTACGGCGAGATCGCGTCGCGGTAGACGTCCTGGTACACCGGGGCCATCACCACCACCGTCATCAGCAGCGCCAGCCCGAACAGGACCTGGTTCGGCGGCACCTGCTGCGCGGCGAGCGCCTGGCGCAGCAGCCCCAGCACCACCACGATCCGCGTGAAGCACGTGACCATCACGAGGATCGCCGGCGCCAGCGACAGGACGGTGATCAGGACCACCCACCGCAGCGTGGCCGACAGCCCCTCCGGCGTGCCGACGTCCGGCAGCAGGCCGGCCACCTCCCGCGCGGCGGGCAGGGCGGGCGCCGTGGCGGAGGTCGGCGCGGCCGCCGCCGCCGAGGCCGCCACCGCCACCACAAGCCAGGCTGTCGCTGTGCGCGCCGTCATTCGTCCTTCTCGTCCTGCCGACTCGATGCCGGCGCCGCGGCGCCGCCGGCCGGGGCCTCGCGCGGGGGCTCGAGCCGGCGCGTCGCCGCCCCGCAGTCGGCCAGCAGCTCCTCGACCTCCTCCGGGTCGCTCACCTCCGCCAGCGGGCTCATGCCCGCCGGCCCGGAGCCCACCAGCACGAGTCGCCGACCCAGCCGAATCAGCGAGACCTGCTGGCGGGCGTCCAGCGGCGTTCGGGCCAGCACCTCGATGGCGCCGGCGCGGCCGGCGGGCCTCGAGGCGCGCCCGAGCCGCTTGAGCAGGGCCCGGACCACGAAGATCAGCACCACCACGACCGCCAGCGCGCCGAGCGTTCGCAGCCAGCCGTCGGTCGTGTCGTTCTTGCCGGGCCCGACGCGGCGATCCTCGTCGCCGCCGGAACGCGCGCGCCGGACCGGCCGATCCGCCGGGTCCTCGGGCGAGGCCTTGCCCGCGGCGCGGCTGCTGGCCGGCGCGGTGGCCCCCCCGCCCGCGCCGACGGCCGCACGCGGCAGCGCCGGCACCAGCAACGCCGCCGCGAGAACCCACGTCCTGTGACGCCGCCGGCTGTCCATCTCGTTCCTCGGATGCTCCAAAAGCTCGCTCGCCTTACGCGCCGACCGCATCGGCGCCTCCGAGCACGTGCGACACCTGCACGCAGAGCTTGCCGTCCAGCACCGCCGGCGTGCCGCGGGCGATCCGCCGCGCACCGGAGGAAACCTCGACGCCCTCGTCGGCCGCGCAGTCCAACTCGACCCGGCTGCCGACGCCCAACTCACCGGCGTCCTCCGCCCGCAGCCAGGCCCGGCCGACCTCGATCCGAAGCAGCAGTCTCGTCTCGCCTGCGTCGGGCATGGTCTCGCATCAGCCTCCGGCTCGCCGGGCGGCCAGGGCCCGAACGGCATGGGTGTCGTCCACCTGCGCCGCCTCGGTCCGTTGCTGCCGGGCGGCTTGTTCCCGAAGGAGGCGTTCCCTCAGCGCCTCGGCCGCCTTCCGCCGGCTGACGGCCTCGCGCAGCTTTTCCCGGCACGCCGGGAGCATTTCGTGCACCTGGCTCAGCAGCGCTCGCTGCTCGCGGATCGCGTCGCGAAGCTCCGCGGCGCTATGGCGGTACGCCCGCCCGGGCCGGCCCGGGCCGCCCTCGAGCAGCCGCTTGCGCGCCGAGGCGTCTTGCGCCCGCAGCAGCGCGCCCAACTCGTCGATGCGGCGGCGAAGGAACTCCGCGCGCCCGCGGACCTGGTCGAAGGACCACCGGGCCCGGCTCTCTCGCTGCTGCCGGAGCCTCACCAGCATCTCCAGGCGGTTGCTTCGCCGCGGCGTCACGTCGTTCTATCTCCACGCCGGCCGGGGCGGGCCCGAACCGTGCCGCTCGTCCTGCTGCCGCGCGCTGCGGATCCGCGCGGCCAGGTCGGCCAGGCCGTCGCGGCTGTCGTCCAGCCGCGCCAGTTGGTCCATGGGCTGGGCGAGAAACTCGCGCACGGCGGGCATCATCTCGATCGCCAGGTCGTACTCGGCGCTGGTGCCTTTCTGGTACGCTCCGACGTTGACCATGTCCTCGACCTCCTCGTAGGCGGCCATCAGCGCCTGCACGTCTCGCGCCGCGTCGAGGTGCGCCCGTTCGGCGACGTCGACCATCACGCGGCTGACGCTCTGGAGCACGTCGATGGCCGGAAAGTGCCCGCGGTTGGCGAGGGCGCGGGCCAGGTAGACGTGCCCGTCGGTCACGGCGCGGGCGGCGTCGCCGATGGGATCGGCCATGTCGTCGCCGGCGACGAGAACGGCGTAGAAGGCGGTGATGGAGCCGCTCTCCGCGCGCCCGGCACGTTCCAGCAGTTGCGGCAGCAGGCTGAAGACGCTGGGGGTGTAGCCCTTGGTGGTGGGCGGCTCGCCGGCGGCCAGCCCGATCTGCCGCTGCGCCGTCGCCAGGCGGCTCAGCGAGTCCACCAGCAGCAGCACGTCTCGCCCCTGGTCGCGGAAGTACTCCGCGACGGCCGTCGCCACCGCGCCGGTCTGCACCCGCAGCGGCGGGGGCTCGTCCCCCGCGCAGGCCACCACCACCGCCCGACGGAGGCCCTCCGGGCCGAGGTCCTTCTCGAGAAACTCGCGCACCTCGCGCCCGCGCTCGCCGATCAGCGCGATGACCGTGACGTCCGCGGCCGCGCAACGCCCGATCATCCCCAGCAGGACGCTCTTGCCGACCCCGCTGCCGGACAGGACGGCCATCCGCTGGCCGCGACCGATCGTGAGCATCGCGTCGAGGGCCCGCACGCCCGTCTCCAGCGTCCGGGTGATCCGCGGGCGGCGCATCGGGCCCATGGGCTCGGGCCAGATCGGCATGCGGCGGTCCAGGCGAATCCGGCCCTTGCCGTCGATGGGCCGCCCGAAGCCGTTCAGCACGCGGCCCAGCACGCCCGGGCCGACCCCCACGGTCTGCTCGTCCACCGACGAGACCACCCGGTCGCCCCGGCAGATGCCCGTGACCGCGCCGAGCGGCATGACCAGCGTCTCGTTGCCCGCGAAGCCGATCACCCTCGCCGCGATGCCGCGCGGGCCTCGCAGGATGCGGCAGTTCGCGCCGATCGGCGCCGAGAAGTCCGCCACGCTGACCGTCAGCCCGCGGACCGCACGCACCCGACCGGCGATGCCCACCGGCTGGAGCGTCCGCAGGATCTGCCTGTACGGGGCGAAGGGGCTCATGCGGCACCCCCCGTCGCACGCGCCGCCGAGGGGCTCGCCAGCGGAACCGCCCGCTTGCCCTGCCCCGCATCCCCGCCGACAGGCGAGCCGCACGCGGGCTCCGTCGGCCGGTAGCGCCCCGGCTGCTCCTGCCCGCGCGCACCCAGCAGGGCCTCGACCACGTTGGCCAACTGCGTCTCGATCGTCGCGTCGATCTCCCCGGCCTCGCTGAAGAGCTTCACGCCGCCGGGCGAAACCTCCTCGTCCGCCAGCAGGCGCACCTGGCCGGTGTGCCCGAGGGCCTCGACCAGCCGCGGCAGGTACTCCTCCAGCGCGGCGTGCTGCGCCGGGTTGACCTTCACGCGAACGTCCCGGACCGCGCTCGACAGCTCGAGGGCCTTGCGCAGGTTCCGGCGCGCCGCGGCCGGATCGCTCGTCGCCACGCGCCCGACGACCTTCTCCGCGATCTCCCGCGCGAAGTCGAGCATCTCGCACCGCGCGTCGTGAACCAGCTCCGCGCGCGCCGTCGAGAGGGCCTCGACGATCCGCCCGGCCTGCTCGACGAGCCCGTCGGCGTCCGCGGCGAACTGCTCCCGCGCCTCGGTGAGGCCCTGCTCCCGCCCGTCCTGGTAGCCGTCGTTCTGGCCCCGGGCGACGCCCTCGTCGTAGCCCTTCCTGGCGGCCGCCTGACGCGCGGCGTCGGCCTGGGCGCGGGCCTCGGCCGCGATGCGGGCAGCCTCCTTCCGCGCGTCCAGCACGACCGTCCGCGCCTCCTCGGCAATCTGCCCCAGCGTCCGGATCGCCGCGCCCGGCGACGTCGAGCCGTCCGCGGCGCCGCCCTTGATGACTCTCGCCGTCGTTTCGCCCATCAGGCCAGCACCTCACTGTCCTTCCGTGAACCGGCCGACACGTACCGCCCCTCCTCCAGTCGCCGGACCGCCGCGACGACCCGCTCCTGGGCGGCCTCCACGTCGCTGAGCCGCACCGGCCCGATCCGCTCCATCTCCTGCCGCACCTTCGCCACGCGCTCACGCGGCAGGCCGGAGAAGATCCGCTCGCGGACCTCCTTGCCCGCCGTCCGCAGCGCGATGGCCAGCTCGTCGCTGCCGAGCGACGCCAGGGCCGAGTCCAGCACCTGCCGAGGCAGCAGCGCCACGTCCTCGAAGACGAACATCTGCTTGCGGATCGACTCGGCCAGCGCCGGCTCGGCGCCCGAGAGCCCGTCGAGCACCGCACGCTCCGTGGCGTACCCGGCGTGGTGGAGGATCTGCGCGACCTTCCCGACGCCGTCGGCGTCGTCCGCGGGCGCCGCGGGGCGCGCGGCACGCCGCGACGTCAGACCCCGGATCACCTCGGCGACCAGGGCGGGATCGACCGGCCCGAGCGCGGCGATCCGGCGGGAGATGTCCACCTGGCGCTCCGCCGGCAGGGCGTCCAGGACGGCCGCCGCCACGCCGGCCTCCACGTGGTCCAGGATCAACGCCACCGTCTGCGGATGCTCCCCCTGAAGCAGGGCCGGCAGCTCCTCGGCCGACAGACGCCGCAGCACCTCCAGCGGGTCCGCCGCCGCGGGCGCTGCCTCGGACGCCGCGGCCCCGGGCGATGGCTCGCCCGCAGCCGCACCCGCCTCGGCGGCCTTCCTTCGGCGGCGGCGAGCCACGCCAAGCACCGCGCACAGCAGGCCCAGCGCCGCCAGCCCGCCCGAGGCGGCGGTTCGGGCGGGGCCCTCGGCCCGGTCGGCCAAGGCGCCGGCGCGGCCGGGAGGCGCCACCGCAACCGCGGCTGCGAGATCGTCGCGCCAGTGCACCTCGATGGCGTTGGCGTCCCCGACGCCGCTAACGTTCCCGACGAGCCGCCGGATTCGGGCCAGCTCCTCGGCGGCGAACGCAGCTCGCCCGGCGTCGTCCGCCTCGGCGCCGTGGGCGAGACGGTACCTCGCGTCCACGAAGCTCCGCGGCAGGGAGACCCACGCGCTTCGGCAGGAGACGGCCCGCCCGTCGTCGCCCAGCGTCACCCCCGCCCGCGCGCCGCGGACGTCCTCCAGCGCGGCGAGGATCCGCTCGCGTTGGAAGTCCTCGGCCAGGCGGCGCTGTTCGATGGGATCGTACGTCCACGGGCCCTCGCCGTCGGGGATGCGGTAGCTGCACCCCCGGTCGTCCACCACGCAGACGTCGCCGCGCTGCATGCCCGCGAAGCTGCTCGAAACCAGGTCGCCGATGGCCGACAGCAGCCTCGTGCCCATCTTCGCCCCGCCGGCGAGCGTGACCGTCACCGAGGCCCTCGGGCGGACGCCGGGGCGGAAGGGGCGCTGCGCGCCGGGGGAATAGAGCACTGCCGCCCGCCGGACGGCGGGGAAGTTGCCGATCAGCCGCGACAGGGCGGTCATCATCGCCCATTCGCGGCGGCGCTTCCGCTCGGCCTCCGTCAGCCAGATGCCGCCGCTCTCGCCGAGGTCCTGCGCGGGGAGGAGGTCGTCGCTCCGCAGCAGTCCTTTGAAGGCGAGTTGGCCGCGGAGGCGATCGCGGCTGTCGGCGGGAACCAGCAGGCGCCCCCCCTCGGTCCGGTGCGCGATCCCGTGGGCCTCGGCGGTGCGGGCGGCGGCGGCAAGGTTCTGCGCGGCCATCGGTGCCTCGGCGACCGGCACCCAGGCCGCCTCGCCGTCGCGGACGGCCGACACCAGCCAGACGAGTCCGACCATCGCCAGCCCGCCCAGGCCCGCCGCCGCGAGCCTCGTGCGAGGACCCGTCTCCCGGGCGATCGACCCGACCCGCGCGACCCATCTGCCGACAAGGCTCATCGTGCCCGGTCCTCCCTGACGGGGACAAGCAACCTCGTGACCGCGTCCGCCCGACGGCCCGCCGCCCGACCGCCGAGGCGGCCATCGACTGCCCACGGCAGCCGACCCGCCTGTCCTGACATGAATGCCGCGCCGTCCCGCCCCGGCCGCGGGGGCCGAGGACATGGGACCGCATTACGTGCTTGCTGCTTCGCCGGCAGCGCCCGGCCGCAGCGGCCCGCCGTGAGGCGCCCGCTCACGACGGCGCGTCCAGCTTGCCGGCATCGCCGGCCGGGCCTTCCTGGCGCTCGTCGACCCGCGCGAAGTGCTCGCGGATCTCCTGAATGCTCATTCCGTCGGCCTTCATGGCGGTGATCCGATCGAGCCGCCCGAACGCCGACTCGTCGTACAGCCGGTGGCCGCCGGGCGTCCAGCGGGCCTCCCGGAGCAGGCCCATGATGCTGTAGTTGTGCACCGTCTGGCGGCTCAGGCCGCAGTACGACACCAGCTCGCCGATGCGGTACAGCTTCGCCCCGCCGCCGGGACGCCCCGAGGGGCGCCCGCTGGGGTCGGGACCGCCGCCGTGGCTCTGAAGCGGTTCTGCCAAACTCCACTCCGCTCGAGCGGCTGCGCCATCCGCTCCCGCAGCGCTTCCGCGGGGCCAACCCGCACCCCGCCGCAGGCCGTGCCTCTTGCCCGCCGGGAACACTACGGCGTGCGCGAAGCCGATGGCCGGAATCGATGTGCCGTCCAAGCCGACCGGGACCGCCCCGGCCGAGCGCCCCGGCGTTTCCTCGCCGCCCGAGGCGTCGGCGGAATCACCTGTTCGAGTCAACTCGGCAGGCCGTTCCACAGCGCTCCATGCACGGGGCGGATGGGCCCGTGCGCCGTGCCCGCCGAAGTCGTGCGGGGCCGGCTCTTCTTTTTTACCTTTTTACCTTTTTACGTCTAGGCCCATCCTATCGTGCCCACGACGCCTGTCCACAGGAAAATCCGGAAAGTCCGCAGAATCTCACCTGCTTCAACAGCGGATAGCCTTTCCGCGCTCGGAACGCCCCTGTGGCCCCCTCGAGGCTCCATGTATAAGGCACGCATTCCCCTGGGCTTACGCCCTCGGCCCGTCCCTTCCCGCCCCCTCCCGGCAACGAGGCAAGTCTTCCCCCCGGCAGGATCGGCCTGAACCGTGCATCAGGACCTCACCGCGGGCGGCCGCGGGGGCGGAGTGTGCTTTCCACCTGGCGTACGATCAAGTGCGCAATTGCCGATTCGCCTCTTGCGTCGCGGCGGCGCAAAAGGATGGCCTCCTCTATCCGGTATCAACAAGACGAGTCGGCCCATGTCGGGCCGGCCAGGAAGGAGACCACCCATGGTGTCACAACGGCGGATGATGGGCGTACCGGTGACGATGGCCGATTGGCTCGACGGCGGGGCGGGCAGATCCGGAGCTCCTCAGAGGAACCAGTGGGTTGATTCGCAGGCTTGAGCCTGTTCGCGTCGAGCCGCTTCTCCCGCATCCGAGCCTCGTCGGACCCCTCCCATAAGGTCGGCCTTCGGCCGGATTCTCCTTGCCGGGTCC
>CAZXOC010000072.1:19830-26268 GCA_964642165.1 uncultured Planctomycetaceae bacterium | reverse complement strand
ACCTGCCTGCCGGCTGAACTGCTGGGCTATTCTCACGGCGTCCCTGCCGGGACGCGCAAGACGCAGAAGCCTGTCCCGTAGGGACTTCTGATAGTAGCCCGCCACTTCAGTGGTGGGTCAGCAAGAGCCGCAGCGTCGAGTCCCGCCAGGGACGGCTGAACGGTTGTTCCGCGGGGAACCCTGCGCGCATCGCCGGGGCGGAGGTGTTCCCTCGATCGGAACCATGCCGGAATTGCGCACTTGATCGTACGCCGGCCGCGGGCAGGTGCGCGGGCGTTCAATCGCCCCGTTCCGGCGGGAGAGTCGTCGGGTCCGCCTGGTCGTGCCACACGGCCTCGCAGCGCCACCCCGATGGATCCCGATGGACATCGGGACCGCAGTCCATAAGCGCGGGGCCCCGGCGCGGCCGGGGAGGCGAATCCGGGAAAAACTTTTCATTACAGGAGTTACGACCTGATCGGCGCGCGAGCCAGGCGGTGGGGAGGCCGATTGTCCAAAATGGGCGGAATGTCCAAAATCTGTGGACAGCTAACTATTCCTATTACAATGACTTATAGAGCTTTTGGGCCTTCCGGCAGGCCCGAGGATTGGACACTTTTGCCACATAACTTCGAGACTTACGGCGATTTCGGGGGATGCGGCGGGGCCCGTGAGAATTCCGCCGAAAGGCCCGAAAAGTGTCGCGCTAGGACGCGCTCGCGGCCGGCGGAGCCGCTGCCGGCGGGGGGGATGAGGCTCAGGGCGGGGCCGGCGGGACGGCTAGAGGGCCTCGTTCATCGACCCGCTGCGGAAGCCCTCCAGGTCGATCGTAACGTACGTGTAGCCAAGGCCCTTCAGCTCGGCGGCGATTGGCCCCCGCCGCTCGACGGCCCGGGGGATGGCCTCGGCGGGCACCTCGATCCGGGCGATGGTCTCGTGGTCCCGCACGCGGCACGGGACGAAGCCCATCCGCTCCAGGACGGCCTCGGCCCGGGCGATGCGGCCGAGCTTCTCGGGGGTGATCTCCTGGCCGTAGGGGATGCGGGTCGCCAGGCAGGCCCCGGACGGCTGGTTCCACGTCTCGAGGCCCAGGACCCGCGAGGCGGCGCGGATGTCGGCCTTGGTCAGCCCGGCGTCCATGAGCGGGCGGACGGCCCCGAGTTGCCGACCGGCCTCCAGGCCCGGGCGGAAGTCGCCCGTGTCGTCGACGTTGGCCCCGGTGAGGACGGCGGCGTCGCCCCGTTCGGCGGCCAGGGCCTTCAGGCTCGTCAGCAGCCCGCTCTTGCAGTGGTAGCAGCGGTTCGGCGGGTTCGTCGTGAACCTCGGGTCGTGCAGCTCGCGCGTCTTGACCTGGACCAGCTCCACGCCCAGGCGATCGGCCGAGGCCCGCGCGGACTCCAGCTCCCGCCGCGGGTGGATCGCCGAAACGCCGATGACGGCGAGGACGTTGTCCGTGCCCAGCGCCTCAGCCGCCAGGGCCAGCAGGAGCGTGCTGTCGACCCCGCCCGAGAAGGCCACCACCACGCGGCCGAGAGACCGAAGCTGCTCGCGGCACGCCTCGATCTTCGCCCGCAGGGCGGGGGTCAGGTCCGTCGTCCAGTCGTCGGCCATGCTGTCTCCTGTGTGCCATTCTAGGACCGCCCGGTAGGGCGATCAACGAGAGGGGTTTCTGTCCGGGAACGCCGCGGCGCTGCGGGCGGCGCCGGCGACGGTCCAGGGATGCCCACTCGCGAGGGACGGCAGCATGACGGGACACAAGGACATCGGGGCGGGCCTGCCCGCCTGGCGAGTGGCCTGCCTGGGGGCGATCCTGATCCCGGCGGCAGGGGCCTCGCGCCCGGCCAGGCCCGCCCTGCAGGTTCACACCGACTTCCCGGGCGGGTCGGGGCAGGTGATCCGGATCGATCAGGACAAGCGGGTGATTCGCCTGCGGCCGTCCTCGCATCCGGGGCGGGGCTGGGCATGCTGGTGGTACGTCCGCCTCAGCGGCACCCGGCCGGGCGAGGCGATCGCGTGCGAGATCGAGGGCACGCCGTGGGCCTGGCCGAAGCGTGCGGCGATCCGCGCGGCCGATGGAACGTGGGGGCAGACGGCCGCGGGACGGCGTCGGAAGAAGCGTCCCGGCGAGAAGGCCGACGCCATGGTGTACGGCTGCCGGGCGCCGGGGCGCGAGGTATGGCTGGCGTGGGGCCCGCCGTACCTGCCGCGGCGCGCCGAGGCGCTGATCGCCGCCGCCGAGAAGGCCTGCCCGCGAGCCAAGGGCTTCGCGCTGTGCCGCACGCGGGAGGCCCGGCCGGTCCCGGCCCTGCGCGTCTCGCAACGGGCGAGCGGCGGCGCGAGGAGGCGGGGCGTCTGGGTCCAGGCCCGCCAGCATGCCTGGGAGGCCGGCTCGAGCTGGGTCGCTCAGGGCTTCGTGCAGTGGCTGGTCTCCGACGACCCGCGCGCCCGGGCGCTGCGGGCCGCCGCCGACGTCACCGTCGTGCCCATCATGGACGTGGACAACGTCGTGCGGGGCGCCGGGGGCAAGGGGCAGGAGCCTCACGACCACAACCGGGACTGGTGCGATCGGCCGCACTGGCGGAGCGTCGCCGCGGCGATCCGCGAGATCCGCCGCCTCGCCGGGGACGGGCGGTTCGACGTGTTCGTGGACCTGCACAACCCCGCCCCCGGCGACGGCGAGCCGTTCTTCTACGTGCCCCCCGCCGACGAGCTCTCCGAGCTCCAGGCCCGCAACCTCCGGCACTTCCTCGCCGCCGCGCGAGCCGAGCTGACCGGCCCGCTCGCCTTCCGAGGCAGGACCAAGGTCAGCGGCCGCAACTACGACAAGAACTACAGGAAGATCAGCAAGAACTGGGTCAGCGCGCACGCGGGCGAGCACGTCCTGGCCGTGACGCTGGAGACGGCCTGGAACACGTCCGACAGCACGCGGGACAACTACCGTCGCGTCGGGCGAGAGCTGGGACTGGCCATCGAGCGGTACCTGCGGGAGGGGACCAAGCGCGCCCCGAAGAAGCCGGCGAAACCGGCGATAGGGGAGTGAGGGCCCGCCGGGCGCGGTCGGCGCTAGTCGCCGCCGGAGGCGGGCTTCGGCTGGACCTTGCCTCCCAGCGCCCGGATGGACTTCTCGTAGAGGCCCGCCGCCCGGGTCAGGCCGTGGGCGCGGGCGAACTGGAGCAGCTTGCGGTAGCGGCCGATCGGCTCGGCGCGCGTCGCCCAGCAGACCTTCGCGACGCACTCCGGGCAGCAGAACAGCGGGAGGCGGTCGGCTTCCTCCCCGTGGTTCGAGCCGCACATGTTGCACTCGTAGGCGGTGCAGTGGCGCATGGAGAACATGTGCCCGGTCTCGTGGGTGGCGGTCTTGAGCGTGCGCAGCAGGCACAGGCGAAGCGCCGCCGGGCCGGCGTCGGGATCGCCGTTGCGGTGGAGGCTCCAGACGCCGACCCGCTGGCGCAGCGACGCCTGCCCGAAGACGAAGTTCCACCCGCGCCCCGGCCAGAGGTCGCTCGCCGTCAGCGCGATGTACGCCGCGGCGTCCTTCGGCAGGCGCGGGGCGAGCACGTCGTCCAGGACGTACGTCGAGAGGATCTGCTTCATGCCCCACGTCGGGTGCACCCGTCGGGCGCGCTGCGGGATGATCGACAGCGGCAGGTCCGCCCGGACCTTGGTGGGCAGGCTGAAGTAGCGGCCCATGTAGTCGGTCGTCAGCTCGACGATCCGCCGCTGCGTCTTGGTGAACTCGCCGAGCGGCTGGATGTAGAGCACGCGGCGCCGGCCGACCGGGCGCACCGGCCGCTCGCGCAGGTACTGGGCGAACGTCTGTCCGGGCTCGTCGCGTCCCGGGCCCGCCCGCCACTCGCCGGGGCGGGGCTTGCCGAGCTTCTCGTGCAGGGGGCGCAGCTTCTCGATCTGCCCGGCCAGACGCTCCGCGCGGCGCCGATCCTCGTCGGTGGGCTTCGCCGCCAGGGTCGAGCCGAGGATACCCGCCGCGACGGCCAGCGCCGCGACCGCCACCGCCGCGGGCAGGACCCGCCTGTTGTGTCTCACTCTTCCTCCGCCTTTCTCTCGCCCGCCCGGCGTGGCGGCGGCGAGCACCAGGGGCGCCACGTCACCGCGTAGAAGAGACACGCGTCGCCGAACAGGAAGCCCGTACGGTAGCCTCCATCGGGGTCGATGACGCCCCCGAGAGTGTACTTCCCTCGCCCGCGGGGGTCCCGCGCGATCATGAGCTTCAGGACGTCTGTCGCGTGGGCGGCTTGGCGGCAGAGGCGGTCGCGGCGCGTCTCGTCGCCGGCCGCCCGGGCCGCGGCAATGCCGAACCCGCTCGCGGTCGTGCCGATCCCCATCACGACCGGGCCGGAGTCGAAGTCTTGCCGACTCGAGCGGCCGAACGGCCATTCCGCGAACCCCGCCAGCGTCGGCCGCTCCAGCCAGAACGCCTTGACGTAGTTCGCGTACGTTCGCCGGGCGAGGTCGGCGTCCAGGTCGGCCAGCAGCGCGATCCGCCACGACAGCTCGCACCCGCGGGGAAGGGTGAGCCCCTCGCCCGTGCCGTCGTAGACGCGGCTGTAGGGCAGGGCGGTGGGCTCGTGGGTGGCGCGGTCGGAGATCCACTGGAGGTGGCGTGCGATGGCCTGGCGGCTTCGCGTCCCGCGGGTGTGGCGGTCATAGAGCTTCAGCGACAGCAGGCAGGGGATCGTGTCGAACGTCCAGGAGTACGTCGGGTAGGACTGTAGCGGCCGCCCGCGCCGCCGGACGAGCCCCGCGTGCAGGGCGTCGGAGATCGCCTTGTGCTGGCGGGCGTAGCGGTCATCGCCGCCGAGAAGGCGATAGCCGCCCAGGGCCAGGTTGTACTGGCCGAGGTATACGGCCTGGCGCCGGTACCCGTCGAGGTCTTCGAGCTTGCCGGCGCGGCGCGCGACGGCCGGCCGGGCCAGGTCAATCAACTGTGCGACGCGCCGTCTCGCCTTGGGCCGGAACGCGGGATCCGACTGCCCCAGGTTCGTGTAGGCCAGGGCGGGCAGGATGTACGGCAGGAGGTCCCGTTCGGGAAAGGCGCGGCACTCGCGGCGCACGGTCGCCTCGTAGGTTCCCGGCCCGGCCAGGAGGGCCTCGAATTCCGCCAGCAGCAGCTTCCGCGCCGCGGCATCGTGGGGGCTCGGGACGGCCTCGGGGGTCCGCGGCGAAGGGGGGGGAGCTCCCGGCAGGAGGGAAAGCAGCACGGCCGTGCAGGCGATCGCTCTCATGCGTCTCTACCCGTGGTCCGGGGTTCCCGGCAGACACCTTGCCCCGAGTATACCCGAAACGCGAGGCAGATTTCCGTTGCCGGGGGGCGGCGCGCCCGATAGGTTTTCGGGCTGCTTGCGTCAGGTTCTTCGGCTTGCGGGAGGCAACATGGCGAGATCATCACGGAAGAGCAAGCAGGGCGTGTTCGCCCGCCGGCGGCACGCGGTGCTGCGCAGGATGGCCGGCAAGACGGACGCCGTGCTCATCAGCCGGCCGGAAGACGTTACGCACCTCTCCGGCTTCACCGGCGACAGCAGCTTCCTGGTGCTGGGGGCGGGCTGGGCGCGCCTGATCACGGACGGCCGCTACGGCGAGCAGGCCGAGCGCGAGTGCCCGGACATCCCGCTGCACGTTCGCAGGGGACGCGTCGGGCAGGCCGTCGGGGAGGCGCTGAAGGGGCGGCGGGTCCGCCGGCTGGCCGTCCAGAGCGACCACGTCACGGTGCGCTTCGGCGAGCAGCTTGCGAAGAAGCTGCCGACGAAGCGGATCCGCCCGCTGGCGGACCTGGTCGCGCCGCTGCGGGCCGTCAAGGACGACGACGAGGTCCGCGCGATCCGCAAGGCGATCCGTACCGCCGAGCGGGCCTTCCGGGAGCTGCTGGGGATGGGCCGGCGGCGCTGGATCGGGCGCACCGAGCGCGACATCGCGGCGGAACTGAACTACCGCATGTGCCTCGCCGGCGCGGACGGGCCGTCCTTCCCGACGATCGTCGCCGCGGGGGCGCACGGCTCCCTGCCGCACTACTGCCCCGCGGGCACGCGCATCCGTCCCGGCGACGCGGTCCTGATCGACTGGGGGGCGAAGGTCGGCGGCTATTGCAGCGACTTGACCCGGGTGGTGTTCACCGGTACAATCCCGCCGATACTGGCCGAGATCCACGACGTGGTGCGGCGTGCGCAGGCGGCGGGCATCGCCGCGGCGCGCCCCGGCGTGAGCGGCGGAACGGTCGATGCGGCGGCGCGGAAGGTGATCGACGAGGCCGGCTACGGCGAGCGGTTCATGCACAGCCTGGGTCACGGGCTCGGGCGGCAGGTTCACGAGGCGCCCGGGCTGGGGCGCACGTCGAAGGTGCGTCTCCGGGCGGGCACGGTGGTGACCGTCGAGCCGGGGATCTACCTGCCGGGCGTCGGCGGCGTCCGGATCGAGGACGACGTGCTGGTGGTGGCCGGCGGGCGG
>CAZXOC010000072.1:8069-19820 GCA_964642165.1 uncultured Planctomycetaceae bacterium | reverse complement strand
TTGTCGAGCCTGCCCCGCGGCATGGCCGCCCTGACGCTGTGAGCATGAGCAAGGAAGACAGGATGGGCCCGAAGGAACCAGACAGCGGCGCCGAGGCACCGGAGCCGGCGGTGGCGCCGATCATCGACGAGGTGCGCCAACTCGTCCAGTTGATGATGGACAACGACCTCGGGGAGGTGGACATCCGCGACGGGCAGCGGAAGATCCGCCTGCGCCATATCTCGGCCTGCGTCGCGGCGATGCCGATGATGACGACGGCGATGCCTGCCGCCGCGCCGGTTCCCGTCGCGGCCGGGCCCCCGACCGCCGGGCCCGCCCGCGAGCCCCCGGCCGAGGAGCTCGCCGAGATCAAGAGCCCGATGGTCGGCACGTTCTACGCCGCCGAGAGCCCCGACAGCGACCCCTACGTGACCGTCGGCACCAGCGTGGACGCGGACACCGTCGTCTGCATCGTCGAGGCGATGAAGGTCATGAACGAGGTCAAGGCCGAGTGCGCCGGTATCGTCGCCGAGGTCTGCGTCCAGAACGCCCAGCCCGTCGAGTACGGGCAGGTGCTCTTCCGCGTCCGGCCCGCCTGAGCCGCCGAAGGATCCCGGCATGTTCCACCGCATTCTGGTTGCCAATCGAGGCGAAGTGGCGCTGCGGATCATCCGGGCCTGCAAGGAACTGGGCGTCGAGAGCGTCGTCGTCTACTCCGAGGCCGACCGCGACGCCAGCTACCTTCACTTGGCCGACGATAGGATCTGCATCGGCGAAGCTCCCTCGGTCGACAGTTACCTCAACATTCCTCGGATCATAGCCGCAGCTGAGATCGCCGACATCGAGGCCATTCACCCTGGTTACGGCTTCCTGGCTGAGAACGCGCATTTCGCCGAAGTCTGCCGCGACTGCAAGATCCAATTCATCGGCCCGAGCGTCGAGACCATGAGGGCGCTGGGCGACAAGATCCGCGCGAAGGAGCTGGCCAGGGCCGCCCGCGTGCCGACCACCCCGTCGAGCGACGGGGCGTTGGCCGACGAGGACGAGGCCGCCCGCGTCGCCGAGCGGATCGGCTATCCGGTGGCCCTGAAGGCCGCCGCCGGCGGGGGCGGACGGGGCATCCGTTTCGTCCACAACGAGGCGACGCTCCGGTCCGGCTTCAAGCAGGCCCGGATGGAGGCCGAGAACGCCTTCGGCGACGGGCGGCTCTACATGGAGAAGTGCGTCGAGCACCTCCGCCACATCGAGGTGCAGATCCTCGGCGACTCCCGCGGCAAGGTGGTGCACTTCTTCGAGCGCGAGTGCTCCGTCCAGCGACGGCGCCAGAAGCTCATCGAGGAAAGCCCCGCTTCGCGCCTCGACCGCGACCTCCGCGAGGAGATCTGCGCCGCGGCCGTCCGCCTCACCCAGGAAGTCCAGTACCAGTCCGCCGGCACCGTCGAGTTCATGCTGGACCCCGACGACAACTTCTACTTCATCGAGGTCAACACGCGAATCCAGGTCGAGCACCCGGTGACGGAGATGGTCACGGGCGAAGACCTGCTGAAGTGGCAGCTTCGCGTCGCGTCGGGCGAGACGCTGCCGATGGCCCAGAAGGACATCCAGACACGCGGTTCGGCCATCGAGTGCCGGATCAACGCCGAGGACCCCGAGCACGGCTTCCGCCCCAGCCCGGGGCGCGTGGAGGCGTTCGTCGCCCCCGGCGGCATGGGCGTGCGGTGGGACTCCCACGTCTACCAGGGATACGAGATCCCCTCCTGCTACGACAGCCTCGTCGGCAAGCTCATCGTCCACCGGGCCACGCGCCAGGAGGCGATCGCCACCGCGCGGCGGGCGCTGGAGGAGTTCGTCATCTACCCCACCCGGACGACCATCTCCCTCTGCCGCGAGATCCTCGCGCACCCGAACTTCCAGCGGGGGGAGTGGGAAACGACCTTCATCGAGCGAGAGATGCTCACCGACTGACGCCTCGGCGCGGGCACCGGCGGGCGGGTCCCGGCCGCAAACCACTCCCGAAAGGACATCGCGGACGATGAGCAAGGCCCTGAGAGGCAACGCGGTGATCGGGCAGTCCGGCGGGCCGACCGCCGTGATCAACCAGTCCCTCGTCGGCGTGGTGGAGACGCTCCGCAGCAGCCGGGCCATCGGGCGGCTCCTCGGCGCCAGGCACGGCGTGCGCGGCATCGTCCGGGAGGAGTTCCTCGACCTGGGCGGCATATCGAAGGCCCGTTGGGAGCGGATCGCCAACACGCCGGCCGCCGCGCTGGGCTCCACCCGCGAGAAGCCCGACGAGGCGTACTGCGAGCGGATCTTCCGCGTCTTCGCCAAGCACGACGTGCGGTACTTCTTCTACGTGGGCGGGAACGATTCGGCCGACACGGCGCGGATCGTCAACGAGCTGGCCGGCGAGGCGGGCTACGAGCTGCGCGTCTTCCACATCCCCAAGACGATCGACAACGACCTTCGCGTGACGGACCACTGCCCGGGCTACGGCTCGGCCGCGCGGTTCGTCGCGTCGGCCTTCATGGGCGACAACCGCGACAGCAGCGCCCTGCCGGGCATCAAGATCAACGTCGTGATGGGTCGGCACGCCGGCTGGCTTGCGGCGGCGAGCGCCCTCGGCCGGCTCGACCGGACCGACGGGCCTCACCTCGTCTACCTGCCCGAGGTGGCGTTCTCCATCAAGGGCTTCCTGGCGGACGTGAGGGAGGTTTACGGGCGGCTGGGGCGCTGCCAGGTCGCCGTCTCGGAGGGCATCGCCGACGAGACGGGCACGGCGGTGGTCGTCGCGCTGGCCACCGAGCTGGGCCACCACGTCGAGCGCGACAGCCACGGCAACGTTCAGCTCTCCGGGTCGGGGGCGCTGGGCGACTTTCTCGCCGACTACATCAGGGAGAAGATGGGGCGGAAGCACAAGGGCCTCCGCGTTCGCGCCGACACGTTCGGCTACCTCCAGCGGAGCTTTCCGGGCTTCGCCTCGCCGGTGGATCAGGTCGAGGCCCGCCAGTGCGGGCGCAAGGCCGCCGAGCTGGCCATGGCCGGCGACGTCGACGGGTCCGTCGCCATCAAGCGGCTCAAGGGTCCCCGGTACAAGGTGAAGTTCGTCAAGGCCGAGCTGAAGGACGTCGCCCGACTGACGAAGGACATGCCGCGCTCGTACATCAACAAGGCCGGCAACCACGTCACGAAACGCTTCCTCAACTACGCCCTGCCGCTGACCGGGCCCCTGCCGGAGATCGGCAAGCTCTTCTGACGGCGCGGCTCGGCGCGGGGATGTCCGGTCGGGCGAAGCGCGGCGGCCCGGCCGGACGCCGTCCCATCGCTCCTGCCCGGAGACGCCCGTGATCCGCACCTGCCGCGAGGACGAGTTCGACGCGATTCGCGAGATCGTCAACGACGCCGCGCAGGCCTACCGCGGCGTCATCCCCGCCGACCGGTGGCACGAGCCGTACATGCCCGCCGAGGAGCTGCGGCACGAGATCGACGCCGGCGTCGTGTTCTGGGGCTGCCAGGAGGCCGGCGAGCTCGTCGGCGTGATGGGCATCCAGGACGTCCTCGACGTGACGCTCATCCGCCACGCCTACGTCCGCACGGCCCGGCGGCGGCAGGGCATCGGCGGCAGGCTGCTGAAGCACCTGTTGACGTTGACGGATCGGCCGATCCTGATCGGCACGTGGGCGGCGGCCACCTGGGCCGTGAGCTTCTACGAGAAGCACGGCTTCCGCCGGGTGACGCCCGAAGAGAAGAACCGCCTGCTGCGGGAATACTGGTCGATCCCCGACCGTCAGGTCGAGACCTCCGTCGTCCTCGCCGGCCCGACGTGGGACCGGACCTGACCGCCGCGCCGTCTCGTCGTCTCGAGGCCTACGCCCCGAACTTCTCCAGCTTGCCGGCGTGGGCCATGGCCAGCGGGATCAGCTCCCGGGCGAGGATCGTGCCGATCTGCCCGGACCGGCAGGCGACCTCGTCGAAGGTCGGCCCGTCGCCGCCGCGAAGGTGGGGCGCCTTCATCAGCACCGGGACGGGGTGCCAGCTATGCGCCTTCAGGCTCGGCGGCGTGGAGTGGTCGCCCGTGACGATCAGCACGTCGGGGTCGGCCTCCAGCAGCGCCGGCAGGGCGGCGTCCATCTCCTCGATCCGCTCGATCTTGGCCGGCAGGTCGCCGTCCTCGCCCGTCTTGTCGGTGTACTTGAAGTGCGCGAAGACGAAGGTGTAGTCGGCGAGGGCCTTGCCGGCCTCGGCGCAGACGCCCTCGGCGGTCGTCGGCTGGGCCGCCACCTCCATGCCCACCAGCCGCGCCACGCCGCGGTACATCGGGTAGCCCGCCACCGCGGCGGGCCTCATCTGGAAGCGGTCGGCGAAGCGAGGCCAATCCGGGAACTTCGCGAAGCCCCGCGCGAGGATCATGTTCGCCTGCGGCTCGTCGGCGAGGACCTCGCGCACCTGCTGGATCAGTCCCTCGACGATCTTGGCGGTCGCCGAGCCGTCGTGCGGCGGCCGCGCCGGCGACAGTGGCGCCACGCCCGTCGCCTGCGGGTCGGTCTCGCCAATGTCGTCGTCCAGGCCGTCGCCGCGGAGCACCAGCAGCGCCCGGTGCTCGGCGACGGTCTCCAGGAACAGCTCCACGCCCGCCGGCGGCTGGAGCTTGCCCTTCAGCCGCCCCAGGACGCGGCGGTTCTCGTCGTCGCTGATGCGCCCGGCGCGGCGGTCGGCGACGCGCCCGTCGGCGTCGAGGGTGCAGAAGTTCAGCCTCGCCGCCACGTCGCGCTCGGTGATGGCGAACTCGATGCCCAGCGCGCTGAGCACGCCGCGCCCGACCTGGTAGACCAGCGGGTCGTAGCCGAACAGCCCCAGGTGCCCGGGCCCGCTGCCGGGCGTGACGCCCGTCGCGACCGGCACCAGCAGGCCCAGGGCGCTGCGCCCGGCCAACTCGTCCAGGTGGGGCGTCCGCGCCATCTGGAGGGCCGTGCCCTGCCCGTCGTTGTCGCAATCGCCCACGCCGTCCATCACCAGCAGGACGATCCGCTTGTCGTTGGCCTTCGCCAGCGAGCTGATCAGGCTTCCGTACGCGTCTTCCATCGCTCGGGTCCCTTTCGCACCACAGGAGGGGGGAGTGTACCAGCGTGCGCGGCCGATGCCAACCGCTACCGCGCGTCGCCGAGCCGCCCGAGGCGCCGCTCGCGGGCGATCTGGCGTTCCACGCGGCGGAGGTTCTCGCGGGCGGGGGCGTAGTCCGGCCGCAGCTTCATCGCGCGGAGGAAGCAGTCCCTGGCCTTCTGGAGGTCGTCCAGCACGCCGCCCAGGCCCGCGCGGATGCGGGCGTTGGCCCGGTCCGTCAGACACGTGCCGCGCATGTTCCAGACGCGGTGCAGGTAGGGGTCGTCGGGGTAGCGGCGGACCACGTCGTCGATGACCTCGATGGCCGGCGTGCTCCAGCCCAGGTGCGCCAGCGTGAACGCGCCGAGGTACGTCGAGTAGCTTCCGACGGGGTCGAGCCCCCGCAGCCGGCGCACGTAGGCGTCCACGTCCAGCGTCTCGGGCGCGAGGCGACCGCGGCGGGCCAGCTCGGCGTTGGGCCCGTCGGACCGGAGGAACACCGCGTGCAGCGCGCCGAGGTGCACCAGCGCCCAGCTCGGGTCCTCCGCGAGCCGCCGACCCAGCGGGATCGACGTGCGGTCCATCCGGAGAACGACGATCCGGTAATCGCCGACCTTCTCGGCCGAACCGAACGGCCGCCTGCCCCGCGAGTAATCCAGCACCCGCTCCATCACGTCGGGAGGGTAGGCCCACGTGTTGGTCAGCACCGGCACGGCGCGGCGAGGGCGGGTGAAGTACATCACGTTGGACGAGCTGTTGTAGTCCGTCCACAGCCGCCCCGCGGGCTTGTGGGCGTTGATCCACTCGGCCGCGCCGACCGGCACGACCGTTCGCGCCACGCCCAACCCGAAGCGCACCGCCCGCCGCTCGTTCCGGTAGAAGCGCTGGCTGACCACGCTGACCGCGCCGAGGGCCCCCGCCGCCGCGAGCACCGCCGCCACGCCGGCCCGCCAGGGCCAGCGGACCTGCCGGTCCGCGCCTCGCCCCAGTCCGGCAAGCACCGCCCGACAGGCCGACAGGGCCAGCGGCGTGATGATCAGGGCGCCCGGGGCGATGTTGCGGCGCATCGCCAACGACGCAGCCGCCATGACCGCGATGACCAGCGCGTGGGCCCACCGTCTGCGCCAGGCCGACGCCGCCAGCCCGAGCCCCGCCACGACCAGGAGCACGAGGTAGGCGTAGCTCGCCTTGCTCTGCTCGAACACGCCCGGCGCGAAGGGGCGGAAGAACTCCCCGATGACCGACCACGGGTGACCGGTCGCGTCGTAGTCGCCCCCCGCGATGCCGTGCTTCCGCATGAACACGAGCGTCTGGATCGGCAGGGCGACCAGCCGCCAGCCCCATGGATTCAGGAAGCAGACCCCGACCTGCCCGGCCAGCACCAGCCCGAGCCGCCGAACCCGGGCCGCGGCCGCGCGCCGCTGGTCCGCGCTGTCCCCCCCGCGCCGCGAAAGCAACCACCGCAGTGCCTCCTCGGCCAGGACGGCGCCCGTCAGCCCCAGCCCCAGCAGGAAGTAGCTGTGCAGGTTGACCAGGACCGCTTGCAGCACCACCAGGATCGCCGCCGTCGCCCGGCCGATCCCCCCGCGAGCCAGCAGAAGCAGTTGGACCATCAGCAGGAGGTACCCGAACAGCTCCGGCCGCAGGAGGAACCGCTCGTAGGCCACCATCGCGATCAGGATGAGCCCGGCGGCGGTCCACAGCCGGCCGAGCCCCAGCCGCCGCATCGTGGCGACGGCCAAGGCGAGGATCCCCACCACCAGTCCGGCCAAGAGGACCGACAGCCCCGCCAGCCCGGCGGCCCGGTGGACCAGCGCCATGACGGCCTGGCTGAGCCAGTTGGCGTTGGGGAAGCGATACGTGCCCGTCTCGTCGATCCATGCCCCGGGCGACAGGTCGAAGCGTGGATTCGCGGGGATGGCGTCGGGATGGAGGAAGCGGCCGCCGTCGACAAGCTGCCCGCGGTCCAGGAGCCAGTCGCCGTAGGCGAGGTGGTAGCCCAGGTCCGGCGTGGTGAGGGTCCGGACGCCGAGCACCCCGGCGAAGGCACAGGCCGCCGCCAGGGCCAGCGCGGTCAGCACGCGCTCGCCCGTCGGGGATTGCGCCGGCGGGGGAAGCGCGGCGGTCTCGGTGGACGCGGCGGCAGGGCTCATGGCCATGCGATTCTAGCCCCCGCGGCCGGGATTGTCACCGCCGGGGGCGCCGCGAGCCGATCGCTCCGGGCCCCGGATGCGCGCGGGGGCGGCGGGAATTCCCGCTTTTCTGACAGGCACGCCGGACCGGGAGCGTCTACGCTTATGGACATGGAACGGCCGATGCGGCAAGGCGAGGAGCACGACCCGGACCGGCGGCTGGTGCAGGCCGTGGCGCGAGGCGAGTCCGACGCGCTGGTGGAGTTGATGCGGCGCAACGGCGGGTGGGTGCGGGGCGTGATCTTCGCCGCGTGCGGCAGCGCCGAGCTGGCCGACGACGTGCAGCAGCAGGTGTGGCTGTCGGCGTGGCGTCGCGCCGGGTCGCTGTCGGACCCCGCCCGGTGGCGCGGTTGGATGTACGCGTTGGCCTACCACGCCGGGATCGACGCCGCGCGGCGGGCCTCGCGACGCCGGAAGCTGCTCCGGGGCCTGCGGCGGCACGGGCCGCGGCGGGAAGCGGTCGCGCACGGCGGCGAGCGGCGGCTGGTCCTTCGGGAGGCCCACCAGCGGGCCCTCGAGGCCATCCGCGAGCTGCCGGAGACCTACCGGGCGCCGTTCGTGCTGCGGCACCTGGCCGACTGGAACTACCGGCAGATTGCCCAGGCCATGGACCTGCCTGTCGAGACCGTCGAGACCCGGCTGGTCCGGGCCCGGCGGATGCTGCGGGCGAAGCTCGCGGCGGGAGCAAGTCATGAGCGACCGGTTGGATGATGCCCCCAGGCCACCCGTTGACGAACGCCTGGAGCGGCAGATTGTCCGCCAGCTCGACGGCGAGCTGGACGCGGCCGGGCGGACCGCACTCACCCGCGAGCTGCTCCGCGACCCCGAGGCCCATCGCCTGCGGGACGACTACGCCGCGGTCGACCGGGCGGGCGGCGAGGCCCTGCGAGAGGCCTTCGCCCGCGAGCGCGGCGAGGACCTGCGGCGGTGCCTGCCGCCGGCGCCGGGTCGGCGCGCCGCGAGGTGGGCGCGTGTTGCGGCGGTCGCCGCCGCGGGCGTCGTGCTGGCGATCGGCGCCGGGGCCGCCTGGCACCTGCGGAAGGGGCCCGCGGACCCGGGCAACGGGGCCGTTGCCGCGCGGTCGCCGCGCGGGAACCCCGCCACCGTGCCCGTCGATGGCGCGGGCGGCGGGCTCCCGTCGACGGGCGAGCTGCCGCCGGGGATCGAGGGGCTGCTCTGGCGGGTGTGGGAATCGCCGACGGAGTCCTGGCCGGACGGCGACGAGCCGCAATCGCTTCCCACCGTGGACCCGGCTGGCGACGTCCCCGTGCCGCTGCCGCGCATCCAGGGGCCGCGACGAACCCGGCGAGACGTCGACCGGCACATCTTCGGCGTCTATGACAAAGACCGGCAGACCGTCTACCTGCTCGGCGTGGACCGGGTGCGGACGCGCGTCCACGCCATCGGAAAAGACCTGTGATGCAGCGAAGAAGGAGAACCGCGATGCGTAGGATCACCCTGTTGGCCGCCATGTCTGCCGTATGCCTGCTGGCCGCGCCCGTCCTGGCCGCCGACGAGGAGGCCGAGACGCCGAAGAAGCACGCGACGACCCGCGTTGTCGTCGAGAAGGAAGGCAAGGCGACGGTTCAGACCGATGCAAAGCCGCGCGAGACCACGCGCCTCGTTCGTGTGAAGACCCTTGTTCACCAGCCGAAGGTCGTGAAGATGACGACCTGGAAGTCGGACCCGCGGAAACCGGGGTCCGGCGGGGGCTGGCTGGGCGTCTGCGTCAGCCCCGTACCGTCGGCGTTGGCGGCGCACCTGGACCTGAAGGGCGAGGGCGTGATGGTCCGCAACCTGGTGAAGGGTTCCCCGGCCCAGAAGGCGCGGCTGGACCGCTACGACGTGATCGTCGCGGTCGGGAAGGACCAGGTCCGCAACCTCGACGGCTTCATCTCGAAGCTCAAGGCGCACAAGCCGGGCGACAAGGTCCGCCTGACGCTCCACCGCAAGGGTCAGAAGCGGACCGTCACCGTCACGCTCGGCAAGCCCGTCGACCGCGCCGAGCTGGACTACGTCTACGACGAGGACACCGACGAGGCTTGGCAGGACGTCTACCGCCTGCACAAGGGCGTGTTCGAGAAGGGGCCGAAGGGATGGACCTTCACCGGCCCGAAGGGCAGGATCGACCTGCCGAAGATCCTCTCCGAGTCGCTGCCGAAGCATCCCTGGGCCGACATCCAGGTCCACCTCGGCGGGGGGGGCAAGGGCAAGGGCTCCTTCAGCATCCTGCGCACCGTGGACGGGAAGACCATCCGCATCGAGGGCCGCGACGGCGCCGGCATTACCGTGACCAGGGCCGAGGGCGGCAAGACGGTCAGGCGGAAGTTCAAGGACGCCGACGAGCTTCGCCGGAAGGACGCGGATGCCTACGAGCTCTACAAGACCATCCTGCAGGGCGACAAGGGCGTGAGGTCCTATGTCGTGGTGCAGCCCGGCGAGCGAGGCAAGGCCGCGTTCGAGAAGGCCCGGGCCGCCGCCAAGCGCATGCGGGAAGAGGCCGAGAAGCGGCAACGGGAGATCGAGGAGCAGTTCAAGACGTGGGCCGACAAGGCCAGGACGCACCCCTTCATACGCCCGTACCGAATCGCCCAGGCGCCCGGGAAGGAAGCGCGGTACCAGTTCGACGTGGACGAGAAGGGGCGGATCAAGGTCGAGGTCCGCCAAGGCGACTCCGCGGCCAAGCTGACCTTCGACAGCGAAGAGCAGATGAAGAAAAAGGCACCCAAGCTGTACAAGGCCTACGAGAAGCTGCTTCGCGGCGAGAAGTGAGTCCGCCCGGCCCCCGGGCCTGGGGGCCGGACAGCGATCAGATCCGCAGGCGCCTGTTTCGGCGGGTCCGCGCCAGGCCGAGCAGGCCCCCGGCCAGCAGCAGCGCGAGCGTGGCCGGCTCGGGCACCACCAGCACGCCGTCGCCGAAGGGCAGATCCGTGACGGCCCCCTCGAACAGGGCGTTGAGGTGCACCCAGTTGCTGTCCAGGTAGGCGTAGCAGTTCAGGTGCTCCAGCACCAGCGTCGAGCCCGGGTGAAGGATCAGCCCGTCCTCGCCCGGCAGGCCGTAGAGGTACAGGGCCTCGCGCGTCTCGCCCGTGCGGTTGCCGTTGTCCAGCAGGTCCACCAACTGGACGGTCGTGGGCACGTCCTCCTGGCCGACGATGAGCTGCCCGATGCCGAAGTTGCCCGAGCTGCTGCCGTTGGCGTCGAGGTCCAGCCCGCCGACCTCGAGGAACTGCAGGCCGTCGCCCTTCATGTGCAGGATCGACTCGTCCAGGTCGACGCTGCCCTCGCTCGTGCCGGAGAAGAGCCAGCTTCCCGTCAGCTCCATCGTGGCCATGGGCGCCACCGAGACCGTCCCGCTTGACGACAGGTGGAAGTCGCCGGCGGCGAGCGTGCTGGTCGCATCCGTCAGCGCGAAGTCCGCCCGCTCGGTCCGCACGAGGTCGCCGAGGAGGAGCTTGCCGGCCTGGCCGATCTCCAGGCGCGTCCGCCCGCTGCTCGCGCTGCGAATGCTCCGCAGGGAGGAGACGTCCAGCGTGCCGCCCGTGTTCGCCCGCAGGATGAGGCTGTCGGTGGAGTGGCCCGGGCCGATGATGCTCTCCAGGCCCGAGAGGTCCAGCATGCCGTCGACGCTCGCCTCGATGATGTGGCGCGTGGTGTGGTCGTTGCGGTAGTCGTGAAAGCCCGCGTTGATCTCCCGGATGTTGGCGGCGTCCAGGTGCGACCGCGAGGTGTTGCCGTCCGTCCCGGAGGCCAACAGGAGCGTGTACGTGGCCCCCGCGCTGGTCAGGCCGGTGGAGGCGTAGCTCCCGGCGGCGACGGAGAGCGTCTCGCCGTCGCGGACGCTCAGGCGCGAGTTGTCGATGTTCAGCAGCGGCGGCATGTCCAGCACCTGCCCCGCGCGCCGCGCGAAGATGCCGCCGGTGAAGGTCGCCATGTTCGGGGCGAGGAACGTCCCGCCGGCGTCGACGGTCAGCGTCACGCCGTTCATCGTCTCCAGCGACGGGGCGTCGAGCGTCGTGCCCTCGCGGATGGTGACCGCGACGCCGTTGTGGCTGACCAGCGACGGCACCGACAGCGACGTCGTGCCCGCCTCCAGGTCGACGCTCGTCCCGGAGAACGTCTCCGCCTTGGCGAAGGTGGCCTGGCAGTTCGTGTTCAGGTCGAACAGCACGTTGGACGTCGAGCGAAGCTCCGGCAGCTCGAACGCCGCCGCCGAGACGTAGAAGTCCGTGTAGCCCGACAGGACCCGCCGGAGGTCCGAGAAGTCGATGCTGCCGCCCGTGTTGATGTAGATCCGCAGGCGGTCCGTCGAGTGGGCGGCGCCGGAGAGCGTCTGCAGGCCGGAGAGGTCGATGTGTCCTCCCTCCGTCGCCTCGATGTTCTGGTACGTGTTGTGATCGTTGCGCCCGTCGTTGAATGTCGCGTTGAGGCCGGTGATGCCGGAGACGTCGAGCCGCGAGGGCGCCGAGTTGCCGTCCGTGCC
>CAZXOC010000072.1:2625-7969 GCA_964642165.1 uncultured Planctomycetaceae bacterium | reverse complement strand
CCTCAGGTCGGTGGTGTTATACGTCCCGGCCGAGACGGACAGCGTCTGGCCGTCGTAGACGCGGAGCTGGGAGTGGTCGACGTTCGCCCACGCCGGCATGTCCAGCATCTGCCCGGCGCGGCGGTTGAAGACGCCGCCGGTGAACGTCGCCATGTTGGGCGCGAGGAACTCACCGCCGTCCTCGACGACCAGCGTCACGCCGTTCATCGTCTCCAGCGACGGGGCGTCGATGGTCGTGCCCTCGCGGACGGTGACGGACCCGCCGTTGTGGCTGACCAGCGACGGCGCGGCCAGCGACGTCGTGCCGGCTTCCAGGTCGACGGTGGTGTTGGAGAACCACTCGGCCTTGGGGAAGGACGCCTGGCAGCCCGTGTTGAGGTCCAGCACTGTGCCGGAGAGGCTCAGCAGCTCCGGCAGGTCCAGCGTGGGGATCGAGACGTAGAGGTCCGTGTAGCCCGACTGGATCCGCTGGAGGCCCGACAGGTCGACGTCGCCCTGCGTGTTCATGTAGATCCGCAGGCGGTCGCTGGAGTGCGCCGCGCCGGCGATCGTCTGGAGGCCCGACAGGTCGATCCGCCCGCCGCCGGTGGCCTGGATCTGCTGGGCGGTGGCGTGGTCGTTGCGGCCGTCATTGAACGCCGCGTTGAGGTGCGTGATCGACGAGAGGTCGATGAGCGTAGGAGCACCGTTGCCGTCCGTGCCGGCGGCGGAGAACAGCGTGTAAGTGTACCAACTGGTGTTCAGGCCTGTGGAGGAATACGTGGACGACGCCACGTGGATCTGCGCCCCGCCGCTGGCGGTGATCTGCGCCTTGTTGCCGCGGAACTCGGCGTCGAGCGCCCCGGCCTCGAGCACACCGCCGACGCTCGTGATCGTGCCGTAGATCCGTGCGTCGTCCAGGATCGTCAGGCTCTTGCCCGGCTTGACGTTCAGCGTGCTGGCGGACCCCAGCTCCAGGTCCGTGACGACCTGTGGGCCGTCCACGTCGAACTCCACCGTCACGCCGCCGGGGAGGATCACGTGGTAGACGTCGTTGCCGTCGTTGACCGGCACGGCCTCGATGTCCCAGTTGTTGGGCTCTTCGTAGCGGTTGTTGCCGGCGGCGCCGGTCCAGGTGGCGTCGATGGCCTGTCCCGCGGCGGGCAGCGCCGCGGCCAGTAGCAGCAGCATCGTGGCCAGGGCGCTGTGCCAAGCTCGCCGCCGCCCTCGACAGGGGGTCCACCCGAGCCGTGCGCGCCCCGCGCCGATGCCTGAAGCCAGAACGATCATGCCATGTTCCTCCTTGCCTGGGGCCTGTCGGCGCGAAAGGACCGTCCGTTCGCCAATCGCTGCCGGACCCAACACACCAGGCAGACCGAGCCTCCGGGTCCACGAGCTTCCAAAGCGAGCCGTCCCGCTTCCGTCCTGCCCATCCTGCCTTTCAGGAAGCGCGGCTGCCCCTATCTTCTACCACAAATCGCCGATTCTTGGAAGCGCTACCTTCGCCGCCCTTCCCGGCTTGCGGCGCGGCGGCCGCCCCAAGGCGCTCGTCCGTGGACAACGCCGCGCGAACCTGCATAATCGACCGCACCATGAGCGACCGACCGAACATCCTCCTCGTGCACGCCGACCAGCACCGATGGGACTGCCTGGGCGCCTACGGCCACGGCGACGTCCGCACGCCCAACATCGACGCCCTCGCCGCCGACGGCGTGCGCTGGGCCGAGTCCTTCTGCCCCTTCCCCGTCTGCACGCCCTCGCGCTATTCGCTGCTGACCGGGCTGTACGTCCGCCAGCACCTGGGCGGCACGAACCACAGCACGCTGCCTGCCGGGCTGGCGACCTTCCCCCGCGTGCTGAAGGATGCCGGCTACCGCACGAAGGCCGTCGGCAAGATGCACTTCACGCCCACCTACCTCGACGTGGGCTTCGAGGAGATGGCCCTCGCCGAACAGGACGGCCCCGGGCGCTACGACGACGACTACCACCGCTGGCTGCGCAGCGAGGGCCTCTGCGACCGCCTCGACCTGACCGACCAGGTCCGCGAGTACCGCCGGCAGGCGCCGCAGGCGTACTGGCAGGCCTTCGGGGCGCTGCGGAGCGACCTCGACGAGGCCCACCACTCCACCACGTGGATCGCCGACCGGGCCGTCGAGACGCTCGAGCGGTGGGGCCGGGGCGGCAGCCTGCTGATGGTCGGCTTCGTCAAGCCGCACCATCCCTTCGACCCGCCGGCGCCCTGGGACCGCATGTACGAGCCGGGCGCGCTGAGCGTCCTGCCCGGCTGGACCGACGAGCCCCTGCCGCGCGACCTGGCCTTGGGCCGGGGCTACTTCCCCTGCGAGGAGATGACCGCCCCGCAGCTCCGCCGCGTGATGGCCCTGTACTACGCGACGATCTCGCAGATCGACCACCACGTCGGGCGAATGGTCGACTGCCTCCGGGCCCGCGGGCTCTACGACAACACCCTCATCGTCTACACGTCCGACCACGGCGATTACATGGGCTTCCACCACCTGATCCTGAAGGGCAACTACATGTACGACCCGCTGGTGCGCGTGCCGTTGATCGTCAAGTTCCCCGACGGGCACCGCCGCGGCGAGGTCTCCGACGCGATGGTCAGCAACGTCGACGTGGCCCCCACGCTGCTCCGCCAGGCCGGCTGCGACGTGCCGGGCGCCATGACCGGCCTGGACCTGGCGTCCGAGCGGGGCCGCCGCGGGCGCGACGTGATCTTCGCCGAAGGCGGGGCGGGGCAACAGGTTATGGCGCGGACGCGCACGCGGAAGCTCCTGCTGTGCCGCGACGACGCCCACAGCCAGTTCCTCGACCTCCAGGCCGACCCGCTGGAGACGAGGAACCTGTACCGCGAACCCGCCCGCCGGGGGGAGATCGCCGAGCTGACCGAGGCGCTGCTCCGCTGGGCTCTCCTTGACGAGCCGTACCGCATCCACCTGGACGACAGCGCCCTTATCGTCGCCGGCGACAACGTCCCGGACCGCGGCGACGGGCACGTCGAGGAGGGCGTCGAGTACTTCCGCAGGAGGATGTCCGAGCCCTTCGACCCGTCCCCGTGAGGCCCGTCGCGAAGCCCTAAATCGCGCCCACATTTCCCCTTGCGTTATTTGGCGTCCGTGGTAGACTATGGATGGAGTGCAGCAGGAGTTGCGAGGAGGCCGCATGTCGACCTGCTGTCCAGTGCATTTCTACTCAGGTCGTTTCGAGTGGAGGAACGCGGTCTCTTCCGACGTTGTCCCTATGGGACGACAACCCGCAAAGCGGCTCGGGCCGTTCGCCGGCCGCGCGAGGACTACGCTTGTGACACCGCGCCCCGGATCAGCCGGGGGCGGGCGAACTGGAGCGGACAAATCGTCAGTCAACTTCTTGAACGGAGCGGAACGATGAGGAACCACGTAGCACTTCTGGTGGCGGGCAGTCTGGTGCTGGCTTTGGCCTCGGCGGCGCAGGCCGACAGCGGCGACATCGCGATCTTCACCGAGGCCGGCGGTACGGACGCGATCACCACGGCCGACTTCATCCATGACTGGGACACCACGGTGCGGAGCACCGCCGGGTACTCGCTGGATGCCAACGGCGCGATCACGCTGGTGGACGGCGGCCATTACCTGGTGATGTACAACTCCCGGTTCGACTCGACCGGGGGGGGCAACCGCTCGGAGGTGCAGTCGCAGCTCGTGCTGGCCGACGCCAACCAGCCCATCGGCTGGTCCCAGGGCTTCATCCGCAGGTCCAGCGGCGCCGACGAGTGCATCACCACCGGCGGCGGGATCATCAACGCCGCCGCGGGCGATCCCCTCCTGCTGCGATCGTTCCGCACGGACGACAACGGCGACGGCCCCGTCCAGAGAGAACCGGCCGCGTCGGGAATCCAACTGCTCAAGCTCGACGATTCCTGGGACTACCTGCGCCTCTCGAAAACAGTCGACCAAGCCGGACCGACCTCGAACGGTAGCTTCGTCGACGTGACCTACGACAGTCAGGATGAGCTGGTCGGCAGTTCGTTCGCGCATACGGGCGGCAGCGCGGACATCACGTTGACAACGGCCGGCCACTATCTGGTGCTGGCCAACACCTACTTCCAGCAGAGCGACAACGCCCGGTCGAACTTCCTGCAGAAGCTGACGCTGGATGACGCGGACGTGGAAGGCTCGGCGACAAGCGTCTACCTGAGGGGAGGCAGCAGTCAGTCCTGTGAGGACGGAGCCACCGCGCTCGGGATGATCATCGAGACGACGGCGGACAACCAGATCCTGAACGTGGAAGCCGGGAGGGAGAGCGGCGCCAGTCCACAGCTCCTGGCGGGCAGGACGGGCGTGACGATCGTGAAGCTCCCGGACGGTGCGGACTTCATCCGCCTGAGTGATTCCGGCAGCGACGACATCAACCCGGCCTCGCTGACGGCCTTGGGATGGGATACCGAGGATGAGCTGGACGCCCTGGGCTTCACGCACAACGACAGCGAGATCGGGGCCGTTGCAGCAGACGACTACCTCTTCCTCACCGCGACCTTTGACCAGGACGGCGGCAGCTCCGACAGGGCCATGCCCTACCTGCAGTGGCGCGAGAACGGGGACGACGCGACCATCTTCGAGTATGGACAGACCACCATGTACGATCGCGACGACGGCACCAAGATCCGCGCGATCGGCAATTGGGCTGGTCTGATCGACGCGATGGACGCCGGGGACTACGTCGAGCTGGTCGCCAGCCGCCTTGCGGCCGGCGGGACCATCGGCGCGGACTCCAAGGGTGTCCAAGGCGTCAGCCTTACGTCCATGTTCGCGGCGCAGCTTGTCTGGGACGGCGCCGATCCGAACGCCTGGATGTCCGACCACTGGGGCGGTGCCACGCCCGCCGGCGGGGAGTTCCACACCGTCGGCAGCGGCACGGTGCAGGTCCAGAGCGACCCCCCGGCCGCGGCGAGACTGACGATTACCGGCGGCGAGGTCGAGGTGCAGACCGGCTGGACGCTGGAGGCCGTCCTTGCGAACGTCGAGGGCGGTATGCTCGACATCGATGGACAGCTCAACGCGGGCGCCCTGCTCGTCGGCCCCGCCGGCGCGGTCGACGTGGCCGGAGGCCTGACGGTCGGCGTCCTGAACACGGCCGGGACGAACACGATCTCCGGCGGAGCCATTCAGGTCGACAGCCAGATGATCGTCCACTCCGACCTGAACATGACCGGCGGCACGCTGGACACGACGACGGCGGCGGTCACGCTCGCCGCCAACACCCTCACGATCGACAACACGCTGGTGGCGGTGAGCCTCGACATGGCCGGCGGCGCGCTGGCCCGACAGGGCAACGCCGTGACGATCACCGAGTCGCTCGCGCTGTCCGGCTC
>CAZXOC010000072.1:0-2525 GCA_964642165.1 uncultured Planctomycetaceae bacterium | reverse complement strand
GGGGCCGTGTCCTTCGACGCCAACGAGAACGGCCTGAGGCCCAACAACTGGGGCTTCATGGAGGACGACCTCGACGAAGTCACCATGGCGATGTGGATCCAGCAGGACGCCAACACCGGCGCCCAGACGCTGGTGGACGAGGGCGGCTCGACCAACGGGCTTGCCCTCAGCCTCGAGGGCGGCGTGCTCACGACGGCGGTGCGAAGTGGCGGGCCGACGCTCACCCTCAGCAGCCCCGACCCGAACGGCCTGACGCCGGGCTGGCACCACGTGGCCGTGGTGTTCGGCCGAGACCCCGGCCTGTTCGAGCTCTACGTTGACGGCGCCGTCGTGGACTCCAACACGTTCGACTCCACAACGATCGCCGCGCATTCGGATGATCCGGGGATCGGCTATCTCAATGCCGGCGGCCCGATGGCCGGCGGCCGCTACTCCGGCCTGATGGACGAGCTGTACTACTACGAGCGGGCGATGGACGCCACCGAGATCAACGGCCTGCTCGCGGGCACGCTCCTCCAGCCGAGCCTCGAGGGCCTGCCTGTCACCCTCAACGACGACTCGGGCATCATGAGCGGCGAGTCGTGGCCCGTTCGGCTCGGCGACTTGACGATCGCTGGCGACGACCGGACGCTCACGCTGGAGGGTCCCGGCGTCAGCTTCAGCAAGACCACGCTGAGCGGCTCGTCGGCCGTGACCATCGACAGCAACACGTCGGCCGACATCGGCCGCGTCGACGGCATCGACTTCGGCGGCGGCGACGCGACGATCACCAAGGCCGGCACGGGCAGCCTCCTGCTGTCCCAGCCGGTCTCCCATCTCGGCGCCGGCACGTCGAAGTTCGTCGCGCAGGAGGGCACGCTTGCCCTCGCCAAGCCGGACCTGCTGGGCGCGGCCGGCGTGGACCTCGCCGGCGGCGAGCTGAAGCTCTCCGCCCCCGGCGGCGCGCCGATCCAGACGTACAACAAGCCCGTCACCATCACGGAAAGCTCCACGATCACCGCCGGCAAGGCCACGCCGGACGCCAACGACGCGGGCATCATCACCTACACCCCGGCCGTGAGCATCCCGGCGGGCAAGAAGCTGACGCTCCGCGCCACGGACGGCTACACGCTGAACATGGCCGCCGCCATCACCGGCGGAGGTGTGGGCTTCGACGCGGGCATTGTGCAGCTCGGTGCCGGCGCGGCGGTGGACGACCTGAGCGTGGGCGGCACGGCGGACGTGACGCCGGCCGCCGGCGTGAGCGCCACGAATATGGCCGTGACCGGCGGGACGTTCCACGCGGGCGCCGCGGGCAGCGCCGAGGTCGTGACGATCCCGGAAAGCGGCGTCATGACGCTCGGCAAGTCGACCTACACGGCCACCTCCGGCGCGTTCGAGGTGGGCGGCGACATCACGCGGGACGGCGCGGCGACGATCGTCCTCGGCGGCGCGGGAAGCGAGCTGACGGTCGAGTCTCCCGATCCCGCCACGTTCCAGGGGGCGAGCATCGGCAACGACACGAACACCAACTTCGCTGAGGGCGGCAGCATGTCCGCCCAGAAGGTGAACGACCCGACGTACACGATCACCGCCAGCGGCGGCGACATCTGGGGCGGTAGCGACGGCTGCTACTTCGCCTACCAGGAGTTCGAAGCGAACCAGCCGCTGGACATCAGCGCCCGCGTCGGCGGCAACGGGTTCGTCGGCGGGAACAACGGCTGGAGGAAGGCCGGCATGATGATCCGCGCCTCGCTGGAGGCCAACTCGCGCAACGGCATGACGCTGATCGCAGCGTCGTACGGGAACGGCATCAATCCGCAGCTTCGCGTCAGCGACGGCGCGGGCACGATCCATCCCCCCGACAGCCAGGGCTACATCGATCACGGCACACCCGTGTTCCTCAGGCTGACCTACGACGGCGACGGCAACACGTTCCACTACTACTACAGGGATGCCGAGGAGGACGACTGGACGCAGATCGGCACGGGCGTGCTGGACGTGGCCATGACGGACACGATCTACGCCGGCCTGGCCGTGACGTCCCACAACACCAGCCAGCAGACCACGATCGACTTCGACGGCATCGACGGTTTCGTCCTGGACGAGGGGCAGTCCCTGACCCGCCTGTACGACCTCACCGGCGAGGGCATGGTGGTCGGCAACATCCAGATCGCCGGCGAGCTGGCTCCCGGCGACGGCATCGGCACGATCGCTACCGATGCCCTCACGTTCGTCGACGGCTCCGCGCTGGCCATCGACGTCGACGGGGCCGACTGCGACCTGCTGACCATCACCGGCGACCTCACCATCGGCCTGGACGAGCTGGACGTGGTGGGCCTGGCCGTCACGGGCTCGCCCAGCGAGTCGTCCTACACGCTGATCGAGTGGACCGGCACGCTGGCCGGCGACTTCGACGACCCCGTCCTGCCGCCCTACTATGACCTGCTGTGGCACGACAACGGGCCGGGCATGGGCGGCAGCCTGGAGATGGTGCCCGAGCCGGCCACACTGATCCTGCTGGGGCTGGGCGGGCTCGCGGTGCT
>CAZXOC010000071.1:2808-27161 GCA_964642165.1 uncultured Planctomycetaceae bacterium | reverse complement strand
CTGCTCGAGCGATTGACGCATCTGCCGCCGCGTTGCCGGGCCTGGCGCCTCGTCGAGAACCGCTCTCAATCGCTTCACCAGGGCCTCGTCAGCTCCGTCCAAATCATGTGATTCCGCTGTCATCGCAGATGTCCTTTGTCTTGGAGTGAAAGCATGAGTTCCGGGTCGCTCCGTAGCCGTTGAAGCCCTTTGGAAACGTGGGAGCGGGCTGTCGCTTGGGAGCACCCCAGCGCCTCGGCAATTGTCTCATACGGAGCGTCGTCGAAGAGTTTCAGCAGTACGGCTTGGGCCTGTTTGCCGGGCAGCCGGCCCAGCGCGTGGCGAACCCTCGCCGGCAGGTGATCCACCTCCGGCACGTCCTCCGCCGAACGCGACTCCATCTGGCCAGACATTGCCACTTCCCGCCGTCTTGCGCGCTTGCGCAACACGTCGTACGCCCGGGTAACGCAGATGCGAAGAATGTAGCCATGCGGGTTCGAATGCGCGGTGATGCGGGCCATGCGAGCCCACACGGAGACCAACACCTCCTGGAACACATCACATGCGTCCTCGCCGTCGCCGACGATCCGTACGATCGTTGCCATCATTCGCGTCTCGATGGGCCGGATCAGGCGGTCATAAGAAGATTGCGGCTCGCTCAATCTCGCCACCTCGGGCACTGAAGTCGACTTCCTATCGATATAACGGTCTTTGGGGAATAATGTGTAACGTGAAATGTCCGATCTGCTGAAAGCGGCGGTGCCGGTCGAGCAAGTGAGTGTTCCTGCCAGGGGCGTTTTCCGAGCATTTGGGGAGGGTCTGGGCTGAGAGGTCGGATGGTAATAGTGATCAGTGCAGCCTTCCTTCCGGCGGCAAAGCGGGGGCATCATGCGAAACGCACGTTTCGTCGCTCTTTGCCTTCGGCTTGGGTCCGTCCTTCTTGCGTAGCAGGGCACAGCCCAGCATGTTCTCCAGCAGCTCAACGAATGGCTTCGGCCCCAGCGGGCGGCGCGTACGCTCGTGCCGGCGACGCAGGCCGTCGTAGGTGTGGCTCGCGCGGGTCGCCGGCGGCGGCGAGCCCGGTTCGCTTGGCGGCCGCGCCGCCCACGGACCGATGCGCGCGGCCTTCCACCGCCGCCCTTCAGGAGCTTCGCGACGGCAAGAGGGCCCCGGAGCGCGGCGGCGGCAGGAAATGGAGACAAATTCTGTTTCGCAAAGTTGTTACGATCCCATCGGCGCGGCAGAAGACCGGCGGGGAGGCTGATTGTCCAAAATGAGGGGGAATGTCCAAAACCCGTACAATGATAACATCTTTGTTAACAATAGATTAACTCCATTTGCGGTCGTCCGCAGAGCCCCAGGATTGGACACTTTTGCCACATAACTTGGAGACTTACGGCCGTTTTTCGCGGAGCGGCTGGGGGCGTGAGAATCTCGCCGGAAGGCCCGGAAAGTGTCGCGCTACGGCGCGCTCGTCCCCGGCGGAGCCGCCCGGTCGCCGGCGGTCAAAGGGCCCCTCGGTTGCTTAGGGGGCGCAGCGAGGGGCCGCTAAGGGACGGCAGCCCAAGAACATCCAGCGGGTCGTCTCCCAGCCGGCGTGCCCGGAGCGGCCAAGGTGCATGGCGGGTCGCTTCCCACGCAAGGCGGCGCAGCGGCACTCGTGCCGGGCGTCGGCCTCGGGTCCCGGCTGGCCAACGGCGCAAGTTAAGCAACGGTATAGACGTCGGGCTCGGAAGGCGAGCGCGACCCTTGGGGCTGGTCGCCCGCGGGCGGGGGACGGCCAGCGCGTCGATGGGGAGGTCCTCGTCCCGGGACGGCGTATCCGCTTGCTCGAAAATGCCTTCTGAGGAGGCGGGCAGGGCCGCGGGTGCCGCGGGCGCCGCGTCGCCGCCTGCGGCTGCCGGTGCCGGGAGATCGTCGATCGACATGCCGAGGTGGCTCCTCAAGCTCAGCAGGTCGGCCCGGTCGACGTCGCCGTCTCCGTCGAAGTCGCCCTGCGCCCAGGTCGCCCCGCTTGCGGTGCCCACGTGCCTCTTGAGGGCGAGGTAGTCGGCATCATCGACGATGCCGTCGAGGTTGGCGTCTCCCGGGTAGGTCACCACGAGGGAGAAGCGGTAGTCGCCGCCGCCGATGCCGTCGCCGTCGCCGTCCAGACGCGCGCCTGTCGAGGTGGCGATGTCCTGGCCGGAGAGGACCGCGGTGTAGCGCCCAAGCGGCAGCGAGAGGTCGGAGATGCCCCATCGTGCGGTGCCGGTGTCCTGGCGGTACTCGAAGGGCACGTCGGGCGGCACGTCGATCGTCTCGCCGGTCCGGTCGTTCCACAGCGTCAGGGCGTCCGGCGCCACGACGACGTCCAGGCTGAACAGGAACGCGAGGGCGTGGGCCTCGTGGCGACGGCCGGCGCCGTCGTTCACCTTGACGGCGGCGACCGTCGGCAGGTCGAGGTCGATCCCGTTGCCGCAGTTGCGCTTGATGAGGAGGTAGTCGAGGTAGTCCACTCGGTCGTTGGCGTCGAAGTCGCCGTCGCCCCAGGCGGCTCCGGCGGCGGTGCCGAAGTTACTCCGAAGGGCCGCGAAGTCCTCGGCCGAGACGGTGCCGTCGAGGTCGGCGTCGCCGGCATAGGCCACGATCAGCGAGAAGCCGTAGTCGTCTCCGCCGGTGCCGTCCTCGTCGCCGTCCAGGAGCTGCCCGGCTGCGTCGAGGACCACGGTCGCGGAGAGGCGGACCAGGTAGTTAGCATAGGGAAGCTCCAGGCCGGTCAGGTCCCAGGAGGCGGTGTGGGTCTCCTGGTGGTACTGGACGGAGAGGTCCGGCGGCAGGGCGACTTCCGCGCCGGTCATCCGGTTCTGGACGGACAGGGCATCGGGTGCCACCGTGACGTTCGTGCTGAACGTGAAGGCCAGGGAGTGGACTCGGTCCCAGAGATCCGCTCCGCCGTTGCGCTCGACGGCGAGGACGACCGGCGGAGCCGGCGGGCCGGTTGACGTGGTGGCGTCCGGCTGGGCGGGCGCGTCCTCGACGTGGCCGACGTTGTCGCGAGCACGGCTGTAGAAGGCATAGGTACGGTCCAGCTCGCCCTCGAACGTCGCGGAGGTCTCGGTGGTTCGGCGAAGCCAGCGCTCATACGGCCCATCGTCGGTCGAGACATACACGTCGTAGCTCGCCAGGCCGGCGCCTTCGGCATCGTCCGAGCCGCCCCACGTGACGAGGAATCCCTCCGTCGCGGTCAGGGCGGGCAAGGGCTCGACGGCGCTGGTCGGGGGCGCGCCGTCGATGACGTTGGCCACTCGGGGCGTGTCGATCGGCTCGTTCTCGTCAAAGAAGATCCGCGCCTCGTTCTCGATCTCCGTGCCGGTCGGCAGGCCGACCTCGGGGGCGACGAGATAGCTGACGTACCCCTCGCCCGAGCCGGCCTCGTCGTTCGGAGGCAGCAGGCCGACGGTGACGTCGTTGGGAATCCACCCCGTCTCCGGGTCGATCGCGGTATAGGTGACGGTGAGCTCCCGCGTGCCGAGGTTGAGCGAGGCCTCCACGTCCACGAGGATCTCGCCGCCTTCCGGCCGGAGGTCGACGGTGGCCTTGTGATAGGCCCGCCCGGCGGGGACGTGGATCACGTGATTCGAGAAGGCCAGCTCCTCCAACTCGAAGCGGAACAGGTCGAGGTCGTCGTCGAGCGTGTCGATGACGATGACCTTCTGGGCCGGGGCCTTGGCGTCGGGCTTGTTCTCGAAGCGGACCTGGTAGGCCAGCGCCTCGCCGGCGGCGACGAAGTGCTGCTCGCCGTATCCGAGGGGCGCGAGCTTGTCGTTGGGGTCCATCGAGCCGACGGCCTCGGCCGCCTCGGGCTCCGGCGGGTAGACGGGCGGTTCGGGCGGCTGGGGCCCTTCGTCCGGCCAGGGCTCGGGCTCCGGACCGGGGCCGGTGTCGTCGGGCGGCTTCTTGCAGTGCGACAGATCCACCAGATCGGTCGGCAGCAGCAGTTCGGGCTGGCCCAACTCCTCCTCGGTGTACTGGCAGTAGATCGAGAAGTGATCGAGGTCCTCGATGTAGGTGTTGATGTCGACCGGCGAGCCGTTATCGAACAGCTCATCGAAGACTATACGCTTGTCGATGTACGGATCGACGATTTCGTCCATGGCCTCCATCTGGAGCCGGACGTGCTGGACAGCTCCCACGCACATGGTGATGGCGGAGAGGACGGTTCCGACGATGGGGAACTTCTTGAGGCAACTGTCGCCCAGCTCCTCTCCGATGTCGCCCAGGATGCCGGCCAGATCCTGAGCAACGGGGAGGATCTCCTCCCAACTCAGCCTCGGCAAGGAGCCGCTGTGGTTGACGAACGCGTTTTCGAGGACCTTGACAACCGCGTACACCTTCTTCTTGAGCCTGACGACAAACAACGGGTTGATCTTCATCCCATCGCGAAGGAAGCCGAGGAATTCGATGCCGAGAAGGCTCTTGATGACGGAGAGGGCGTTCCAGGCTGTTTGCTCGGCGTATTGAACCATCTTCGCGTAGACGGTGTCGTACCTGAGCTCGAGGTTGTTGCCCTCCATCTGGAGCCGCCACATATCGTCGAGGTCCGCGCGCACCTGATGGTAGCCCGGGTGGAACGGCCCGCCGTCCAGCAGTTCCTCGCGCCATTCCATGATGGATCGGCTGTTGATCCACACGCACGTGCAGAGGGGCATCGGCGGAGGCTTCACCTGCGGGCGCCACCGCTCGATGATCGGCCGGAAGTGCGCCATGGGGAGCAACGTGTCAGCACCCATCTCGCCCGCGGCCTCATCGGTGAGGAGCTTCTCGAACGGCGTGAGAGCCTCGCCGAGCCACCCGGCCGGACCCTCCCCCTCGCCCAGCGGCACAGACGACGAGGCAATGGCCATCCCGCCCGGCACGTCGCCCACCGTCAGGGAGGTGGACACGTTCTCCGTCGCCGAGAAAACTGAGACCGTTTGCCGGTGGGTTGCCCCCGGATAGGTCACGGCCAGTTCGTACTCGGCTTGCGCGATGGCGGAGAAGTGCACTTCGCCGACGGCATCGGCCACGGCCGAGGCGACCACCAATCCGCCCTTCTTCAGCGTCACGAGGGCGCCGGGCAGCGCCAGGCCGGTTGCCGCTTGCGAGACCGAGACGTGGACCACGGAGCCGACGGCCGACAGCTCGACGGCCGGTGAGGCGCCGCCCGCCGTGACGATCACGTCCTGCTCCGCCAGCGCATACGCGTCCGCCAGGGCGGTCAGCCGATAGACGCCTGCCGACAAGCCGTCGAGCTGGAAGCCGCCGCCCGCATCCGAAACGGCCCACACGCCCGGATCGGCCTCGGCGGCCCCCAGGGGTCGCGCGACCAGGATCGCCCCGGCAACGGGCGAGCCCGTGCCCAACTCCTTGACGGTCCCGTCGACGGGCGCCGCATCGGAGAGCGAAGCGTCCGCCACAGCCGGCACGCCGCCGGCAATCGTCACCTCCCGGACGGACCGGGCCAGGCCCTCGGCCGCGACGACCAGCAGGTACGACCCCGGCAGCAGGTTCAGCAACTCGTAGTGACCGAGGTCATCTGCCTCGGCTGCCCTCGCGGCGAGCTGTGACTCCAGTGCGCCCGTCGGGTGCAGCGTGGCGACGGCGCCCGCGACCGGCTGGCCCGTCGCCGAGGATGTAACTGCGCCCGAGAGGACCTCGGAGCCGGCAGCGAAGTCGATCACGACGGACTGACCGCCGACGACGATGGCCGGCTGCGACGCCCACGCCAGCTCCTCATGGAGGACATGCAGGGCATAGGCGCCGTCCCGCACGCCCTCGAATCGGTAGCGGCCGTCCGCGTCGGTCATTGCGGCGGCAAGCGCTACCGCAGAGGCGTCACGCAGCTCGACGTAGACCCCCTTCACAGGCGTAGCGCCGTCCGGCTCGTTGACCGTCCCCTCGATGTCCGCCCCGACCTGGAGGACGACGTCCACCGTCACGGGCCCGGCGCCTTCGTCCACGGCGACCATTCGCCGGGAGACCGCATAGCCGGGGGCGCTGACTTCCAGCCGGTACACGCCGGGGAAAAGCGACCGCACGGCGAAGGCACCGCCACCGTCGGCAGCGCTGGCAAGGCTGTCGCCCGCTTCGGTGACCAGGACCACGGACGCGCCCGCCACCGGCGTCGTGCCGTCCACCTCGGTCACCGTGCCCTCAACTGCCAGGCCATCGGCGAGCGCGAAGTCCGTGTCCTCGACGGTCCGGCCCGGGACAACAGCCACGCCCGCCGTGCTCGCAGCCTGATGCGACCCGGAGGCAACCGTGATCGTGTACGTCCCCTCCGCCAAGGGCCCGAGGTGGTAGGCACCGCTCTCGTCTGTCTCCGTCGAGGTGCCAGTGCCGTCCGGGTCGTCGGGAACGGCCTCGACGTAGGCCCCCTCGACTCCGGCGCCCGCGCCGTCGGTCACCGTGCCCGCGACAGCCCCGCCGGCCGCGAGCTGCACGTCCCACGTGACGACGGCCGGGGCCGCGACCGTCAGCGTAGCCGGCTCCGGCGACAGGTGCGTGGTGCTCACCGCCGAGAGCGTCCATTCCCCGCTGGCAAGCCGACGCACAACGTACCGGCCGCCTTCGTCCGTGGTAGCCGCCAGGCTCCCGACATCGGCGGCCTCGGCAACAACCGTCACACCGGCGATCGGGTCCCCCGTCGTGGCGTCCGTGATGGTTCCGGCAACGGCCCCGGCGCTGGCGAGCGCGAAGTCGACGCCGCGGGCCTCGTCGCCCGCCGCGAGGGCGAGGCCCTCGACCGACTGCTGCACGGTGCCGGGTAGCGACGCGCGGACGTCGTAGGTTCCGGCGGGCAGTCCCAGGATCTCGTAGTGGCCGTCCTCGTCCACGAACGCCGTGGCCGAGTGGTCGGTCTCGATGTTGGTCGCGACGACGGCGGCCCCGGCAGCCGGCCAGCTCAGGGCGGCGTCGGTGACCTGCCCGCGAACGCTCGCGCCTTCGCGGACGGCCAGTTCCACGCCGTACAGGTCCTCGTGATATCCCAGCGTCACCTGGACGGGCTCGGCGAGGTACCAGTTGCCCTCGACCGCCAGCTCGTACGTGCCGGGCGGCAGCAGCGGCGTGACGAAGCGCCCGTCGGCGTCGAGCGTGGTCGCGCGAACGGCGCCCGACCCGTCCGTATTACGGGCAACGACCTCGATGCCCTTCATGAACGCGGCCGGACGGTCGGCGTTGGCGACGCGGCCGATGATCGACGCCCCGCCGCCGACCATGGCCCTCTGGAGCTCGACGTAGAAGAGATCGCGAACGTCGTGGGTCCGCTGGCCGAGCTGCTCCATCCGGAGCGCGTTCTGCCGGACGGACGCCAGGTACAGGTCCCACGTCGGCCCGACCTGCTCGGTGAGCTTGCCGAACCACGCGTCCCAGACTTCCCGGGCCACGCCGCCCGGGCGGATCTGGTCTTCCACCTCCAGCCAGTCGACCGGCTCGGGCAGGTCCTTTGCCTCGGAGACCGTGAAGACGATCAGGGGATATCCCATCGCCCACGGTTTCTCCCACCCGCAGTAGTAGACGGGGATCCTGGCCCGTTCGCCGGGCTGGAGCAGGCCCGACGTCTGGCCGCTGACCAGGACCTGGAGGGCATAACGGTAGCCCTCCGGAAGCGCCCCGGCGGACAGGTCGCGGCCTCCCAAGGACTCCTCCAACGTCAGGAAGGCGCCTCGGTTCCCGAGCTGGTAGGCGCCGAAGACCAGCAGCGGCGCGGGGGCGGTCACCAGGCCGGTGTTGACGCAGTCAATGAAGATCGTCGCCGCGAGGTGATAGCCGACCTTCTGCGGCACGATCAGGCGGGTCTCGATCGACACGACGCCGCCCTCGACCATCTCGAAGGCGTCGGGCAGCTCGGACGACTCCCCGCCCGGCACGGTGGCCCGGACGGCGTAGAGCCCCGGCGGGACCGTCTCGGCGGCCCATCTTGCCGTCATCTGCCCGCGCGAGCGCCATTCGGTCTCGACCGCCGGGTAGGCCGTTCCGTCCGCGGCGACCAGCGCGGCGACGGTCTCCGGATCGAAGCCCGCGCCGGTCAGCATCATCACCGTGTCCACGCTGGTGCCGTGTCGGTTCGGCGAGACCTCGAAGAGCTTCAGCCCGGCGGTGGCGGCATGGAGATCGTACCCGACGCTGTCCCCGTCGATCTGCGCTGCGTAGACCAGCACGTAGTACGTGCACGCCGTGTCCGTTCCGGGCACGACGAGCTCCACGTCCGGCGAACGCTTCGAGACGACGTAGTCGTAGTCCGACCGCGTTGGGATGCGCCCGAGCGCCGCGTAGATCTCGTTGAACCCCGCCTCGGCGGAGGCATCGAGCGTGAGCCACAGGTTCTTCTCCGCGGGCAGCTCGACGCGGTACAGGTCGCTCCTGTCGGCGGAACGCAGCGTGCCGCTGACCACCGCCCCGGGCGGCAGCTCGGCAACGTCCACGTGGATCGTCGTGGCCGAGGTGAAGACGTTGTTGCCCTCGCCGCCGGCCGCCAGCTCCACGATCTGGTTGTACGTGTCGCTCCGGACGATCAGGTAGTAGTCGCCGGGCACGACGCCGGGCAGATCGAACGTTCGGGTGATCGAGCGGCTTTGCCCGGCCGGCAGCGCGGCGGTGTGCTGCACCGTCGTGACGAAGGTGTCCGAGAGGTCCCACTGCTCGTCGGTGGAGAGGTACAGCGAATCCCACCAGCCGCCCACCGTCGCCGCGCCTGAGTCGTTCAGGACCGTGTAGCTGACGGTCGCGGGCCGCCCGGGATTGGCGCTGAGGGGCACCTGGGCGTCCGTCACGACGAGGTCCACCGCGCCGGGCAGGACGATGTGCAGCGGCGCGGCGGCGAAGGCGACGTTGTTGCCCTCGGCCGTGTGCTCGAACAGGGCGTTCGTGGAGTCCGTTGCCAGGAGGACGTAGTAGTCGCCCGCGAAGCCGGTCGGCAGCCGGAAGGCCTCCTCGGCCGTGTAGTCGTCGCCGGGCCCCAGCATGCCTTGATGCTCGAGGTAGCCGAGGTACTGGTCCGTCTCCTTGTCCAGAGCCGTGTCCAGCGACAGATAGGCGGCGTCCTGCCAGAGGCTCCGCTTCGTGGCGCCGCCGCCCGCGTTCGTCACCTTCCAGGCCAGCGTGATGGTCTGCCCGGCGAGGATCTCCTGCGGCGGGTCGCCCGGCCATACCACCTCCACGTCGCTCGTCTCGAGGTCCGGTGGAGGCGTCAGGTTGATCTCGGCTGCGAACGACCGCACGTTGTTGCCCTCGGCTTGGAATTCGAGGACCTCGTCCGCGGCGTCGGTCACGACGAATACGGTATACGATCCCTCGACCCCGTGGGGCGCGGCCGCGGTATGGCTGGCGGGGTAGGACCGGTCGGCCGGCAGCAGGCCCCTGTGGATCACCTGGCCGAAGAAGAGGTCGCTTTCCTCGTCGAGCTGGCCGTCCTGCGAGAGGTAGACCCGGTCCACCCAGGCGTCCGGGCCGGCGGCGGCGCTGCCCTTGTTGGTTACTTGCCAGCCTATGGTGATGTCCTGGCCGGACCAGGCGATCCGGTCGGCGTTCACCGACGTGACGCGGAGGTCCGGGGAGCCGGCGAAGTGGACCTCGATCGGGAGGGCGGCCACGTTGTCATCCTCGCCGGGCTCGTTCTCCCACACGTAGCCGTCCCGGTCGGCGGCGACGACGACGTAGTAGCTGCCGGAGATGCTCGCCGGCAGCGAGAACGTGACGGATTCCCTGTAGTCGCCGCTTGGCTCCAGCGCTTCGTCATGCCAGACATTCACCGTTACCAGATCGGAGCCGATCTCGGCGTCCGCGGAGAGGGCCACCGTGTCGAGCCAGTATGAGAGGCTCGTCGCCCCCGGCCCGGCGTTCGTCACGGTCCAGGAGACGGTGACGTCCTGTCCGGACCAGCCCTCCGATGGCGCCTCGGCGGCGACCACCAGGTTCGCCGAAGGCGTCAGCGACACGTCGATCGCGGCGAAGGCGACGTTGTTCTGTTCGTCGCCCTCGACGCACGGACAGGGCTCGCCGACTCTCACGAAGAGGTAGTGCCGGCCCTCGATGCCGTTGGGCAGGGAGACCACCCTGTCGGCGGGATAGCCCTCGTGCGCCCCCAGCGTGCCGTGTCGGGACCAGCTGCCGAGGCGGGTGTCCTCGTCGGGATCGAACTCGGTGTCCGTCGACAGGTATACGCTGTCGTACCAGGAATCCAGGCCCACGGGCATCGGGGCGTCGGCGGCGTTCGTCACGTCCCACAGGACGGTGACGGGCCGGCCCGACCAGGGCTCGCCGGACGTCCGCACGTTGGTCACGGCCAGATCGTACGCCGGGACGGCCACGTCGATCTGCGGCGCGGCATCCGAAACGTTGTTGCCCTCCGCCGCGTGCTCGTAGACGTCGTTCCGCTCGTCGGCGACCACGAGGACGTAGTAGGTCCCCTCGAGGTCGGCCGGCACCGTGAACGTCGCGGTGCGGCTGTAGCGGTCGTCGACGCCCTCCGTCGTTCCCAAGGCACCGAAGTGCAGGAGACTGCCCAGGTGGGTGTCCTGGGCCGGGTCGAACGAAGTGTCGGCGGACAGGTACACCGCGTCCTGCCAGGAATCGCTCACGGTCGGTCCCGGGCCGCGGTTGGCGACGGTCCAAGTCACCGACATGAGCTGGCCGCTCCATTCGGGCTCCATCGCCAGGGCCACGGTATCGACCTGGAGATCCGGCGGCGGCGCCAGCTCCACCTCGAACGACGCCGGGGCCTCCGGCGGAACGGGGAAGGTGTTGTTGTCCTCCCCGTCGCCTTCGTACACGTCGTTGTCGGCGTCGGTCCTGACGAACAGGTAGAAGGTTCCCTCGATCCCGTCGGCCAGGTCCAGGGAGCAGCTTCCCACGTACACTTCGTTCGGCGCGAGCCTGCCCAGGTGGGCGATGTCCCCCACGAGCGTATCTTCGCCCTCGTCCAGGGAGTCGTCCGTCGAGAAGTACACGCGGTCGCGCCACTGCGGCAGCTTCCGGCCGGCGGCGCCGGCGCCGACGTTCTTCACCTTCCAGCTCACCTCGACCCGCTGACCGGAGTGGGCGCCTTGCGGCGGGATGATCTCCGTGACCTTCAGGTCGGCCGGCCTCCGGGTGATGTGCAGCGGGTCCGAGCCGACGTTGTTGCTCTCGGCCAGGGGGCCGTATTCGGCAATCTGGTTGACCGAATCGGTCCAGACGAGGACGTGGTAGTCTCCCTCGACCCAGTCGGGCAGCGTCACGGCGAGCCCGCGGGGCGGCGTGGATCCACCGGGGTCGAGGCTCCCGCTGGTCGTGACGGCGGCAAGGTAGATGTCCTCGGCACTCAACTGGTCGTCGAGGGACAGGTAGATCCGATCCTGCCAGAGACCCGCCATGGCCCCGGTGCCGCTGTTGGTGGCCGTCCAGGTCACCTCCACGGTCTCGCCGGCCACGCCGTCGGGCGCCTCGACGGAGACCACCAGGTCGGGCGATGGCTGCAGCGTCACTTCGAGCGGGGCCGCGGCCAGGTTGTCCCGTTCCTGGTTGCCCTCGTAGACCCGATTCTCGCTGTCCGCCAGAAGCAGCAGGTAGTAGCCGCCCGAGATCCCCACCGGCAGGGCGAGGTCCTCGGTCGGGCTGTAGCTGCCGGTGAGCGGGTCGAGATCGCCTTCGTGCCGGAACGACTTCAGCCGCACGTCCGATTTCTTCTGCAGCACGGTGTCGGTGGAGAGGTAGATCTCGTCGAACCAGCTTCCCTCCGTCGTCTTGACTTCGCCGGTGTTCTGGACGGCCCATGTCACGGAGAACGCGGATCCGGACACCGCGCCGGCGGGCGTGTCGGTGAACGTGGCCGTGAGGTCCGGCTGCGGGGGCGGATCCACCCGGATCGTCGGGGGGTCCTCCTCGTTCGTGTTGTTGCCCTCGGCGTCGCCCGTGTCGTTGTACTCCGCGACCTGATCGTCGGCGTCCGTCACGACGAAGACGTAGTACCGCCCGACGAGATCCCCCGGGATGGTGACCGGGACGTCCCGCCCGTAGGAGTCGTGCGCGGCGAGGCCCATCGGGGCAGGGAAACTGCCCACGAGGTAGTCCTGTCCCAGCTCCTCGTTGAAGGAGAGATAGACGTTGTCGACCCACGTTTGCCCTGCCGTGGACCCCTCGCCGGTGTTGGTGACCGTCCATCGGAAGTTGCGGGCCTGCCCCGCCCGCGCATCCGGCGGCGAGTAGTCCAGCGTCACCTGTAGATCGGGGGCGCTGATCTCCATCGCCTGGGCGAAGGTGTTGTTCTGCTCGTTGCCCTCCGGCTGCTGGCCGCCCGAATCGGTCACCACGAGCAGGTAGCAGTCTCCCGAGGCGCGATCGCCGGGGATCGTCACCGAGGCCGCCCGCTGGTAGTCCCCGCCGGGGCTCAGCGGGCTGACGCCGGCGACCGCCAAGCTGTGGAGCTCCGTGTCGTCCGGGCTGACGTCCGCATCGTCGGACAGGTAGATCCGATCGGTCCACATCGCCCTGGCCCAGCCCGGGCCCGTGTTCTGGACGGTCCAGGACACCTGGATCGTCTCCTGCGGACTCGCCGATGCGGGGGCCTGGGTCCTGTCCGGGTCCACCGCCAGATCGGGCCAGTCGATCGCCAGCGCGGTCGAGGCGTCGTTGTTGTCCTCGCGCGTCTCGGGCTGGGCGTTTCCGTGATCCGCCCGGACAAGGAGGAAGCCGTAGGCGTCGCGCATGGGCAGGGCGACGGTCTCGCTGCGGGGGTACTCCCCGAGCCCCGCCAGCGGCCCGCCGGGCACGCTCGCCAGCAGCAGGTCGTCCCCGCTCCAGATCGCGTCGGACGACAGGTAGATGCCGTCCGACCAGCTTTCGGCGGCGGGATCGACGCCCGTGTTGAGCGTCCTCCAACTCACCTGCACGTCCCCGCCGGGCGAGGCGCTCGTGGCGGCGAGGTCCCTGACCTCCAGGTCCGCCCGGGTCTGCTCGAAGCCCGCCTCGTACCCCTCGGCCATGCGGTTGCCCGCCAGGTCGTCGATCTCGTTCGAGATCGCGACGTGATAGACGCCCCCGGCCGCCTGCGGGTTGAAGCCGATCCGGTAGGCGTTGTCCTCGAGGGGCGTGATCGACAGCCCCGCGTCGGCGACGGGCCCGCCCGGGCCGATCAGCGCGAGGTCGTCCGTCGTGAAGGAAGACGGGTCGATCGCGTCGTCGAAGGTCACGTCCACGTGGTCGATGGGCTCGAGGACCAGGCCCTTCGGCGAGTGGTCGAGGATGGCCGGGGGGGTCAGGTCGACGGTCGCTTCGACGGACGACGCGTCGCCGACGTTGCCGGCGCCATCGACCGCCCGGACGGCGAACGTGTGGACGCCTTCGGACGCCGACACCGTCACCGTCGCCTCGGCCGCGGATGCCCAATCGTCGCCGGCCCACTGGTACTCGTAGCGGCCGATGCCGCTGGCGTCCGGCGTCTGGTCCCACGTGAAGACGAGCTCGTCGTCGTTGGTCAGGCCGTCGTCGGGGAACGCGCCGGTGTCTTCGGCCATGGCCAGACCCGTCGTCTCCGGCGGCGCCACCACGTCGGGCACGCCGATCGACGAGTCCTCGCTGGTGTTGCCGACGTCGTCGGTCGCGCGGACGGCGAACGTGTGCGGGCCGTCCTCGATCGGCAGCGTGACGCTCGTCTCGGACACGAAGACCCACTCGCCGCCGTCCCACGTGTACTCGTAGCCCACGAGGTCGTGCGGCTCGGTCGGCTCGGCCCACGAGAGCGCGTAGCCCGCGTCGATCACATAGTGCAGGTCGCGCACCGGCCCGGGAGCGGGCTTCTGGACGGTGAAGCTGGCTTCGTAGACGTCCTTCGCTCGGCCGTTGTAGCCGTCCTCGTTCTGGTCCATCAGGTTGCCGGCGATGTCGCGGACGTCCGGGCCGATCTTGACGGCGTACGAGTCGATCGGTAGGCCGCTCGCCAGCTCCAGCCGGTACGTATTGTCGGCCACGTGGGAGATCGCCGCGACCTCCACCGGCCCCGTCGGGCGAAACTGCGAGACGCGGTAGTAGTCGTAGTAGTCGCTCTCGAAGGCGTAGACGGCCGAGTCGGAGACGGCAACAGCGCCGACCTCCAGGTCGTAACGCCCCGGATCATATGTTCCGAGCAGCGCGGGGGAGGCGGGGGTGGATACGTCCACGACGTGCAGGCGGTCGTAGGAGTCATCCATCACGTAGACGAGGGCCCCGGCGATCTCCACGTCCGCGAAGCTCGACGTGTCCGGCAGGCTGAACTTGCCCAGCAGCGAGGGCGAGGAGGGCGTTGAGACGTCCATGACCCAAAGCCCGTCGCTGCCGGTCGCCAGGTAGAGCTGGGAGCCGGCGACCTTCAGGTCATCCACCCAGGCGCCGACGTTGATGGTCCGGACCAGCGACGGCGCCGACGGCGTCGATGCGTCGATGATCCTGACGACGCGCTCGCCGCCGTCCGCCACGAAGACCAGCGACCCGTCGACCGCGAGGCTCACAGGGCGGCACGGGTAGGAGCCGACCTGCGTCGGCGCCGACGGCGTGGAGACGTCCAGGACCACGAGCCCCTCATTGTACACGCCGAGATAGGCCAGCGAGTCCACCACCTCCACGCATTCGACTTCGTTCCCGGACGCCGTGTTGTACTCCCCCGCCCACACCGGCGCCGACGGCGTGGAGACGTCCAGGATCACGAGGTCGCCGTAGCAGGCGACGTAGGCGTACGAACCGGCGACCGCCAGGTCGTAGGCCTCATTCGGCAGGGCGTAGGAGCATATGAGCTCCGGCCCGGACGGCGCGGACATGTCCACAATGAGCAGTGTGTACTCGTCATCGATCTCGGCAGTGACGTAGACCAGCGGGCCGGCCGCCACCATGTCGAGGTACCAGTCGTCCACTTCGCCGTCGGCGGCATAGGAGCTCACGAGGCGCGGGTTCTGCGTCCGGACGTCGTCGACGGTGAAGGTGGCCGGGTCGATCTCCCCGCTGAAGATCACGTCGATGTGGTCGATCGACGTGACCGTGCCGTCCGGGTCGTGGGCGACGATCTGCAGGCCGGTGGTATCGATCGTGAAGTCGATGGACTCCGCTTGGCCGGTGTTGCCGGCCCTGTCCACCGCGCGGATCTCGAGGGTGTGCGGGCCCGGATCGGTGTACCAGAGCTGCACGGACGTGCCGTAGACGTCGCCCCACCAGCCCTCGCCGTCCAGGCCATACTGGTGCCGCCAGATGCCGTTGGCGTCGGTGGCGGCAGTCCAGGAGAACGCCGGGCGGGTCTCGTGGGTGAGCCCGTCGTCCGGCGAGGTGCCGGTGTCGTTGGTCATGACGAGCCCGGTGACCTTGCTGGGGGCCGTCCGGTCCACCATGACCGCCAGCGTGGCGCCCTCGCCGGCATTCTCGGCGTTGTCGACGGCGCGAACGGCGAACGTGTGCTCGCCCTCCGGTGCCGGGAGCGTCGCGGCCATCCCGGCCGCCGGCTCCCAGGCGCCGTCGTCCCACTGGTACTCGTAGCCGGCAATGCCGCTGGCGTCGGCGGACTCGCCCCACGTGAAGTCCAGCTCGTCGTCCCGAGTCAGGCGGTCGCTGGAAGAATCTCCGGTATCGTCAGCCATGGACAGGCCCGGCGGCGGCGACGGCGGCGTCACGTCCGCCACGCCGATCGACGAGGCCTCGCCCAGGTTGCCGACGTCGTCGATCGCGCGAACGGTGAACGTGTGCGGGCCGTCCGTGATCGGCAGCGTGACGGTCGTCTCGGCGGTGAACGTCCACGGGTAGAGGTCCCAGCGGTACTCGTAGCCCACGAGGCCGTTCAGCTCGGTCGGCTCGGCCCACGAGAGCACGTAGCCCGCCTCGACCACGTAGCCCAGGTCGCGCACGGAGCCGGGGACGGGCTTGTCGATGGTGAACGTGACCTCGTAGGCGTCGGCCTCCTCGCCGTTGGTGCCGTTCTCGTCCTGGTCCATCGCGTTGCCGGCGAGGTCGCCCACGCTGGGGCCGATCCACAGGCTGTACGTGCGGTTCGGCAGCGCGCCGGACAGGTCGATGCGGTAGGTGTTGTCCGCCACGTGGGAGATGTCTCCGACCTGCGGCCGCGCCAGCTCGTCAAGGTGCGTCACGAGGTACGTGCCGCTGGTGGCGCTGTGCTCGCTGAGGAAGATGTCGGCGCCGTCGACGGCCACGTCCAGGACCTGCATGTCCTCCGTGCCGTACCGCTCCAGCAGCCTCGGGGAGGCGGGGTCCGACACGTCCACGACGAACGACCCGTCATTGCCGTTGCTCGTCAGGTACGCCACCGAGCCGACCACGTCCACGTCGTAAAGGTTCTTCGCATCCGGCGCGTCGTACTTCCCGACCAGAGACGGGGCGGCCGGGTCCGACACGTCGAGGATCCACAGCCCGTCGCCCGCCGTGCCCACATAAACGGTCGAGCCGACGGCCTCGACGGCGCGGACCTGGTAGCCGAGGCTGTAGCGCTTCACCAGGTTGATCGAGGACGGCGTGGAGACATCCATGATGTCCAGCTCGCCGACGGACTGGTTGGCGAGGAAGGCCAGCGAGCCCGCCACGGCGACGTCGTGGAGCTGCCCCCCCGCGTTGCCGGAGTAGCCGTCCAGTTGCCTCGGGCTCGCCGGTGTAGAGATATCCAGGATCAGCACGTAGCTGTAGGCGGCCACGTAGAGTCGCGATCCGACGGCCTCCAGGCCCCGGAACTGCGCGCCCCCCCATCGGAACTCGCCCGCCCACCTCGGGTCGGAGGGGTCGCTCACGTCGATGACTTGTACGCCCGAATAGTCGGCGGCCACGTACGCGTGGGAACCGGCCACCTCGATGTCGCTGGCACGGAAGCTCACCGGGCAGGAGCCGATCACGACCGGGCCGGACGGCGCGCTGAAGTCCAGGATAGTGAAGTGCAGGCCTTCCGCCCCGCGGTCGTCCACCAGGTAGACGAGCCCGTTGGCGGCCGTCACGTCGTCGGCCCCGGCCGTGAGGCCGTGGGCATCGACCCACTCCACGGCGGGCATCGAGACGTCGTCGGCTGTGAAGGTCCCCGGGTCGATGGCCTCATCGAAGGTCACGTCCACGTGGTCGATGGATTCGGGCGTCCCGGCCGGCGAGTGGGAGAGGATCTGCGGCCCGGTCAGATCGACCGTCAGGTCGAGGGAGGACGCGCCGCCGGCGTTGCCTGCGCCGTCGACCGCCCGGACGGCGAACGTGTGGGCGCCTTCCAGCGCCACGATCTCCGCGCTCGCCTGGCCGCCGACGGAGGTCCACCCGTCGCTGTCCCACCGGTACTCGTAACGGGCGATGCCGCTGGCGTCGGACGACGGCGACCACGTGAAGGCCAGCTCGTTCTCTGACGTCAGGCGGTCCTCGTCCGATATGCCGGTGTCCGGCGTGAAGGCCAGGTCCGTCGGTGCCGACGGGGCCATGGCGTCGGCGACCTCCGTCGACACCGCAGGCCCGCCGCTGCCCTGCGTGTCCGTCGCGCGGACGGTGAACGTGTGCGTCCCGTCCGTGACGGGCAGCGTCACCGTTGTCTCGGCGACGGGATTCCACCCGCCGCCGTCCCAGGTGTACTCGTAGCCGGCCAGTCCGGGGGCCTCGGCCGGCTCGGTCCAGGTGAAGACGAAGTTGCTGTCTTCGACGCTGCAGGCAAGGTCGCGCACGGGCCCCAGCGTGATCTCGTTCACCACCAGGTCAACGAAGTAGGTGTCCCGATCATCCCACGTCTCGCCGTTGTGGCCGTTGCGGTTCTGGTCCATCGGGTTGCCGGCGAGGTCGCGGACGTCCGGGCCGATCCTCAGGGAGTAGGTGGCCTCCTCCGGGCTCTCGCCGATCTCGAGGCGGTAGGTGTTGCCCCCAAGGTCCGAAACGCCCCGGATGTCGAGTAGGGGCCCGACGCTGGCGTGCTCGACGCAGCCCACGCCGTACCACCAGCCACCCGAGTAGTACTTCTTGCCCCCGGCCAGGTAGATGTCCGAGCCGTCCACGGCGACGTCGTTCACGCCGAAGTAATCCGGAATGGTCTCCACCCAGTCGACCCGTCCGGGGGCCGACGGGACCAGCACGTCCACGATATCGATCCTTCTGCCGCCCGTCAGGTAGGCGTATCGCCCGGCGACCTCGATGTCGTAGACATAGAACTCGGGGTCGTACTGGCCCAGCAGGGAAGGCGCCGACGGCGTGGCCGCGTCGACGATCCACAGCCCGTCGCGCTCCATCGCCAGGTAGACCCGCGTGTCGGCGACCTGCACGCTGAGGGGGGTCCGGGGGAGTGCGTCGAGCGTGCCGGCGAGCGTCGGCGCCGACGGCGTCGAGACGTCGATGATCTTCAGCGTGCTGTCGCTCGCGTCGGCCACGTAGGCCAGCGAGCCGCTGACGGCTACGTCCATCGCGGTGCATGGGAACGAGCCGACCCGGGCCGTGCTGCCGGGCGACGAGACGTCCACGATCACCAGCCCCTCGTTCTCCACGGCGAGGTAGGCCAGCGAGCCGGCGATCTCCACGTCGTTGATCTGGAACGTGCCCCCGGGGGCGTAGTTGCCCAGCCAGTCCGCCTCCGACGGGTCGGAGACGTCGTAGATGTCGATCCGCCCGTAATCGCGGTAGGCGAAATACGCCGTCGAGCCGACGACCTCGAGGTCGACCAGGTCGCCGCTCGACACGAGGGACCACACCACCTGCGTGGCGCCGGGCGTGGACATGTCCAGGACCTGGAAGTACGTCTTGAAGCCCACCTGCATGCTGGAGTAGACGAGCGAGCCGGCCACCTCGACGTCGTAGCCCTGCCCCAGCCCCGTGTTCTCCGCACTGGTGGTGTACATCTCGACGTGTTCCAGGACGTCCTGCCGCACGTCGCTCGGCGTGAACGTGGCGAGGTCGACGGGCTCCGTGAAGGTCACGTCGACGTGATCCACCGACGGGACCGTCCCCTGGGGGCTGTGGGTGACGATGGCCGGGCCGGTCGTCTCGACCGTCACCTGGATCGAGACCTCGGGCCCCGCGTTGCCGGCGATGTCGACGGCCCGCACGGCGACGGTGTGCTCGCCGTCGCTGGGCTCGATGACCGCCGCGGGCGCCAGCGTCCAGTGCCAGGCGCCGCCGTCGTACTGGTATTCGTACCGGGCGATGCCCCCCTCGTCGGCGGGCGGCGTCCAGGAGAACTCCAGCTCGTCGTCGCCCGTCAGCCCGTCGGCGTCCGAGACGCCCCAGTCCTCGGCGAACGCCGCGTCTCCTACCGCCCCGGGGGCGGTGGTGTCCACCACGAACGTCAGGACGTAGTCCTCCCCGGCCGCGCCGTCCCGGTCGCCGTCGAGCGCGTTGCCGTCCGCATCGCGGATCGCCGATGCGCCGGCGTGCACGGTCAACTGGTACGCGCCCTCGCCCAGCGCCGTCGCGGGGGCAAGCTCGAGCGTCTCCTCGCCGTCGGTGTAGGAAGGCGTGACGGGGATCTCGACGTCGTCGCCGCCCCCGAGCAGCCGGTCGGCCCCCAGGTCCAGCAGCGTGTAGCTTGCGCTGTCGCGAGCGCCCGAGCCGACGACCGGCTCGGAGAGCCCCAGCGGGATCGACGACAGCACGTGGTCGGCGCCCGCAAGCTCCAGCTCGGACCATGCCCGCGGCGCGACGGTCGAGACGTCCACGTACTCCAGGACGATGCCGTCGGCTTGCCGGCGCGGGCGGTAGGTCCACCCACCAGACTCCAGGCCGTCCACCAGGCAGTACCCCCACTCCGCCGGCCCGCCGTCCGTCTCGACGATCCTGAAGGCAGTTCCGTACCCCGTGTCGGCCGTGACCTTCAGCGTCCCGCCCAGCGTCGTCTGCCCGGAGACCTCCAGGCGGTCGAAGTCCCAGCCCTTGGGGTAGCTGTAGCCTCGCAGGGCGACGTCCAGCGTGCCTTCGTGCGTCTGGACGTAGTCGCCGGACACGCTGAAGCCGTAGCCCGAGCCGCTGTCCCTCGGGCGCAGGAGACCGGAGTTGATCAGGTCGCCCGCGACGAAGCCCTCGCCCGTCAGCTCGCCGCCCAGGATGCGAACGACGCCCGCCTCTGCCGGCCTGATGCCCGCCCAGTCGACCAGCTCGGTTACGCCGGCGGTCTGCGTGTAGCTGCCCCGAAGATGCATGTCGTAGTCGTTCAGCCGCACGTGACCGGCGTTGGTGAAGCTCCCTTCCAGGTAGAGCGTGTAGTTCGTGATGTCGAGCGTCCCGTCGGCCGTGTTGAGCGCCAGGTGCGCCAGGGCGTCGTCCCAGTGCTCGTCCTCGATGTAGCCGTCGTCGATGATCAGGTTGGCCGCGTTGGCGCGGATCTCCGCGCCGTCGAAGACCCACTCGTCGGCGATGTGGTACGTCCCGCCGGTCAGCGTGCCGTCGACGATGCTCGCCACCGCCACGCCGTGCGTGATGTACGGCTGGTTGACCCTCAGCGTGCCGTTGTCATGGTTCGCGAACGTCCCGCCCTCGAGCGTGGTGGCCGTGTGGTCGTTCGTCGTGATCGTGCCGTAGTTGTCGATGGAGGCGTTGATCGCCCGCGGGACGGGATCGCCCCAGCCGGGGCTGCTCGACCTGGTCTCGATGGTGCCGGTGGCCTCGTTCGTCAGCAGGCCGCCGACGTTCAGTGTCACGATGGCATCCTCGCCCGTGCCGGCATCCTCGTCGCCCAGCTCGATCCTGCCGGCGTTGCTTACGTCGCCCGTGATCGTCAGCGTCGTCTGGCGCTGCTCTGGGCGCGACTCGTCCGCCAGGGCCACCAGCAAGAGCGTTGCCGTCTCGTGGATCCGCAGGTCGCCGTTGATGCGGTTGCCGACCTCGCCGGCGCCGTCGGTGTCGTAGGAGAGCTCCAGCGTCCCGCCGTCCAGCAGCAGCGTCTCGTCCACCTCCGCATCGCCAAGCACACGCAGGTGCCCGCCCGTGACCACCAACGCCTTGGACGAATAGAGACCGTCGACGCTCGTCTCGCCCGCGTCGGCCGTGTGGTAGACCGTCTCCTGCCCGCCGGTCTCGATCTGGACGAAGTCCGTATCGCCCGGCAGGGCGTTGCCCGCCCAGTTCAGTGGGTCGTGCCAGGAGAATCCGTCCCCGCCGCCGTCCCAGGCGACGGTGGTCAGCAGCAGGCGCTGCTCCAGGGGCTCCAGGGCCGGCGGCACGTCCCCGGCGGATCGTGAATGGTGAGGCATCTGCTGTCCTCTCTTGGACCTGCGGTGTCGCTCCAGACAGCTACAACTCCCTCCTGCACGGGCCTGCGTGCGAAGACGCAAGCCCGCAAAGCACGCACGGCAATCAGTCGGCCAGGCTGCTGTAAGTATAACAGAATTCGGATATACCGCCAACGCTTAATCGCGGGCGGTCGCCTCCCGGCCCCCGGGGGGCCGCAGCCCTAGGGTGGGCGAAACTGGTACCGCGAGCGGAACTCGCCGGGGGGCATGCCCGCGTGGCGCTTGAAGATGCCTGCGGAAGCGAACCTCCAGGCCTCGCCGGGATACGGGAATCGCCCGCAGCACGTCGGCCACGTTGATGGGCTCGTGGACGTGGTCGGCGATGAACTGGAGGGCCCTGCGGACGACCTCGTCCTCCACCGCAAACGCATCGGACGACTGCCTCGTCACGACGCCCTCGGGCTGGATGAGCACCGACTCCCGCGGCGCGGGCGATTCACCAGCCGGCTGGGCGGCGAGGTGGTCCGTTCCGGGCGGTTCGTCGGCGGCGTCGGGCCGGCCAAGTAACGTCGCGCGCCAGACAAAGGAGCCTCCACGATGCGAGCAGCAGCACGAGCGGCCGTGGCGACGCTGGCGCTGGCGGCGGCGCCGGTCCTGACGGCGGCCGGCCCGGCGCCCGACGCCTTCACCGGCGAGATGACGGTGATCCTCTGGAAGGGCCTGTTCCGCGGTGCCGATCCGGGCTCCCAGGCCGTACACCTGATCCTGCACCTCGCTTGCGAGGGCGGCAGGTGGGCTCCGGTCCAGGGCATGGCCCCCGGCTACAACAACGGCTTCCACGATGGCTGCGTGCAGGAGGGCGCCGTCGGGGGCGGCGGGATCCGGCTGGAACTGACCGTGCTGACGGGCTCCGACCTCTGGGTGCGCGGCGGGCAGATCGGCCTCTACACCGTCGACCTGAAGCGAGCAGCGGGACGCCGGCGAAGATCGTGCTGAGCGAGTAGCCCCATGGGATGGCGCGCATCTGAGACCTGGTCGTTGGCGGCTGCGGCGCTCGTCGCGGCGGCGACGAGCTTGGGCGCCGCCGGCGCTGCCGTTCTTCCGTGGCAACCGGATGTTTGTCCGCTCGCACGATTCGCTGTCCGGCATCGGCGCCGCGGGCACGGAGTTCCGGCCGTCGAAGGCGTTCGCGCCCTGACGCGGCTGGAAGCGGCCCGACGGGGAGCGTCGGCGCGGTGCCCGGGCCGGTCCGCAGCAGCGGGACAGTGGGCAGTGGCCCGGGAAGCGGCTATCATGTCCCCTTGCGGCCGATAGGGCAGTTCCGCCGGGACGGGCGAGGTTCGTTCGGTGCGGGGGCCGGCCGCGGCCCCCCCGGCGCCGTCGTGAGATGGCCGCGGAGCGGGAAGAGGAAGCGATGAGAGTGACGGTTTCGCGCGAAGGGTCGTGCCGGCGGGCGGGGCTGCTGTGGGTCGCACTGGCCGGGACGTGCCTGGCCGCAACCGCCCGGGCGAGTGCGCCCCGGCTTCTGCGGGAAGCCCGTAGCCAGCCCGGCGGGATGGACGCCGACCTGCGGCGGCTGTGGTCCCGGAAGACGGGCCTGGAAGCGGGATGGCGGCTGATGGAACGGTCCCGTGTGCTGCCCGCCCTCCGGGCGGGGCGGGTCGGCGTGGCGGGGGTGGGCACCATGCGGCACTTCCCGTGGCGGTGGGTGCTCGGCGTCGGGGCCGTCGTGGCCCTGGGCGCGGGCCTGCTGGCGCTGTGGAACATCCAGCTCCGGCGGCGCGTGGGGCGCGCGACGCGGAGCCTCCGCGACGGCGAGCGACGCTACCGCGACCTGGTCGAGAATTCCCCGATCCCCATTGCCGTGCACGCCGACGAGAAGATCGTCCTCCTGAACCGCCGGGCCGCCGAGGTGCTCGGGGGGACCGCGCCGCAGGAGTTCCTCGGCGAGGCCGTCTGGGACTACGTGCACCCGGCTTTCGGCCCGACGGCGCGGGAGCGGGTGGAGCAGATCTACCGCGACGGGGGCGATGCGCCCGCGGTCGAAGGAAAGCTCCTCCGCGCCGATGGCCGCACCATCGACGTGGAGATCGAGGGCACGGCCACGAGCTACGAGGGCCGCCCGGCCTGCCAGATCGTCTTCAGCGACATCACGGACCGCAAGGAGACCGAGCGGTCCCTGCGCGAGGAGAACTCCTTCCGCCGGGCTATCATCGAGCGCGCCGCCGAGGGCCTGTGTGTCTGCCACGACATTCCCGAGCACCCGTACCTGAGGTTCACGGTCTGGAATGACCGGCTGACCGAGATCACCGGGTACGACATGGAGGAGATCAACCGGCGCGGGTGGTACCAGACCGTCTACCCGGACCCGGAGGTGCAGCAGCGCGCCAAGGAGCGGATCGACCGGATGCGCGAGGGGAAGGACCTGGTGAGGGAGGAGTGGGAGATCACCCGCGCGGACGGGGAACCGCGCTTCGTGTCCTTCTCCACGACCCTCCTCGAGAGTTCCGACGGCAAGACGCACGTCCTCGGCCTGATGCACGACGTGACCGAGCGCACGCGCGCGGAAGAGGCCATCGAGGAGCGTCTTCGCTTCGAGCGGCTGCTGTCCAGCATCTCGGCGCGGTTCATCAACCTGCCGGCAGGCGAGGTGGATCGGGAGATCCGGCGGACCGTTCGCCGGCTGGTCGAGTTCCTGGACGTGGATCGGGGCACGGTCCTCGAGCGGTCTGCGGAGACCCAACGTTTTGAGGTCCTTCAGTCCTGGACGGCGGGCGGGGGGCAGTGGAACCCCTTCCCCGACGTGGACGCCCCGCCGGAAAAGGTCTTCCCCTGGTATGCCCGATGCGTCTCTGAAGGTCGGACGGTTGTCGTCTCCCGGCTGAGCGATCTGCCCGAGGAGGCGGCGCGCGAAAGGCAGTACTGCCTCGAACACGGCGTGAAGTCCCAACTGGTCATCCCCCTGGGCGTGGGGGGCTCGGTCATCGGGGTCGTGGCGTTCGGCTGCTTCCGCGCGGAGCGTGACTGGCCGGAGGGACTGGTGCAGCGGTTCCGGCTGGTCGGGGAGATCCTGGCCAACGCCTTGGCGCGGAGGCAGGCCGAGGAGGCCCTGCACGAATCGGAGCGTTTCGCGCGCTCGACGCTGAACGGGCTGTCGTCGCACGTGGCGATCCTGAACGCCGACGGCGTGATCGAGGCGGTCAACGACGCCTGGCGGGACTTCGCCGAGGCCGCCCGGGC
>CAZXOC010000071.1:0-2708 GCA_964642165.1 uncultured Planctomycetaceae bacterium | reverse complement strand
ACATCTCCGAACGGAAGCGCCTGGAGGCCCAGCTCCGCCAGGCCCAGAAGATGGAAGCCATCGGGCAACTCGCGGGCGGGGTGGCGCACGACTTCAACAACCTGCTCCAGGCAATCCGCGGGTACACGGACCTGTCGCTGGCGGCGCTGGACGAAGACGGCCCGCTTCGCGCGAACCTCCAGGAGGTGCGCCGGGCGTCCGACCGGGCGGCGGCACTGACGCGGCGCCTGCTGGCGTTCAGCCGCCGGGAGACGGTCCAGCCGCGGCACCTCGATCTCAACGACGTGATCGGCGACCTGATGAAGATGCTCCGCCGCGTCATCGGCGAGCACGTCGAGCTCGCCGTGCGGGAGCAAACCAGGGTGCCGCCGGTCTACGCCGACCCGGGGCATCTCGAGCAGATCCTGATGAACCTGTGCATCAACGCCCGAGACGCCATGGCCGGCGGCGGGACCGTCACGATCGAGACCGGCGTGGCGCACTTCGACGCCGAGTCCTGCCGGCAGAAGCCGTGGGCCAAGGAGGGCGACTTCGTCGTCCTGACCGTCTCGGACACCGGCAAGGGCATCCCCGAGGAGATCCACGACCGGATCTTCGAGCCGTTCTTCACCACCAAGGACATGGGCGAGGGCACCGGGCTGGGGCTGGCGACGGTCTATGCCATCGTCGAGCGCCAGGGCGGCATGATCCGCTTCGAGAGCGCCCCTGCGTGCGGCACGACCTTCCGTGTGTACTTCCCCGCGGCCGAGGCGCCGCCGGCCGCCAGCGCCGACGACGCCCGGGACGCGGACGGCGCAGGCGGGTCCGAGACCATCTTGCTGGCCGAGGACGACGAATCGGTGCGCAAGCTGGCCGCGACGGTCCTCGAGCGCGCCGGCTACCGGTTGGTCCTCGCGCGCGACGGGGACGAGGCGCTGCGGCTGTTCGAGCAACACGCCGAGACGATCGACTTGGCGATCGTGGACGTGGTCATGCCGAGGAAGAGCGGCCGCGAGGTCCATGACGCCGTCCGGGCGGCGCGGCCGGGCGTGCCTGTCCTGTTCACCAGCGGCTACAGTCGCGGCGCGATCGAGGCGAGCCGCCTGCCCGCCGGCGGGAGCCAGCTGCTCCAGAAGCCCTACTCGCCCGGGGCGCTGCTGCGGGAAGTGCGGCAGGCGCTGGACGCCCGGCCGGCGTCGCGGTGATCGGGGCGGCCCGGCCGGGAGACCGCAATGCCAGGAGATGGACCGATGAGAAGGACGGGCTGGGTCGTCGCGCTTGTCGTCGCCTGTGCATGGGGCACCGTCTTCGGCGCGGAGTACTACGCTGCGCCCGACGGCAGGTCGGCCGGCAAGGGCACCAAGGCGGACCCGCTGGACCTGGCGACGGCCATCGGGCCGGGCAGCCCGGCCAGGCCGGGCGATACCATCTACTTGCGCGCCGGGACGTACCGCGGCGGCTTGGCCAGCACGGTGCGGGGCCAGCGCGGCAAGCCGGTCACGATCCGCGCCGTGCCCGGCGAGCGGGCCACGATCGACTGCCGCGCGCGCGGGACCGATGACAGGCCGACGCTCTTGTCCGTGAACGGCGACTGGACGGTCCTGTGGGGGCTGGAGATCACGTGCAGTGACCCCGGGCGCGTGACGAGGATCAAGGGCTCCCATCCGCCGGACATCCGGCGCGGCGGGCTCACCAGCCGGGCTTCGCATGTGACGTTCATCAACCTTGCCGTGCATGACTGCTCGAACGGCTTCGGGTTCTGGTCCGGCGGGGAAGGCGGCGAGATCTACGGCTGCCTCATCTACAACAACGGCTGGATCGGCCCCGACCGCGGACACGGGCACGCCATCTACGCCCAGAACAAGACGGGCACGAAGCGGCTGATCGACAACGTCATGTTCAACCAGTTCAGCTACGGCGTGCACTGCTACGGCTCGAGCCGGGCCTTCCTCCGCGGCTTCCACCTCGAGGGGAACGTCTCGTTCCACAACGGTTCGGCCGCCCGCGCCGACAGCCGCACGCCGGCCATCCTAATCGGCGGCGGCTGCCCGGCCGAGCGGATCAGCGTGGTGAGCAACTACACGTACGGCGACTCCCGGCACGGCGGCGGGACAGTCCAGTTGGGCTACTCCGGCCGACCGAACAAGGACGCGACCGTGCGGGACAACTACTTCGTGGGACAGGTGAACGTGCGGCTGTGGGAGCGGGTGAGGTTTGAGGGCAACACGCTCATCGGCATGGGCAGCCTGCTTCGCCTGGACGTGCCGAAGGGCGTCGGCGTCGGGACGTACGAGTGGGATCGCAACACGTACGTCCACCGGGTCGGCAGCTCGCCGCCGTTCGCCCTGAGGCGCGACGGGCAAGGCGGCAGCATCACCTGGGCGCAATGGCGCAAGGAAGGCCTCGACGCCCACGGCAGGTTTCTCGGATCCAAGCCGACCGGCGCGAACGTCTTCGTGCGGCCGAACCGGTACGAGCCCGGCCGCGCCCACGTGATCGTCTACAACTGGGACCGGAAGGCGGCCGTCAACGCCGACCTGCGCAAGGTCCTGAGGACGGGCCAGGAGTTCCGCATCGTCAGCGCGCAGGACTTCTTCGGCGAGCCGGTCGTGATGGGGACGTACGATGGCCGGGGCGTCCGGATCCCGATGACCGCCTGCCGCGCCGTGCGGCCCATCGGCATGCCCAATCACGAGACACCGGTTACCGGCCCGGAGTTCAACGTCTTC
>CAZXOC010000070.1:0-28153 GCA_964642165.1 uncultured Planctomycetaceae bacterium | reverse complement strand
CGTGGCGTTGATGTAGGCGGGCACGTCGTCCCACTCGATGACCTCGAAGCTGGAGCTGGGCTCCATGACGAGGTCGCTCAGGCGGATGAAGCCGTCGCCGCTGCCGCTGCCCTCGAAGTTGGTCCGCAGGCTGCCGGCAGTGTCCGCAATCACGCGGACCTCGCCGAGGTAATTGACCCAGTTGCCTCCACTGGCCCGCTCGGTCTGGATCTGGAAGCGCCCGCCGCGGAGGTTGATCTGCATGTCCGGGTTGTAGTCCCCGGCGGCGCGGGTGTACTGGAGGATCAGGGCGTCGTCGGCCGTGCCCATGTGGTCGATCAGGCTGAGGTTCGGGTCGATCACGAGCAGGACGTTGCCGCCGGTGTGGGTGACGAACAGGCGGTTGCCGCCGCCGTCGAAGCCCGTGGCGCTGTCGCCCACGAACGGGACGTTGCCGACGATGCCGGGGATCTCACCCGTGCCGTTGTTGTCCGGATCGCCCAGGCGCAGCCAGGACGGCGAGTCCCAGATGATGTCGTGGTCGCGGACCGGGCCGAAGATGTTCATCCCCCCGTCGCCGGTGCCGCGGAACTCGATGGTCCCGGGGCCGCCGTCGATGAGGGCGATGTTGAAGGCCACGGAGTTGCCCTGCAACGCATACGTGGCGTCGCCGTCGAGATGGAGGTCGAAGATCGGCCGGGCCGCCCACTCCGCCGCCGACATCGTCGCGCCCTCGGCAAGGTGGACGTTGGGGTAGTACGCCACGGCCCACGGGGCGGCCGGGTTGTCGTAGGCGTACGTGTGGATGGTGCCGTCCGTGTTGTTCGGATCGCCGTCGGCGTCGATGACGTTGATGGGCCAGTCGAACGTCCAGTACGGGCCGGGGTCGCCCTCCTCCGGCGACCCGCGGAGCTGGTTCCGGGCGTACGGCCGCAACGTGCTGTTGTTGCCCATCAGGTTGAACTCGTTGACGAAGACCCGCGGGTAGTTGGGGTCCTGGTCGAGATCGCGCAGCCACAGCTCGCCGTTGACGATGTTGACGGTGAAGCGGCCGCTTTCGTCGCCGAGGTTGCCCCACAGCTCGTTGCGCATGTAGTCCTGGCCGTCCTCGCCGATGGTCCAGACGCGGTCGCCGCCGGTGCTGAGGGCGTTGATGACGTGCCAGGGGCCGCTGGTGGAATTGGACCTGTCGCTGGTCGTCGCGTCGGTCTCGAAGGTCAGGTCGGCGTAGAGGGTCAGCCCGTCCGGGCGCATCGACAGCACGGCGGGCACATTGGGGTCGTCCTGCCGGAGGACGAGGTTCTTGAGGTAGGCGTTCCCGCCGCCCTGGCGGAAGACCGACAGGCTCAGGCCGGCGTGGTTGTCGTTCATCCGGCCGACGTTGTCGATCCAGTTGTAGTAGCGTTCGGTGCCCGCCGGCCCGCCCGTGACGGTGACGAGTTGCTCGATGTGCACGCCGCTGACGCCGGGTCGGATCTCCTGGTTGCTGTACTGGCCGTTGCCGGTAGTGCTCAGCCAGAAGTAGGCCGCCCCGCCGTCGCGGACGGTGATGTTGTCGACGAAGTTTCCGTCGACGATCTGGCGTGTGGTGTCCCAGGCGTCCTGGTGGGTGGAGAAGAAGCCGTCCCGCCCGATGTCGATGTCGCCCTTGATGGTCACCGTGCCGCGGTTGGAGGCGTCGCTCTGGTCGCGGCGGATCCACAGCACGGGGCGGCGTTCGGCGTTGGCGTCGGGGATGGTGATGCCGCCGGACTCCCACGTCCGCGCGCCGCGGTCGAGGTCGATCCGCATCTGCCCGGACAGGACGGTCACGTCGCCGACGACGTTCCGCTCCCGGAACAAGACGGTGCCCTCCATCCAGCCGGTCCAGCGGTCCTTGTTGTTGTTGCCCATGACCGTGGTCATCGGGTGGTCGCTGCCGACCAGGAGGTTCAAGGCGTACTGGTTGCCGTCGTGCTCGAAGCTCAGGTCGAAGGGGTCCTCGACGTAGTAGCGCTTCTGGTCCCAGTTGTCGCTGGTGCGGTTCTTGGCGACGCCGATGGTGTCGCCGGGCAGCGAGTCGGGCGCGGCGCGGACGCCCGTGTTGTCGCCGGAGATCCGCCCGAAGTGGTTGACCGGGCCGATCAGGTACGCCCCGTCGGAGAGGACCAGACCGGCGCCGTCGAAGCGGTCATAGTTCGCGTGGTCGTTGATGAAGTGGACGTTCGTCGGCCAGTCCACGGTCGTCGGGTCGAAGTTGTCGACCCGGTAGACCAGCATCGAGCCCCCTTCCCAGGTGAAGTCCGCCCCGCCGTTGAAGCGGTTGTTGTCGTTGACCCAGACCATGGCGCCTTCCTCGACGTTGAAGGTGCCCTGGGTGGGGCGGATGTTGTCGAGGTCGACGAACGAGCCGTCCTGGAGGGTGAGCGTGCCCTTGGGCTTGAGGGCCTCGTTGGAGGTCAGCCGGACGCGGCCGTTGGCGACTTTGAACTCCTTGTCGTCGTACACGGCGCCGGCGTCCAGGACCAGGATGTCCTGGTTGACCTGACTGAGGTCCTCCGGGCCGGTGCGGCTGATCACGTTCCAGTCCATCGGCCACGGGCTCGCGGTGAACGTGACGGTGCCGGGCCCGACGAAGTGGACGCCGGTGTCCTCGTTCGCGGTGGTGAATTTCGCCATCATGCCGATTTCGACGTCGGTCACGCCGTTGACGTTGATATCGAGGCCCTGGCCCGTGGTGCCCTCCACCATCTCGCCCACGAAGGGCCCGACCGTCCACGGCCCGTAGGAGGCCGTGCGGTAGATGTCGTCGATTTCCAGGGGGTCATCGCCGAGCTTGATCTTCTCGGCATCGTCATCGCCGATGATGGCTCGCCCGAGGCGGTCGCCGTTGGCGTCGGCCGGGCCGATGCCGCCCAGCATGTCCGTGGTCGGCGCGGTCGTGCCGCCCCAGATGGCGCCCTCCTCGAGGACGACGTTGACCAGCGGCATGGTCACCGAGTCGTAGCAGCAGGCGCCGCTGAAGACCGACCCTAACGTGTTGCCGTCCATCAGCGAGCCGCTGGCGACGGTGATGATGGGCCGCCCGGCACCCAGCGCCGTGCCCAGGTTCAGCCAGCTCCCGCCGGAGGTCGTCTCGAGCGTGAAGTCCGGCACGTTATCCAGTGCGGCGGCGTTGTTGAGGAACAGCAGGCCGTCGTTGACCTCGATGGCCGTTGCGGTGACCGTGCCCTCGATGTCGAGCTTCGCCCCGGTCGTGAGGGTCAGCGAGTCGGTCGAGAGGTTCTGCCCCACGTTGGCCACGCCGCCGGTGAGGTTGATCTCGGGGACGTTCAGGTCGGTGGTCGGCTGGTTGTACAGGCCGCCGGTGACGTTCAGGACGTCGGCCGACACCGTGCCGTTGGCGTTCAGCGTGCCGCTCTGGACGAGGATATCCGTCGCCTCGAGCTGGTCGTTGGTGGTGACGGTCGCGCCGTTGACGTCGACGGAGGGGGCCAGGACGATCCCGTCGGCCTGGAGCTCGCCGCCGGTGGCGCTCAGCGCCGGCGTGTCGAGCGTGGCCATGGCCCCGGTGACCATCCGCCCGTTGGTGATGGTGAGGCCCTCGATGAGGGTCACGTTGCCCTCGAAGGTCGAGTCGCCGCCGTGGATGGTCAGGGCGTTGGCGTCGAACGTCTCGCGGGCGTGGATCCCGCCGCCGTTGACGGTCGCGTTCCCGGGGTCGTTGCCGAACGTGACGAGGTCCACGATGCCGTTGGCGTCCAGCAGGCCGCCGTCGACCGTGATCTCGCTGGTGAACTCGATCGGGACATTGGTCCGGAGCGTGCCGGCCTTGACGGTCGTCGAGCCGGAGTGCACCAGCCCGACGTTGAGCACGACCGTCCCCTCGCCGTCCTTGACGACGACGCCGTTGCCGTCGCCGTAGACCTCGTTCTCGACGGCGAGGGTGTAGCCGGCATCGGCCTCGAACGTCAGCGTCGAGCTGTCGGGGGCCTCCAGGTCGTACGGCAGCGCGAGCGTGACCTGGACGGGCCCGGCGTGGCCGATGCCATCGCCGGAGCCGGCGTAGATGGTGCCGGAGCCATTGAGGTACGTGTCGTTGTCCCAGACGAGGTCGTTGCCGTCGGCGCTGACGATGCCCAGCGTCCCGCCGTCGAGCTCGAAGGTCGCGTCCGGCAGGGCCTTTCGATAGTCACCCGGGTTGGGGCTGTCGGCCAGGACCAGCACGTCTCCGCCCTGGACGACGATGTACGTCTTGTCGTCGTTGGACTCCTCCCCGAGCGGGAAGATCAGCCGCCCCTCGCCGAGCTTGGTGAAGTCGTTGTTGGCATCGTCGGCCTCGGTGAGCTTCTCCACGATCACGTCGATCCCGCCCGCGACGTCCATCGTCACTACTGAGGCCTTCTCGCGCGCCACCAGCTTCAGGCTGGGGATGGTCAAGGAGTCGCTGCCGGTGATGGTCACGCCCGACTCGTCGTTCATCGTCACCAGGCCCAGGCGCGTCGGGCCGCCAACCGCGATGCCCGAGCCAGGCCCGACCACCGTCACGGGGTTGGTGTACTCGGCCAGGGCGAGGAGGACCTGCTGGGCGTCGAACGGGCCGACGAACGTGTACCGGTCGGTCGTGACGGTCTGGTCCTCCCGGGTCAGGTCGGACAGCATCTCCCACGTGGCGTTGTCGTTGCTGCCCTCGAGCTTCCAGCGGATCGGGTCGCGATCGGGCGTGTCGTTGGCGGTGGCCCACTGGTACTGGTCGATGGTCGTCGCCGCCCCGAAGTCCAGGACGATCGCGCCCTTGTTGAGGTCCAGCCACTTGGTCCCGGTGTCGCCGTCGACGGCGTTGCTCGGCGGCTCGCCGGCCGGGTTGTTCCCGCCCGGGTTGGTGGCCGTCGCGCCGGTGACCTGGAGGGTGTCCAGCAGCACCTGCATTTCCGAGAGCTGCACCGAGTTCTCCGTCCCGCGGCCGCGCAAGAGGGTCGGGGTGAAGCGGTAGTACTGGAAGGTGGGGTCGATCTCCGTGGCGACCGCGCCGAGGTCCAGCGTCCCACCGTCCAACTCGATGGCGGCCTCGCCGAGGGAGCTGCGCCCGCCCTCGATCCTGCCGGACACCGTGCCGCCCTGGATGAGGAGGGTCGTGTCGCTGTCGAGGTTGCTGCCGAAGTAGGTGTTGGTCAGGGCCAGCGTGCCGTCGGTCCCCGCCGCCGTGATGGTCAGGTCGCCCGACTGCTTCTCGATCTTGCCCAGCGAGCTGACTCCGACCAGCGTGGATAGCGTGGCGGTGGAGCCCTGGATGACGGTGTTGGTGAAGGTCACGCTGCCCTTGAGGGCCACGGCCGCGCCGTCCCCGACGGTCAGCTGGCCGAAGTCGGCGGCGCCGTCGGCGACGACCTCGATGGCCGAGCTCGTGCCGGCCAGGGCGAGCACGTCGTTGCCGTAGTCCGGATAACCCGCCGCGATATAGTGCGTCCACCACCCGTCCTGGGTCGCGTTGGACGAGTCGATCCAGCTCTCCGCCGTTTCGCCGGGCCTCATGTAGACGAAGTAGGCCTGGTCGCCGCCGCCGCCCTCGCGCGTGGTGAAGGCCACGTTGTAGGTCGTGTCGGGCTCGAGGTCGACCGTGTTGGTGTTGCCCCCATCGTTCCAGTGGCTTACGACGATCCGGTCACTGAGCTCGAACACGCCGTTGTGGTCGAGGTCGATCCAGAACCCGCCGTCGTCATCGATCCGGGCACGGAACGTCCACGTCCCGCCGTTGTCGCCCGTGTTGAACTGTCCGGTGAAGAGCGTCTGGAAGTTATCGCCGCCGCCGTTGGTGGGGAAGGGCACGTTCCACCCGACGCCGTTGCCGACGTCCCAGTTCCCGAAGATGAGCGGCCCGTCATACTCGGTCCGCTCGCCGGGCGACTCGGCCAGCAGCCCGCCGGAGCCGGTGAACGTCGTCGTGTCCCTCGGGTCGCTGTACGTGCCCTCGATTTCCACGATGCTGAGGTCCTTGTTGCCGGCGAAGCGGCTGGCGGCAAAGCCGTTGACGGGGGTCAGCCCGTAGCCCTCCACCTCCAGCGTGCCCCCGGCGAGGACCACGCGGGCGTCGCCGATGGTGCTCGCCGTCGCGTCCTTGGTCGCGCGGACCTTGCCCGCGGCGATGTGGACGTCGGAGTCCGCAGCGAGGGCCGTGCCGGCCAGGGTGTTCAGGTCCAGCGTGCCGATCCCGTCCTTGAGCAGCACGGTGGGCGTGCCGCCGTCGTTGACCGGGCCGACGGTGTACGTGCCGTTGCGGAGGGTCACCGTGGCCGTGCCGCCGTCGAGGCCCAGGCTCGTGGCGGAGAACTTGTCGTTGGCGTCCAGGCTCGCCCCCGGCGCCATCGTCATCGCACCGAACTCCACGTCGCCGTAGGCCGTCAGCGTCGAGTCGGGCTGCATGTCCAGCGTGCCCAGCAGGGCGGCGATGGGGCCCTCGTTCTCGATGATCGAGCTCGTGGCCGTCAGCGCCACGACGTTGTTGCCGAAGTCGCCGGTGGGGGTCGGCTGGAAGAAGCTGACGTTGTCGAAGGCGACCGTGGTCAGCTTGCCCTCCTCCTCGTGCGACGTGACGGCCAGGCCGATGAGCACGTCCGTGGGCATGGCGATGCTCACCGCGCCCTGCTCGGTCCAGTCTTCGCCGTCCGTCGACCAGTAGCCGGTGAACGTGTCGCCCGAGCGGACGAGGCGGATCCATCCCGGCGGCGTCGGGGCCATGTTTGAATCGATGTTCGCGCTGCCGCCGTCGGTCGCGGAGCGCGATTGCAGCGACGCGCCGTGCGCGACGTCCGGCGTCAGGACCATCGTGGCGTGGCGGCTGCCGGCGTCGGTCGTCTCGCGGACCATGATGCCGGCCTTGCGCCAGCCGTTGTCGCCCGGCCCCGTCATCGCGCCCACATGCGCCACGGCGTCGATGTCGCCCGACAGGGGGAGGTAGGCGTACCGGAAGTCGTCGGCGTCGTCCCAGATGTCATGCCCGTTGCCGATGAGGGTGTGCTGGTCCGTGCCGGGCTCGTAGGACCACCCCGTCCCGGGCGAGACGTCGTCGCCGACGTCGAGGCTCTGGATGTCCGGGATCACCGAGACCATCACCTCGGCGAGGCGCAGCGTGCCGCCGCCCATATCGATGCGCGCACTGCCGGCGGCGTTGTAGTGGGTCAGGTACAGCTCGCCGGTGGCGTCGATGGTGGCGACGCTGCCGGCATCCATGCCCGCGTTGTTGCCGGAGAGCTCCAGCAAGCCGCTGTCGACGTTGATGTTCAGGTTGGTGCCCGAGACCGACGCGGAGATCGTGTTGCCGGCGCCCGTGCCGGCCCGGGAGATGATCCCGCCGCCGCCGGACAACAGCAACCCACCATTCTGGATGGTGTAGTTGTTCGCGCCGAACATCAGGTTCACCCACAGGGCGGTGCCGTCCTGGCCTTGCAGGTCCACCGTACGGTTGTCCTGGTCGGCGAAGATGGCGTTGGCATCGACGCCCGGGACGCCGACGGGGCTCCAGTTCTGGTCGAGGAACCAGTTGGAGTCCATCGAGCCGTCCCAGGAGATGTCCGTCTGGCCCTGAGCGGAAGCCAGGCCCAACAGACCCACGCACGCCATGACGGCAACAAGACAGGCCTTCCGAGACATGCTTCTCTCCCTTTCGATCAGGATGAAGTGACGTCGGTTGTCCGGTTCAGATCGCATTCACATGACAGCACACACACCCTCCCCCGCGCCCGAGGCGCGCGGGCGGTGTGCGCACGTTCCACTACGATGACGCCGGCAATAGGATTCCCGGCTACAGTCTCATCCTCTTCTCTCGCCGCCCTCGCGAGGGCAAGGGCGGCAATCCTCTCGTCCGATCAGGTGAAACTATTGAAATTGCAAGACGTTGTGAATGTGTGCCCCGAGGGGCAAGCCGTCATCATATCCGACGAATTGATCTGCTGCTTCGCAGCCTCCTGGCGGTACAAACTGCTCCTCTGCTCAAGGCGTACGGCCGTATCTTACCACAGGACCGCCAGAAATCAAGAGAGCTTTCCGACCTTTCGCAAAATTGTGTCCGTTCGGCCGGCCCGCGGGCGGAAGACGCCGCCCCCGGCGGCGGCGCGGGGCCTCCCGCGGCGGAATCCCTGCTCCGGCATGGGCTTTCGGCGGGCGCCGGGGCGTCGCCGGGCCCGGGGGGCCTCAGCCCTTCGTCCCCGTCAGCAGCATCCCCTTGACGAAGTATCGCTGGGCAAAAAAGAAAATCACCACGAGCGGGCCGAGCGCCACGATCGAGGCGGCCATCAGGAGGTTCACCCACGCGCCCTCGAGGGAGTTGTACATGTGCAGCCCGAGGCTGATGGGGTACCGCTCGAAGTCCGACAGGTAGATCAGCGGGCCCATGAACTCCTTCCAGTGCGCGATGAAGCTCATGACGGCGACGGTGGCCAGGACCGGCTTGGCGTTCGGCAGGAAGATCCGCCAGTAGATGGCCAGGTCGCCGGCCCCGTCGATGCGGGCGGCCTCCTCCAGCTCCCGCGGGATGCCCTTGAAGAACTGGCGGAACAGGAAGATGAAGAACGCTCCCCCGCCGAGCCAGTGCGGGACGATCAGCGGCTTGTACGTGTTGACCCACCCCAGGTGCTTGTAGAGCAGGAAGTGCGGGATCAGGAGGATCTGCCCGGGGAGCATCATCGTGGCCAGCAGGACCACGAACCAGATCCCCCGCCCGCGGAACCGCAGACGGGCAAAGGCGTAGCCCACCAGCGAGCTGCTGAGCACCTGCCCGAAGCAGGCCGCCACCACGATCACCAGCGTGTTGCCCAGGAAGGCGAAGAACGGCAGCTTGCTGAGGGCCTCGGGGTAGTTGCTCCACCTCGCCTGGGAGACCCAGATCTCCGGCGGGAACCGGTAGACCTCCTCCAACGGCTTGACCGAGGCCGTCATCGACCAGAGGATCGGGAAGAGGAACGAGACGCCCAGGGCGGCCAGGACGGCGTACGCGACGGCCTGGCCGAGCCGGCGGCGCCGCCGGGGCGGGCGGGCCGCGACGGGCGGGAAGACTGGTCGGCTTCTCGTCATGGCCGCTCCCCCTCGTAGTAGACCCACAGGGCGCTGGACCGCACGACGAGCATCGTGAAGATCAGGATGATGACGAAGAGGACCCACGCCAGGGCCGAGGCGTAGCCCATCTCGAAGTCCACGAAGGCCTTGGTGTAGAGGTACAGCACGTAGAACAGCAGGCTCTTGCCCTCCCCGCCGGTGCCGCCGGTGATGATGTAGGCGCTGTTGAAGACCTGGAACGTCCCGATGATGCCCATGACGAGGTTGAAGAAGATCGCCGGGGAGATCTGGGGCAGGGTGACGTGGCGGAACTGGGCGATCCGCCCCGCGCCGTCGATGCGGGCGGCCTCGTAGAGCTGCTCCGGAACGTTCTGAAGGGCCGCCAGGAAGATCAGCATCGCCCCGCCGGCGCCCCAGACGCTCATGATCACCAGGGCGGGCTTGGACCACTCCTCGCTGTAGAGCCACCCGGGCGGCTGCCAGTTCGCCGCCAGCCAGCCCGCCCAGACCAGCGGCTGCGCCGCGCCGCGAAGCAGGCTGTTCAGCAGCCCGAAGTCGGGGTTGAAGACCCACATCCACATCATGATCGTCGCGACGCCCCCGATGACGTGCGGCATGTAGAAGATCGTCCGGAACAGCCCGATCCCCTTGAGCTTCTGGTTCAGCAGCACCGCGAGCATCAGCGAGACGCCCAGCCCGATCGGCACGGCCAGGAACGTGTAGTAGATCGTGTTCTTCAGCGAGATGTAGACGTCCGGGTCGCCGGGGGCGTCGAACGAGGCGGGCGTCTCGTGGCGGGCGAGCTGCTCGACGTCGCGCACCACCCCCGTGCGAATGCCCCGCAGCGCCTCGCGGTAGTGCGCCGGGCCGACCCACTCGATCTCCCCGAGGTCCAGCCCCTTCCACCGGCAGAAGCTCAGCAGCAGCGAGGCGATCATCGGCAGCAGCGTCAGCCCCACCAGGCCGATCAGCCACGGCGAGGCGAACAGGTAGCCCACGCGGTTCTGCGAGACGCGCAGGCGGCTCCGGGTCCGGCGGCGCGGTCGCGGCTCGTCCCGGCGAGGGCTCACGGGGCCGGCTCCTTCCGGGCCGCACGCCGGGTACGCCGCTCGTCATAGAGCCGGCGGTAGCGAGCGGCCCGGTCGGCATCCGCCGGCGGCAGGACCTTCCCGAGCCTCGCGTCGGCGTGGAACATGCCGATCGCCTCGGCGGGCGTCAGCCGCTCGTCGGCGTTCTCCCGGCGCAGCTCCCGCATGGCGTCGCCCCACGCCCGGGTCATGATCGACCAGTGCTTGGTGATGGGCTGCATTCGGGCGTAGGACCCGGCCGTCTCGACGAACTTCCGGACGGTCACCCTCGGGTTGACGGAGATGAAGTAGTCCCGTGCCTCCTTGCGGGCGGGGATCGACCGCTGGACGTCGGCGACGACCCGCATGCTCTCCATGGAGGTCAGGTGCCGGACGAGCCGCCAGGCCTCGGCCTTCTTCGTGGAGCCGGCGGCGACGGCGACGCAGTCCCAGGTGATCCGGGTGGCGCGGCGGCGCGTCTCGGGGTTGCGGGGCACGTGCAGGACGTCGTAGTCCAGGTGCGCCTCGTTGAGGAACGGCATGCCCCACGGCCCGGAGCAGAACATCGCCACCCGCCCGGTGAAGAAGCCCACGCCCTCGTTCATCTGCCCCAGCTCCGCCGAGCGCGGCGTCGCGCGGTACGTGTACATCAGGTCCTGCCACAGCCGCAGCGACCGCTCCACCGCCGGGCCCAGGAAGACCGTCCTCGTGCGCTCGGCGTTGAGGATGTCGGCCCCGCAGGCGTAGTGCAGCGGCAGCCAGTAGACCGACGAGTTCAGCGACAGCCCGAACTGCTCCTTGCGCCCGTCGCCGTCCTCGTCGAGCGTCAACAGCTTGCAGACCTCGACGAACTCGCGCAGGTCCCAGTGCTCGTCGTCCAGCAGCCAGCCGCCGTTCGGGTCGCGGACCAAGCCCTCCGGCCCGGGCAGCGTCGCGAGGCGAATCCCCGCCCGCCGGAAGCACGCCTTGTTGTAGTAGAACAGGTTGCACCCGCCCCAGACCGGCAGGGCATACTGCTGCCAGGCGCGGTCCTCGCCCGGGCCCTCCCAGCGGCCGAAGTACTCCACCGACGTCCGCCAGAAGGTCTTCAGCAAGGCCTCGCGGGTGCAAGCCTCGCCCTCGCCGAGCCGCCGGGAGAGCCTCGTGAGGTTGGCGAACTTCGGCTCGATGCCCCGGTTGGGGTCGTGCTCGATGATGTTCGGGAACGGCTCGTCCTGGTAGAGGATCACGTCCGGCGCGTCGTCGGCGACGAGGAGCTGGCCGATCTTCTGCTCGTAGCGGCTGGGGAAGTATTCCATCCTCACGGGCACGTCGGGGTGGCGGCGGCGGAAGTTGGCGAGCATCGTCTTCCACATCCGGAATTCCTGGAAGGGCCCCCAGAAGCTCACCCGCAGGGGTCGCCGGCCCACCGACGGGGCGTACTTCCGCACCGTGTCGGCGAACAGCCAGTACCCCGCCGCCGCGACGAGGCCCACCAGCAGCAGCGCCCGGGCGATGGCCCATGCCCGGGCCGACGAGGGCCGCTCCTGTCTCGCAAGGGGCTCCGGCATGGCGCGGCAGTGTAGTGGATCGGCCGCAGGCCCGCAACCGCGCCGGGGCCGCTGACGGCCGAATTGGGGTAACCGCCCGCCGCGAGGCGGCATTTAATACCGGGCGTGCCGCCGCGGCGGCGCGCCCCATGGAAAGGAAGCGGCTTGATGCAAGGCTCCCCCATGCGGTCGATGGGCGCGGCGGCGGGGGCGATGGTCCTGTGCGTCGCGGCGGCGCTTCGGGCGGCCCCGGCGTCCGCGCCCGCCTCCGCGCCGGCGTCGGCCCCGGCGCGGGACGCGGCGGGGGTCTTCGACGGCCTCTTCGGCGCCGAGTACCGCAAGGTCACCCGCACGGCGACGGCGGCCGACGACGCGGCGCTCGCCGGGCGCGTCCTGAAGGCCGCCCGCCAAGCCGACGCACGACCCGACGTGCTGGCGGAGCTGTGCGAGAAGGCCTACGAGCTGGGCTCGAAGGCCCCGGCCGGCTACGACCACGCCGTCGCGGCCATGCGCCTGCTGGCCCAAAGGCTGCCCGAGAAGGAGCGGGCCTGCTGGGAAAAGCGCCTCCAGATCGCCCAGCGCCGCTATGCCCGCGCGACCCGGTTCGCCCGCGTGGAGGCCGGCGAGCACATCCTGATCCTGCTGATCCGCCGCGCCGAGAAGGCCCACCGCGCGGGCGACTACGACGAGGCCCTGCTCCTGCTGCGGAAGGCCTTCCCCGTCGCCCGGGCCATCCGCTCCCCCACCGGACGCGACGTCCTGGCCATGCAGAAGTACCTCGCCGGGCGGAGCCGCTTCGCCGGGCTGGCCCGGGCCGTCGAGGCTCGGCTGAAGGGCCGCCCGGACGACCGGGCGTCGCGGCAGACCGCCATCCGCCTCTACTTGACGGAGCTGGACCTGCCCCAACGGGCCGCCGCCCTGCTCACCCCCGACGTGGACGAGGCGACCCGAACGTACCTGCCGCTGGTCGCCCGGCCCGTGGACCAGCTCGACCCGAACGTCTGCGTCGAGCTGGGTAGCTGGTACCGCAGCCTGGCCGCCAGGGCCTCCCCGGACGGCAAGCTGCTGTGCGCGCATCGCGCCGCGAGGTACTGCCGTCACGCCGCGGGCAAGCTCGCCCCCGGCGGCATCGAGTGGACGCGGGCGCGGCTGGCCCTGCAGGACCTCAACGCGGCCTTGGCGGGCGTCAGGAACCGCTACCCCTTCCGGCCGGCGACCAGCGCGCTGCGGTCGGACCTGCTTGCCCGGGGGCGGGCCCGCAACCGCCTGCCCACCGACCTCCAGGTCGAGCTGCTCCAGCGGGACTTCGCCCGGACGAACCCGAAGGCCCGGATCCGCGTCCACTTCCGCCCCGACACGGACGGAGAGATCCACCGCGTCGACCTGCGCGGCGCCCGGGGGCTGGTCTCGCTGGAGTTCCTGGCCGCCTTGCCCCTGACGAGCCTGGACCTCTCGGAGTGCTCCGACCTGCGAGGCGACCTGTCCGCCCTGGCCGGCATGCCGCTTCAGAACCTGACCCTGAGCGAGTGCGCCGCCCTGAAGAGCCTTCACGGCCTGGAGGACGCGCCGCTGGCGTCGCTGGACCTCACCGGCTGCAGCGGCCTGGAGAACGTCGAGGCCTTGAAGGGCATGCCCCTGCGGAGCCTGGCGCTGAGCCCGAACCCCGCCATCCGGGGCCTTTCCATGGTTCGAGACATGCCGCTGACGTCGCTGCGCCTGGTGGGCTTCGGCGGCCTGCGGGACCTGCGCGTGCTGGCCGGCACGAAGGTCACCTCCCTGTCGCTGGCACAGTGCGGCGTCGAGACGTTCGAGGGCGTCGAGGGGCTGAAGCTCACGCGCCTCTCGCTGGAGGAGTGCCGCGCCATCCGCTGCCTCGACGCGCTGAAGGGCCAGGACGGCATCGGCTCGCTCAACCTCGCCGGCTGCGGGCAGCTCGAGAGCCTCGCCGGCCTCGAGGGCCTGCCGCTGAAGAAGCTCTCGCTGGCCGGCTGCCGCGGCCTGGCCGGCGACCTGTCGGTGCTCGAACGCGCCCAGCTCACCAGCCTGAACCTGACGAACTGCTCGGGACTCACGTCGCTCAAGGGCCTCGAGAAGCAGCCCCTGGAGACCCTCACCCTCGCCGGCTGCACGAACCTGGAGTCGCTGGCCGGGATCGAGCGCCTGCCCATCGCGGAACTGAGCCTCGCCGGCTGCACGCAGCTGCCCGACGACCTGACGCCGCTGGGGCGCTTGCCACTGACGTCCCTGGACCTGACCGGCTGCACGAACCTCACGTCGCTGAGCGGCGTGAAGGTCACGGGGCTCCGCACGCTCGTCCTTCAGCGATGCAGCAAGCTGACCGGCGACCTGTCGGCCCTGGCGGGGGCGAGGCTGGTCGAGCTGGACCTGTCGGACTGCACCGCCCTGGCGTCGCTGGCGGGCATCGAGTCCCTGCGGCTCCAGACGCTGGACCTGACCGGCTGCCGGCAGCTCCGGGCCGCCGACTACGAGCGGGTCGCCCGGATCCCGACCCTCCAGCAGCACGGCTTCCGCCCCGGCAGCCGGACCCTGGCCAAGTGCGTCTACGCGGCCATGCGGGGGCGGCAGAAGAAGAAACCCCCGCGCGGGAAGCGCCGCTGACGGCGCCGTCGCCGAGGGAAGGGCTCCTCCACGGACGGCTACGACGCCGGCCGCTCCTGGAAGAGCTCGACGACCTCCCCGCCGGGCGCCCGGAAGAAGGCGATCCGCACGGGCAGGACCGGATCGGAGGGGATGTTCACATCCCGGGGGTCCATGGTGATCTCGGCCCCGGCCGCCCGGACCCGCTCGACGGCGGCATCGACGTCGTCCGTCCGCAGGGCGAAGTGCAGGATCGGCCCGCCGCCTTGGGCGTCCGCCGAGCCGCCCGCGAAGATCTCCACGCACGCGCCGTCCCCCGCGTCGAGCATGACGGCGCGCTTGTCGCCCTCGCCCCAGCGCAGCGCCTCGGTGAGACCGAGCGCCTCGGTGTAGAACCGCACCGCGGCGTCGAAGTCGGCGACCTTGATCGCCACGTGGTGGAAGCCGCCGATCGCCTCGCCTGTGCCTGCCATGCATGACTCCTGTGCGTCTCGGCCCAACCTGGCGGACCGGGTCGGCCCATGGTACTCGCGCGCCGCCGCCGGGCAAGGACCCGCGCGGGGCCTTTCTTCTTCCGCGCCGTTCGTGTAATCCGTGCAGTCCGTGGACCCCTGACCTCGAAGGAGCGTGCCCATGCCGGCCGAGAAGAGACCAAACGTCGTGTTCGTGATCACCGACGACCAGGGCTACGGGGACCTGCGCTGCCACGGCAACGAGATCATTCGCACGCCGAACCTGGACCGGCTGCACGCCGAGAGCGTGCGGCTGCGGGAGTACCACGTGGGCCCGACGTGCGCCCCGACGCGTGCGGGGCTGATGACCGGGCGCTACTGCAACTGCACGGGCGTGTGGCACACGATCATGGGGCGGTCGCTCCTGCGCCGGGGCGAGGTGACGATGGGCGACGTCTTCCGCGCGGGCGGGTACCGGACGGGCATCTTCGGCAAGTGGCACCTCGGCGACAACTACCCGTTCCGCCCGCAGGACCGGGGCTTCGACGACGTGCTGGTCCACGGCGGCGGGGGCGTCAGCCAGACGCCGGACTACTGGGGGAACGACTACTTCGACGACACGTACCGCCGCGACGGGCGCACCGAGGCGTTCGAGGGCTACTGCACCGACGTGTGGTTCGACGAGGCGATGAGGTTCATCGAGGCGAACGCCGCCGCGGGCCGCCCCTTCTTCTGCTACCTGTCCACCAACGCCCCGCACGGCCCGTACAACGTGCCGGAGCCCTACGCCGCGCCCTACCGCGACGCCGGCGTGCCCGACGAGCGGGCGAGGTTCTGGGGGATGATCACGTGCATCGACGACAACATCGCCCGCCTGCGCGACCGGCTCGGCGAGCTGGGCATCGAGCGCGACACGATCCTGGTGTTCATGACGGACAACGGCACCAGCGGGGGCTGCGACCTCGATGGGGACCAGTTCGTCACGGCCGGATTCAACGCCGGCATGCGGGGCAGGAAGGGCTCGCCCTACGACGGCGGGCACCGCACGCCGCTGTTCATCCGCTGGCCCGGCGGCGGCCTGGACGAAGGCCGCGACGTGACCCGCCTCACCGCCAACATCGACATGCTGCCGACGCTCGCGGAGCTGTGCGGCATCGACCTGCCGGCGGGCGCCGAGGTCTACGGCCGGAGCATCGTGCCGCTGCTGCGCGGGCGGACCGAGGACTGGCCCGACCGCGTGATCGTCACGGACTCGCAGCGCGTCGAGCAGCCGATCAAGTGGCGGCAGAGCGCCGTCATGACCGACCGATGGCGGCTGGTCAACGGCGGCGAGCTGTACGACGTCCAGGCCGATCCGGGCCAGCGAAGCGACGTTGCCGCGGACCATCCCGGCGTCGTCGCCGAGCTGCGCGAGCACTACGAGGGGTGGTGGGAGCTGGTGAGCGTGAAGTTCGACGACGACCCGGCCGTCGTCGTCGGCACGGAGCACGAGGAGGTCTCGGTCCTGACGGGGCACGACTGGCACGGCGAGGAGTGCCCCTGGAGCCAGAAGCACATCCGCCTGGGCAGCGTCTGCAACGGCTACTGGGTGGTCGACGTGGCCGCCGAGGGCGACTACGAGCTGGAGCTTCGCCGCTGGCCGCGCGAGGAGGACCGCGCGATGACGGAGGGCATCCCCGGGGAGATCAGCGACTGGTACCACGGCGGGCGGGCCATCCCGCTTCGCGGGGCGCGCCTCCGCGTCGGCGATCGGGAGGAGTCCAGGGAGGTTGCCGCCGGCGCCAAGGGCGTGACGTTCACGCTGTCCCTGCCGGCCGGCGAAACGCACCTCCAGACGTGGCTCACCGACGAGGAGGGCCAGGAGCTGGGCGCGTACTACGTCTACGTCCGGCGGGTGTAGGGCTTCGCGCCCGGGCGGCGCCGTGCCGCTACGCCTGGTACGGGGTCCGGGGCTGGTATGGCGTCTGGACCTGGGCCGGCGCCTGCGCGGCCTGCGGCGGCGGCTGGAGGTCGTCGTAGAACCGCGCGAACGACGTGGCCGCGTAGGGCCATAGCCAGAGGAGGCCGATGCCGCAGGTCAGCATGCACAGCAGACCCCAGCCGATGAACCGCAGCCAAAGGCAGAAGAGCTTGCCGCGCTTCTCCTGCATGAGCTCCTTGCTGCGACGGATGGCCTCGAGCGGGCCGACACCCAGGTCGTCGGCCAGGATGTAGAGCGTCTGCGAGTACGACAACTGGGCCAGGATGCTCAGCACCACGCCCGGAATGAGCAGGAGGACCGCGAACACGATGACCTCGGGCGAGTCCGACGCGGCGGCCACGATGAACAGGATGATCCCCAGCGCGCTGCCGAGCAGCATCCAGGCGTAGATGAACAGGATCATCAGCAGGTGGGCGGCCAGGGCGTAGCCGAAGTTCTTGAAGCCGATGAACAGCATGCCGAGGTCGCCCTGTCCGCCGCGCGTGAAGGTCAGGAAGAAGACCGCCGCGCCCAGGTTCAGCGGCCCGGTGAGGATCAACTGGATCAGCCAGTTCATGTAGGGGATCGCGGACATGCCGAGCAAGATCAGTATGTTCAGCACGCAGAAGCCCATCGGCAGCCCCCATCGTCCGCTCAGCCAGTGGCGGGCCTGGGCGGTGATCTCGCTGTTGGGGGTCATGCCGCGGGTCCCGCCCGGCGGGGGCACGGGCACGAGGCCGCGAAGCGGCTGGGTGTACGCCCCCGGCGCGCCGGCGGCGAACAGGTCCGGGAAGACCTGACTCGCCGCCACCCAGTTGGCCATGCCCTCGGTCCAGATCAGGTCGGCAGCCGTGACCCGCCCGTCGCGGATCCACTGGCGCAGCATGTCCTCCCCGATCGGTCCGTAGCGCTGGCCCTGGACGACGCAGTACCACTGTCTCATCGGCGGTCTCCCGGCTTGTTCCTGGCAGGACGGGGCGAGACCGGGCGCGAGCCCGGGCGCGAGCCTGTGCCCTGCCGCCTGTATAGACGTACCACCGGGCCGGCGTATTTCACGGCAGATCCGCCGGCCCGGCGGTCGGCGGCCCCAGCGTACGCGAACCGCCCGGCAATGCAAGGGCGTCTCGTGAGAGGATGCAGGTCGTCCGCGCCCAGTCCCGTGAGAGGCGCGGGAGGGACAGAGGAAGGGGAAGGGGAAGACCCCCGGCACCGCCGTGCCGGGGCGTTGCGGGCGTTGGGGGCGCTCGGGGCGTTGGGGGCGTTGGGGACGTTGGGGGCGTTCAGTCGTCCGCGGCGCCCTTGACGCGCTGGTAGGTGTAGCGGCGGGCGGGGGTGATGTAGCTGACGACGGTCTCGCGCTTGCCGGCGACGGACTCGACGGCGAAGGCGCGGCGGAGAATCCTCATCGTGCGGGCGTCCTGCACGACGATCATCCGCCGCGGGTCCTTGCGGTCGCCCGTCGCCTCGCTCAGGACGGCGACGTTGAGGAGCTGCCGCCCCTCCGCCGGCCGGGCCGACGAGACGCGGACCTCGCGGATCGGCCCGCTCGCCAGCGGCAGGGCGAAGAGCTTCACCAGCCCGTAGATCAGGCCCTCGTAGCGCAGCTCGACGGCCCCGTCGCCGACGGGGTCGAACGCGACGACGGTCTCCCCGGCCGCCCCCGCGCTCGGCAGGACGGTCATGCGCGTCTGGCCGCGGAAGACGACCACCGGCAGGCCGGTCATCACCTGGTCGATCCGCACCTCCTTGCCCGGCTGGACGGCGATCGTGACGGCCAGGCCGCCCTCCTCGCCGCGGCGGATCGTCTCGACGGTGATGCGGTCCATGCGGTCCCACTGGCTCAGGAAGACTTCGAGGAACTTGACGGCCCGGCGCCCGTACCGCAGGACGGACTGGACGGTCTTGCGCTTGCCCGTCCCGGCGCGGGCGGGCGGCGCGGTGCGGATCTGCTGCGCGAGCAGCTTGGTGAGGGCGGGGCGCAGCTCGTCCGGGCGGCCCGCGCGGCGCATCTGCTCGGCGACCTGCCTGCGCAGCCCGGCGGGGGGCTCCTTGCCGGCGACCTCGAAGCCCAGCCGCACGACCATCTCCGCCAGCACGTCGCGGAGGCGCTTCATCTCGCCGGGCGACAGGTCGCCCAGCAGGCTGCCGTCGGAGCGCTCGTCGAGGTACATCGCGAGCATGTCGAGCAGCGGTTCGGCGGCCATGCCCATCGGCTCGGCCTCCTCGTCCGCCGGGGGCTCGCCCTCCTCGGCCACCACGAGCCGGCTGATGCCCTCCACCCGCACGAGGGCGGCGGCGAGGGCGTCGGCCCAGCGGTCCTTCTCCCCCCGCCCGCTGGTCTCGAGCATCTCCCGCAGGTCGGTCATCGCCTGGCGCGCCTCGGCGAGGATGTCCACGACCGCCGAGGTGTGCTTCGGGCTGACGGAGAACTCGATCTCCGACGTGCCGGCCTTCAGCTTGTCCATCGCGCGGACGATGCTGATCGTCGACCAGATCAGGCCCTTGCGCTGGCGGATGACCCACCGGGTGGGCAATTGCATGCCCCGGGGGCGCTTCGGCGGCGGCGCCGGCTGAGTGGCCGCGTCCGCCGCGACGTCCGTCAGCGTCCAGTACCGGTCCAGCTCGCCTTCGGCCAGCGGATAGCTCGGTATGCACCCGCCTGCGGCGAGCAGGATCGCGGCGGCGGCCGGAACCAGGGCGACGCGGGCGACCCCCCTCCCGCCGGGGCGCCCGTTGCGGATCTCGGATTGCCGATTGCGGATTCCCACGGTTCGCACCTCAGGGGTCCGGGCCGCTTGCGGTCCCGGCCGGCCGCGGCGGGGTCAGGGCCCTTGGCCCGCGGCCGTCTGTTTCGCCTTGGCCTGTTCGGCGAGCTTGCCGAGCCTTTCCTGCATGGCGGCCCGCCCGAACGAGCCGCCGGCGTACAGCGCCTGTTCGATCTGGGCCCACTGCGTGACGACCTGGACCTTCTCGTCGAGGGCGCCCAGCTCGTCGGCCAGGATCTCGTAGGCCTCCGGCTCGGCGTCCCGGGGCACTTGGAGGATCAGGAACGCCTTCAGCCCGTGCTCGTGATAGGCCTGGGCGTCGGAGACCTTGTCGCCGATGCCGATCTCGATCCGTCGGAACCGCCGGGCCAGCGCGGCGATGGCGTCGCTCTTGAACGCGCCGCTGCCCCGAAGGAAGCCGCCCAGCGTGCTGAGCAGCAGCGGGCCGCCGGGGTACTCGTGCTCGCGCAGCCAGGCCTTGGACTTGATGCTGAAGTAGTCCGGGCGGTGGGTCAGGTAGACGATCGTGTGCGTCTTCGCCAGGCGGGCGAGGGCCTGCCTGGAGCCTTCCATCGGCTCGGGCCGGCCGACCAGGACGGTGTGGAAGCCCGTCGCGACGACCGTCTTGTCGAGGTCGACCACGACGAGGGGCGTCTCGGGCGTGCGGCAGGCGACGGTGAGCGTTCGCGGCTCGGGCGGCTCCTCGGCCAGGCCGACCGGCGCGAGGGCGGCGGTGAACTCGTGGTCGCCGGGCGCCCGGGGCAGGTACGACACGGCGGCGACGCCGTCGGCGTCGGTTTCGGCCACCTTGAAGAGCTTGCCCGCGCGGTAGAACCGCACGGCGTAGCCGGGGCGCCCGCGGAGGAAGTCGCCCCCGCGAAGCTGGGCGCGAAGCTGGGCCTCGGCGCCCGGCGTGGTCAGGGCGTCCATCGCGGTGAACAGGTACGAGCCCTCCGTGCCGAGCAGCACGCTCTGCGCCCCGCAGCCGCCCATCGCCGCCGCAAGGAGCCACAACGCCTTCATCGCGCTTCGTCTCATGGCCTGGTCTCGCCGTTGGCGTCCAGGGAAGTCTATGGGTCCCGCCCGGGCGTTTCAACATTGTTCGGTCCGGAGGCATCGGAGGTTGTCGCCGGCCGACGGGGCGCGTAGCATTACCTGGCGACCCGAACCCCTCCGACCGGGCAGGGAGAGCATGACCATGCGACGCATCACCGCGACCGTCGTTCTCGCCGTCTTGGCCGCTCACGTCCTCGCCGGCTGCGCGCCGCCCGTCGTGCACGTGCGGCACGTCCTGCCCGCCGCGATGCCCCTGCCGGGCGACGTCTCGATGGTCCGGGCGGGCGAGTTCGCCGTCCGCAGCGGGCCGAAGGACGGCTTCGCGGACTTCACGAAGGAGGCGCTCGACAAGCACCTGGCGGACGTGCCGGTGGGCCTGGGCAGCACCGGGCGAAACGCCAGGACCACGGAAGCCCAGATCGCCCGCGCCGGCGGGACGATCGACATCGAGACGAAGGACGTCCGCGGCAAGCGTCTCGGCCGGCGGCGCAGCGCCGGGACGGGCAAGCTGGACGACGTCGAGCTGACGACGCTGGTCCGCACGGCCGCGGTGCGCGTGGAGTTCCACGTCCGGCGGGCGAGCGGCGGCGAGTCGCTGGGCACGGTGGAGGTCCGGCGGTCCTACAGCTCCGCGGACGACCCGCAGGTGCGCGGGGAGCTGGGGCTGGAGCGGGCCGACGACCCGGCCCGGGTGCCGCCCGCGGGGGACATCGTCCGGGGCCTGCTGACCGGCTGCGTCGAGGCGTTCGGGCGGATGGTCTCGCCGGTGGTCGTCGAGGCGGACGTGCCGCTGCGCCCCGCGTCGGGCCGATTCGCCCAGCTCGGCCTGAAGGCCGCGCGCGAGGCCAACCACGCCGAGGCGCTGAGGCAGTTCGAGGCCGCCGCCCGGGCCGCGCCCGACGACGCCGGCGCCCACTTCGACCTGGCGGCGGTGGCCGAGGCGATCGGCCGGCTTGACCTGGCCGCCGAGCACTACGAGAGGGCCTGGGAGCTGTCGGACAAGAAGGACGACGAGGCCCGACAAGCCGCCGCCCGCGCCCGCCGCGTGCGGGCAGCGCAGGAGCTGCCGAAGGGATAGGCCCATGCCGCAGAGCGCCTCCCGCCTCCGGGCGCGCCGCGCGGCGGCGGGCCTTTTCCCTTGGTCGTGCTTGACAGGCGGGATGCGCGAACCGATAATAGTAGTACGTCCCTGGCGCAGCACGCGTCAGGCCCCAGACCTCTTCGGATGTCTGGGTTCTTTTTTCTCCGCGCCTCAAGGGGATCCGGCATGGCCCGCTACTGCTTCTATGTTGACGGGTTCAACATGTACCACGCGCTCCAGGAGGGGTATCCCCAGTACAAGTGGCTGAACTACCGAAGGCTCGCAGAAGCTGCCGTTTTAGCAAGAGATACGATCGAGAGCGTCGTGTACTTCACCGCGTTCACGTACTGGAAGGCGCTGCAGGTGAACCGACACAAGGTATACGTCAAGGCCCTCCGATGGGCGGGGGTCGAGGTCGTTCAGGGGCGATTCATGCGCAAAACAGCGACGTGTCACCGCTGCCACAGAACCTACGTGACCCACGAAGAGAAACGCACCGACGTGAACATTGCAGTGAGGGTTCTCTCCGATGCCGTTGCGGACTCCTACGACAGAGCCGTGGTCGTCTCTGCCGACAGCGACCTGCTCCCGGTCGTGAAGGCAACTCACGAGATCGCGCCGGGCAAGGAGATCGGGATCATGTTCCCGATAGGCCGCTCCAGCGTCGACCTGAAAATCCACGCCGATTTCACCAGGAAGATGCCCCAGAGCCTCTTGCGGGCCTCCCAACTCCCGGATGAGATCCCTCTCGGAAGCACGACGATACGCAAGCCCATCAGTTGGCCGTAGCGAACGGAGCCGCGGGCAAGCTCGACCCCGCCAACAGCACCGACGCGCCCGTCGGCAGCCGTCGCCGCCAGAGCACGCCGCGCGCAAGCATGGCACCCACCGCATGGGGTCAGCCGCCCCCCCCTCGGCTACCGCGCGTCGGGGACGACCTTCAGGAGGCGGGCTCGCATCTGGCGGAAGCGCTTCGCCTTGGGGTCGGCGGCGGTCTCCCGGTACTTAGCGTACCCGGTCTGGATCGCCTCCCGGGCGCGGGCCACTCGCTTGCTCGACAGCGGGTGGGTCTGGAGCATCTCCCCGAGCGACCCGGCCTCCTTGTCGTGCAGGCTCAGCAGGACGGACAGCAGCTCCACCATGCCGTAGGGGTTGTAGCCCGCCTTAGCCATGTACTTGATGCCCAGGTCGTCGGCCTGGTACTCGTCGCTGCGGCTGTACTTCAGCGTGACCATCGTGCCCACGACCGCGGCGGCCTTCTTGGCCGTGTCGCCCGCCCCGACGATCTCCCCGCCGAGCGTGATGAGCCCCTGCTTGAGCATCTCCCGCTGCATGCCCTTGACGTTGTGCTTGGCGCAGACGTGGCCGGTCTCGTGGCCGAGGACGGCGGCGAGCTGGCGTTCGTTGTCCATGCGGCTCATGAGCCCGGCGGTCAGGAAGATCTGCCCGCCCGGCAGGGCGAAGGCGTTGGGCACGTTGGAGCGCACCAGCAGGTACCTGTACTCCAGGTTGCCGCGGTCGCAGACGTTTGCGATGCGCTGCCCGACCTCCTGCACGTAGGCCCGCAGCGACGCGTCGGGCACCGGCCCGCCGAATTCCTTCTCGAACTGCGGGGTGGCCTCGACGCCCATCGCGATTTCCTGGTCCTCCGAGATGAGGATCAGCTCGCTCTTGCCCGTGACCGGGTTCGTGCTGCACCCGGCGAGAAGCGACAGGGCCAGGAGCCCCAGGAGGACGGTCTTGCCTCGAATCCGACGTCTGGTCATGGCGCTGGTCCCCTTGCTGCTTGCTCTAGTCGCCTTCCTTCTTACCGCCGAGCAGGCCCTCGAGCAAGCCGCCGGCTTTCTTCTTCTTTTTCTCGTCGTCCTTGGTGGCATTGGCGTCCTTCTTGCCGCCGAGCAGGCCCTCCAGCGCGCCGCCGACCTTCTTGCCGATCTCCCCGGCCGCCTGGTTCGGATCGCCCAGGATCCCCCCCGCGCCTTCGCCGAGGACCTTCCGGATCTCGCCCTGGACGTTCTGCACCAGCTTCTGCGTCTGCCCGCCGAGGACCTGCGTCAGCGACGACAGGTCGCCCCTGAGCCCGTTGAGGACGTCGGGGGGGACGACGCCCTGGCCCTTCTCGAGCACGGCGGCGATGACGGCCGGCACGATTCGCCCGACCAGCTCGCTCACCACCACGCCCTCGGCGTTGTCGCTGGTGACCTCCGTCATCTCGATCACCGGCACCTCGACCTTCAACGGGCCGAGCTTCACCGGCCCCGTCGGCAGGTGGAACGTCGCGGCGACGTTGCGGATGGTGATGCGGTCGACCTTGACCTTCTTGCCCTCCTCGGGCTCCTCGGCCTTCGGCTCGGCGCCCTCGCCGCCGAGGCGCTTCAGATTGTCCAGGATCACCGACACGTTGCTCTTGGGGAGCTTCTGCTCGACGTGCAGGTCCAGGCCGTCCAGCTCGAACTTCTTGACGACGATGGTCTCGTCGAACAGGCTGCCGGGCTCGACCTCGACGTCGAACGTCCCGCTGTGCATCAGGTGCGGCGAGGTGAACCCCTGCGGGTTCGCCACGTTCAACCCGCCCATCTTCATCGTCCCGCTGAAGGGGCTCAGGCTCAGTGACTCCACGCGGGTCTCGACGCCCAGGGCGTACGTGCCGCCCTTCTCGACCCCGGCCTTGGCCAGCGAGTCGATCCAGAGGTACCCCACCACGCCCACGACGACCACCAGGAGGATCAGCACCACGATGAGGCGGAAGAGCAGTTTCATGATGGCGTTTCCTTTCCGAGCAAGCAGCCCGTGTTCTCTCCATTATTCCCCCTGGCCGGAGGAGTCACAAACAGTAGGGGCAGTTTCTCCGCCGCGGCCCGCGGGGGCGGCGCTTTGCCCGGACGGGCGGGCGCGCTGTAGACTGTGACCCACGCAACCATGAGGAGTGAGCGAATGAAGAGCAACCGTCCACCTCGCCGGACCCGTCGACAGTTCCTGAAGGGCGCCGCCGCGGCGGCGGGAGGGATCGCCGCCGCACCGTACGCGATCACCTCGACCGCCCTCGGCGCCGGCGGGCGTCCCCCGGCCAGCGAGCGCATCGTCATGGGCGCGATCGGCATCGGCGGGCGCGGGCGCTACGTCATGGGCGCCCACATGTGGAACGACGACGTGCAGGTGGTGGCCGTCTGCGACTGCCAGGGCCCCCGCCGCCGGGCCGCCCGGGCGGCGGTCAACGCCAAGTACGGCCACCGGGACTGCCAGGCCTACGTCGACCTGCGGGAGCTGCTGGCGCGGGAGGACATCGACGCGGTGTGCATCGCCACCGGCGACAACTGGCACTCGCTGGCGTCGAGCCTGGCGGTCAAGGCCGGCAAGGACGTCTACTGCGAGAAGCCCGTCAGCGTGACGGTCGCCGAGAGCCGCGCCCTGGTGGAGACGATCCGGCGGCACGGGGCGATCTTCCAGTGCGGCACGCAGCGGCGGAACGTCGGCAACTTCGTCTTCGCCGTGCACCTGGCGCGCTCGGGGAAGCTGGGGCGGCTCACGGCGCTGCACGCCGAGCGGGCGTGGGTGGAGACCGGCGTGCACTTCACGACCTTCCCCGCGGAGCCCGAGCCGCCTCGCGAGGTGATGGCCTGGGACCTCTGGCTCGGCCCCGCGCCGTGGCGCGCCTACAGCTCGCGGGGCTACTCGCGCCGGTTCTGGCGCTCCCACGGGGACTTCTCGGGCGGCTCCATCACCGAGTGGGGCAGTCACACCGTCGACCTGTGCCAGTGGGCCAATCGCGCCGACGACACGGCGCCCGTCGAGTACCGCCAGACCGGCGACAGCGGCGACGTGACCGCCCGCTACGCCAACGGGGCGGAGCTCATCATCCGCAAGGGGCTGCGATTCGGCTCCTGCCCGGTGCGCTTCGAAGGCGAGGAGGGCTGGATCGAGACGGGCGACTCCGGGCAGATGGAAGCCTACCCGGCCTCGCTGCTGGCCGAACGCCGCTTCCGCGGCGGCTACCCGGCCAACGATCACGTCCGGGAGTTCCTCGACTGCGTCAAGACGCGCAAGCAGCCCCGCTCCACCGCCAATGCCGCGCATCACTCCATCACGGCCTGCCACTGCGCGAACATCTGCGTGCGTCTCGGCCGGACCGTGAAGTGGGACCCCGCCAGGGAGGAGTTCCTCGGCGACGAGGACGCCAACCGCCTCCGCGCCCGCGCCATCCGCGAGCCGTGGCGGCTGTAGGATCCGCCCTCGCCGCGCCGCCGGGCGCGCCGCTCAGCGCCGCTTCGGCAGCGGCAGGCCGAGCCTCTGCATGACCTTCTGGAGGTCCGACCAGACCTTCTCGCGGGTCTCGACGGTGTACTGCCGCAGGACGTAGGCGGGGTGGAACGTCGGCATGACGTCGATGCCGGCGGCCTCGGCGCTGAGCATCGGCAGCTTCTGCCACGTGCCCCGCAGCTTCGTGATGCCGATTCGCGTGTTCAGCAGCGCGTGCGTGGCGGGATTGCCCAGCGCGACGATCACCCGCGGCTGGATGATCGAGATCTGACGGACCAGGTAATCCCAGCAGGCGTCCACCTCGTCGGGCGCCGGCGCCCGGTTGCCCGGCGGGCGGCACTTGAGGACGTTGCCGATGAAGACCTGCTCGCGCGTCAGCCCCATGGCGGTGATCATCTTGGTGAGCAGCTCGCCGGCGCGGCCGACGAACGGCCGGCCGGTGCGGTCCTCATCTTGGCCCGGGGCCTCGCCGACGAACATCAAGTCGGCGTCGGGGCCGCCCTCGCCGAAGACCGTGTTGCGCCGCCCCTGCCACAGCCCGCAGCGCCGGCAGGGCTTCACCTCCTTCTCGTCGATCTCGCGCAGGGCGGCGGCCTTCTGCTCGGGCGCCATGCCGGCCGGACGCTCCTCGGCGGGCGCGGCGGCATCCGCGGCCGACACCGCTTGCACTTCCATCTCCGGCAGGGGATTCCGCCCGGCCGGGATGAACGGCCCGCCCAGCAGTTCCTCGATGGCGATCAACTGGCTGGCCGCCCGGCGGAGCTGGTCGAATTCCTCGCTCATGGCGGCGGATTCTACCGATGGTCGGAGATCGCCCGCAAACCGGAAATCCCGGACCGCCGCGGAGCTTGTGACGGGGAAGCGTCGCGAGTATAAGCCGGGCAAGCGTTGCTGTGTGAGAAGAGCTGCGTCACTCGGCGCGGCCTGGATGACCGAAGGGACGAGCGATGTCACTGCTGACAGGGCGGGCCGCGTGCGTGCTTGCCCTCGCCGCTGCGGTGGGGCTGGGCCGGGCCGAGGAGGCGACGCTCCTGGTCCGGGGGACGTGGCGCAAGCAGCATGCCCGGACCGTCGGCGAGGTCCCGGGCTTCGCCGGGGCCAAGCCGGTGCGGCTCAGCCGGTACGGCGGGTGCGCGGACAGGAAGGCCAAGGCGACGGGCTTCTTCCGCACGGAGAAGACCGCCGGCCGCTGGTGGCTGGTCGATCCGGAGGGCTGCCTGTTCCTCAGCGTGGGGCTCTGCTCGGTCAACAACGGCACGATGGGCGAGGCCGCGATGAAGCGGTCCTTCGGCGACGCCACGACGTGGGCGGCGGCCACGGGCAAGCTGCTGAAGAGCAACGGCTTCAATTCCCTGGGCTGCTGGAGCACGTGGCGGGCGTTCCGCCCGACGCCGCAGCGAATGCCGTACTTCCCGCGCTGGAACTTCATGGCCACCTACAAGAACCGCCGAAGCCGCACCTGCGGGCAGCGGGGCTACCCGAACCAGTGCATGCCGGTGTTCGACCCGGCCTTCGAGACGTTCTGTGACCAGCACGCCCGCCAGCTTGCCGCCACCCGCGACGACCCGTGGCTCGTGGGACACTTCTCCGACAACGAACTGCCCTTCCGCCCGGATTCGCTGACGAACTACCTCGCCCTGCCGCCGTCGGACCCCGGCCGCCAGGCTGCCGAACGCTGGTGGCGCGAGCGTCAGGAACGCACCGGCAGGAAGGGCGGCAAGGTCCGCCCCGACGACCAGGACGCCTTCCTGGAGCACGTCGCCCGGCGCTACTACACGATCGTCGCCGCGGCGATCCGCAAGTACGACCCGAACCACCTGTACGTCGGCAGCCGCGTTCACGGCCGCACCATTCGCGAGCCCGTCTTCCGGGGCAGCAGGTCGCTGGACGTGGTGTCCGTGAACTACTACCACCGATGGTCGGCGGAACAGGACAGGCTGGGCAACTGGGTGCGATGGTCGGGTCGGCCGTTCCTCGTCTCGGAGTGGTATGCCCAGAGCGTCGAGACGCCGAAGACGGCGTTCAGCGGCGCGGGCTTCGCCGTCCGGACGGACCGGGATCGGGGGCTGTTCTACCAGAACCTGACGCTGGGTCTGCTGCGGAGCAGCGGCTGCGTGGGGTGGCACTGGTTCAAGTACGGCGGCGACGGGGCGGGCTTCCACAAGGGCATCGTCAGCCCGACGTACCAGCCTCACGAGTCGCTGCTGGCGCCGATGCGCCAACTCAACCGAGCGGTCTATCCGCTGGCGGCGCACCTGCGGAAGTGATGGTCGCTGCCGGGCCTGTGCGGCGGCCCGCTGGGATTCCCAGTACGTCCGCCACAGGCCGCGGGGGTGCGGGGGAGGGTCGGCGGACGGGTCGGGCGGCCGGCGCGGGCGAGGA
>CAZXOC010000069.1:20360-28551 GCA_964642165.1 uncultured Planctomycetaceae bacterium | reverse complement strand
GGCCCCGGCCGGGTCGGGGAGCGGCGATCTTCCTGTCCAGCAGGAACTTCCAGCCCCACTGGCCGCTCCATTGGCGGGTGACGGTCCGGTCGGGGTTGCGGGTGGTCTTGACGTTCGTCTTGCACCGGTAGGCCGCCCGGATTCGGTCGCCGGCGATCTGGATGATGAAGAACCCCGACGTCGTGTGGCCGTCATTGATGCACGTCCACTTCCGCGTCTCGCCCTCGGGGGCCCAGTACCGCAGGCCCGTGCCGGTGTGGCCGTAGAGGTACAGGACGACATTGTACTTCCGGGCGGCGTCGTAGACGGCCTTCCAGTCCTCGGCGTGCCACCAGTTCGTGTCGAAGCCGCAGTGGGCCATGAGCACCACCGGCCGGGCGCTGTCGCCTACGCACTTGGCCAGGTCCTGCTTGAGGAAGGTCAAGGCCCCCTGGGGGTCGTGCCACGTCGGGTTGTAGCGGACCCTGGGGTTCTGGCGGTCGGCGGGGTAGATGCCCAGGCTGACCAGGTGCACGTCATCCCAGTCCCAGGAGTAGTGCAGGCCGTTGCCCGACAGGTTCGCCAGCCAGCCCTTTGCCTTGCGGCGGGCGTTGCGCTTCTTCAGCTCGGCCTGGAAGCTGAGGCGGCTCCGCTTGTTCCGGCCGATCGGCGGGCCGTCGTGGTTGCCCCACGTCTCGTACACGCGGAAGGTCAGCACGCCGTCCGTGCCGTCCAGCCCGAAATCGGCGAGGAACGCCTTGTACTGCTCGGCGGTGTAATCCCTGCCGTCACGAACCTTGTCGCCATCGTCGATGCAGTCGCCCAGCAGGACCACGCCCCGGGGGGCGTCGATCTTGCCGCCGCCGAGCTTGTCGGGCCAGGGCAGGCTCGCGACGCGGTTGATCTCGGCGATCGTCTCGCGGTTCTGTTCGTTCCAATCCTCGGACTCGAACGCCTTGTAGTGGCTGTCGGAGGTGGAGATGAACGTGACGTTGCGGGGCTTGGCGCGCGCAGCCGGCGGCGCGGCGGTCGTCCGGGCCGCCGTGCAGGCACAAAGGCACGACAGGCACAGGGCCAGAGATGGCAGTCTTCTCATGGACTTGCTCCTTGGTTTGGGCCGACATCGGCTCAGCCGGTGGTGTCGTAGACGGCCAGTTGGCGGATCTGCGGCGTGGCGACGGATTCGGTCGCCTTCAGCCGCACCGCGGCCACCTCGACCGCGTCGAACCGCTGGATCCGCTTGTGTCCGACCGACTGGCCCTGGCAGAGCGTCTGCCACCGGTCGCCGGCCAGGAGACCCTCGACCTCGTAACGGCGGATGCGCTCGCCGCGGTCGATCTGCTCCATGATGACGACGTGGTCGATGCGCTTGGGCTTGGGCAGCTTCAGTTCCACGGTGCCGCCGGCCCCAGCCGTCTGGGCGACGGGCTTGCCGAAGCGCCTGCGGACCTCCTTGCCGAACTCGGCCAGGCGCTCGATGTCGCAAGCCGGCACGAGCCCGTCGGACGTGACCACCTCGCCGATGATGAGGTTGCAGTTGCGACCGACCGACTCGTAGTACATCTTCACCAGCCTGTCCGCCGAAAGCGCCGCGTGGTCCTGGCCCGGCTTCCAGAACCAGTTGTGGCCGCCCTTGGCCCCGCGCAGCGGCACGTCGACCATGCCGGGCGACCAGTACGTCCCGGCCGGGTCGCCCCTGGCGAGAAACCGCTTCCACGTGGGATGGTTGTGTGAGACGGCCCCGGCCCGGCCGGGCATCGTGGCCCAGCACGGATAGCCGGCGCGGCCCTGCTCGTTGCCGATCCATCGGTGGTCGGAGCGTTGGCCGCTGTGGTAGAAGACCGACTGGGGCTGGTGCTTCTCGAAGATCGGCAGCACGTCGGGTCCGCCCTGCTGGGGCGTCTTGACGCCGGCGTCGTACCAGATCTGCACCAGCGGCCCATACCGCGAGCACAGCTCTTCGGTCATCTTTTCGGCGACGCGGTTGAACTCGGCCTGCCCGTCCGTGCCCTTGCCCTTGCCCCAATGGACGTAGTGACCCCACACCTGCCAGTAGACGTTGCGATGCGTGCTGAAGTAGATCCCCGGCTCGATGGAGGCCTTGCGGCAGCTCTTGACGAAATCGCCCACCACGTCCCCCTTGCCGCCGCGCCACGCGGTCTGCTTCAGGCCGTACGGATAGAGGTCGCTCTGCCACTGCAGGAAGCCGTTGAAATGCGTCGCCGTGAACACCGCGTACTTGGCCCCCGCGGCCTTGGCCGCCTCGATCCACTGGTCGGTGTCCAGCTTGGTCGGGTGGTACAGCTTCGGGTCCAGCCGCTGGCGGACGGTGTTGTTGCGGGCGAAGCGCTTGGCGGCGATGGCCAGGTCGAACGTGTAGAGCAACCCGACCTCGCAGTCCTGCCACGCCATCTGCGCAGCCGACGGCATCGGCAGTCCCGGCGCATCCCGGGCCGGCGTCTCAGCCATCGCGCCAATCCCCGCCGCCCCGAATGCCCCCGCGCCTGCCGCCAGACCGAAGAACTGACGCCTCGTGCACTTCATCGGCCTTTCCTCTCATCCGACATCGAAGGCGGCAACGCCATCGAAGCGGTCGGCCAAGAGTACCACGGCGCAAACTGTAACCGCAACCCAAGCCGGCCGCAGGCAACAGCCGCCGGCATTGGTCTGCGCAAGCCGGCGAGGCGCCCCTAGTGAACCCGTCCATCATAGCGATTTGCCGCCGCCGATCAAGGGCCGCGCCCCGCCGCGCGCACGGATCCGACGGCCCGGTCACTCCTCGTCGATCCAGACCGTCATCGCACCGGGGTCGCGATTGGCCCAGGCGTAGTAGGGCACGGCGGTGAGATCCACCTCGCGCTGCCGATCGTCCCGGCCCCTGGCGCGGAGGACCGTCACGCCGCCCAGCAGGCCCGAGCGGTGCTCGGCCGCCAGCCCGGCCTGCGGCGGCAGGGCGAGCTTGAGCACGTCCGCGCCGGCGTGGTCCACGGCCTCGAGGCAGTAGACGATCGGCCCGCGCATCAGCACCACCTTGCCCTTGTCCGCCTCGACCTTCTCGTGAGCGCGGACGCGGCGGACGGGCATGGGCAGGTTCAGCTCCACCACGTCGCCGGCCCGCCAGCGACGCTTCAGGTGCACGTAGCCGTCGTCCTGCGGCGCGGGGCTGGCCGCCCTGCCCGCGACCTTCAGCGCGACGGGCGGGACCTTCGGGGAGGCGAAGCGGTACAGGTCGCTGGGGACGGGCCGCCCCAGCGCCCAGCCGGGAATTCGAAGGCACAGGGCGAACTCGGCGGGCTTCTCCGGCGTGACGGTCAGGCGCACGCGGCCGTCCCAGGGGTAGTCGGTCTGTTGGGCCAGCTTGACCGTTCCTCCGTCGTCCAGCTTGATGCCGGCCTCGCCGGCGGCGTAGAGGTTGACGTACAGGCGCCCCTTGCCTTGGGCATAGACGAACCCGCCGACCTGCGGGATGATCCGCGTGAGGTTGGTCGGGCAGCAGGCCAGGCCGATCCACGGCCGCCGCCGGCCGCCGCGCCGGCTCTCGAGCGGGTTCTGGTAGAAGAACGCGTCGCCGGCCAGCGAGATGCCCGAGATCGCGCCGTTGTAGAGCGCCAGCTCCATCACGTCGGCGCAGTTCGCCTGGCCCTTCCGCAGGGCCATCCTGTGCTGCCAGAGCACGTGGGCGATGCCCGCGCACGATTCGCAGTACGTCCGGTTCGGCAGCAGGTACGGGTCGCCGAAGCCCTCGTCGTGGTACTGGGCCGTGCCGAGGCCCCCCGTGATGTACATTTTGCGGCCGACCACGTCGCGCCAGATGTGGTCGAGGGCTCGCTCGTAGTCCGGGGCGTCCATGAAGCGCGCGATGTCGGCCATCGCGGAGTAGACGTAGCCGGCCCGCACGGCGTGGCCGATCGCCTCGCGCTGCCGGGTGAGCGGCTTGTGGTCCTGCATTCGGCCGTTGCGGATGCTGTTGCGGGCGCGGCGGACGGTGCGGCGCTGCGCTGGGGTCAAGGGGGGGGTGAACTTCGGCAACTCCGTCGAGGCGCTGTTGGGGTCGAAGGGCCTTCGCGCCCGCCCGTGCGCGTGTCCGCGCTCGTCCAGGAAGAACCGCGACAGCTCCAGGTACCGCCGCTCGCCCGTGGCGCGGTAGAGCTTGACCAGGGCCAGCTCCACCTCCTCGTGGCCGCCCACGTCGTACCGCTTGCCCGGGCCGAATACGCCCGCGATGTGGTCCGCGAACCGCCTCGCCGCGTCGAGCACCTTCGCCCGCCCCGTGAGGCGGTGGTGCGCGACCGCCATCTCGAAAAAGTGGCCCGCGTTGTACAACTGGTGCTCCAGCCGCAGGTTCTCCCACCGCTTGTCGGTGTCCTTGACGATGTAGCAGGAGATCAGGAACCCGTCGGGCCTCTGGGCGGCCAGGATGCGATCGATGACGCCCTCGACGCGCCGCCGCAGCTTGGGGTCGTCGCGGTGGGCCAGCGAGTACAGCGCCCCCTCCAGCGCCTTGTGCAGGTCCGAGTCGAACGCGTGGTGGCCGCGGAGCGGACCCTCGCCCACACCGGCCGCGAGGTCGAAGTTGGCGACGTGCCCGGCCTGCTCGAGCCGGTCCAGCGCGTGGGGAACGGTCACCTCGTGATGCGTCCGGAGGCGCCGGCCCCAGAACCCGCCACGCAGCTCGACCCGGTCGTGCGGCACGTTGCGCAGCCCGCGCGGCTGGGGCGCCCCGGCCCGCACCGCCGCTCCCGCAAGACCCAGCATCAGGATCACAAGCCACCCGCCTTCCCAGGGATTTCGTGTACGGCGCATCGAGTCTTCTCCTGTCGACCGGGATGCAGTATCGCGTCCCGCGAGCGCCGCGAGCAACCTTGTTCAGGGTCGGACGCGGGACAGAGCGGCCGTGACAGGTGGCAGGCGGCCCGGCACGCCGGTCTACGAACGGCTTCGTCAAATCGACGAACTGTTTCGTAGATTTTGGGAACCCGCCCCGCCGGCCTGCCGTCAGAGACGGTAACGGAAGCCTCAGGAGACAACGAGATGGCCAGGAAACTCAAGCACCGGCCGACCGAAGGGGAACTGGCGATCCTCCGCGTCCTCTGGCGGGAGGCACGCTGCACGGTCCGGGATGTCCACGAGGCCCTCGGGGGCGAGAGCCGGTCGGTCTACACGACCACGCTCAAGCTGATGCAGATCATGACGGACAAGGGCCTGGTCCGCCGCGACGAGAGCCGCCACGCCCACGTGTACGAAGCGGCCGTCACCCGCGAGCAGGCCCAGCGCAAGCTCCTGCGCGATCTGCTGAGCCAGGCCTTTGACGGTTCGGTCCACAAGCTGGTCGTGCAGGCCCTGTCGGCCGGGGACGTCTCGTCCGAGGATCTGGAGCGCATCCGCCAGTTGATCGACGAGCACGGGAGGCCGCGCGATGACACCGATTGACCTTGGGATCGGCGAGCCCCTGGCCCGGCAGGTCGGCTGGGCGCTGGTGCACTTCGTCTGGCAGGGGGCGGCCGTCGCGGCGCTGCTGCGGCTGGCGCTGGAGGCCCTTCGAAGGCGAGCGGCCAACGCGCGGTACGTGGCGGCCTGCGTTGCCATGGCGCTGTTGGCGGCGGCCCCCGTCGCGACGTTCGTCCTGCTCCCGTCGGCGGGAGGCGTGGCGGACCCGTCGCCTTCGGCTGCGCCGGCTGCGATCGGCAGGTTGCCGGCGGGGGAACATGCCGTCGCCGGCCGCGACGACAACGTGGGCGGGGGTCGCCAGGTGGCCCACGTCCCAGACCGTGCTCGCCGGACGTCCGTCGCTGCTCCGCCCGTGGAGCCGACACAGGGGGGCAAGTCTCCGGTTGCCCCGGCGACGGCGGATGCGCCCGCGGCATGGCCGGAACGCCTTCGCACGCGGGTGGAGCCGGCCCTGCCGTGGTGCGTTGCGGCGTGGCTGGCCGGCGTGATCGTGCTGTCGGCCTGGCACCTGGCCGCGTGGGGCAAGGTCCAGCGGCTGCGAGCGACGGGCACCCGTCCGGCGGGTGATGCCCTCCAAGCAGCGGCGCGCCGGCTGGCCGGCCATCTCGGCATCCGCCGGCCCGTGCGGCTGCTGGCGTCGGTCAGGGCGACCGCGCCGATGGTGATCGGCTGGCTCAGGCCGGTGGTCCTCGTGCCCGTCTCGGCGGCGACGGGGCTGGCGCCGGAGCAGATCGAGGCGATCCTGGCCCACGAGCTGGCGCACATCCGGCGGCACGACTACCTGGTCAACCTGCTTCAGAGCGTCGTGGAGACGCTGCTGTTCTATCACCCGGCCGTCTGGTGGGTCTCGCGTCGCATTCGGATTGAGCGCGAGCACTGCTGCGACGACGTGGCCGTGGAAGCCTGCGGGGATCGCTCGGGCTACGCGGGGGCGCTGGCGACGTTGGCCGAGAACATGGTCGCGCCGCGCGCCGCGGTGGCGGCCGGCGGGGGATGCCTGCTGGGCCGCATTCGGCGATTGCTGATCCCGCGGGCCGGCCATGCCGGCGCGTTCAGGACGCACGCCGCCAGTGCCGTCCTGGTGGCGGGATTGTTGGTGCTGGCGTGCTGCTGGGCGATCGTGGCCGCGGGGTCCAACGCCCCTCGGCAAGCCCCGGGCGAACTGGACAAGCGAATCCCCGAGCTGGTTCGACAACTCGGCGCCGACGCGGAAGCCGTGCGATCCAAGGCCTATGAGGAGTTGATGAAGCTGGCCATGGGGGACAACGGCACGTCGCTGGTGCCCGCGCTGGAGTCCGCCATCCAGGCGAGGAACGATCGGAAGGTCCACCGCTTCATGACGGTCCTCACCCAGGTCGGCTACTCCCACCCGCAGGTGGTGCCCCATCTCATCGCCCGTATAGACCCCAAGGAACCGCTGCAGGCCGGCAAGCTGCTGGATGTGGTCCAGAACATCGTTCAGCCGAGAGGGTCCCGGATATCCTATTACCTCAAGGCCAGGGAGGGCGACCTCTCGGCGCAAGAGATCGCCCGCGCGACGGCCTATTGGCTCAAGAGGCATCAAGACAAGCACCCCGCTAAGCCAGGCAGCCCCGGTTCCCGAGAGCGGGCCGTCTTCCCGACATCGGCCGCCACGCAGCCGGCGGAGGTCGATCTCGGCCTCGACCGGCTGAAGATCGAGGCCAACCCTCCGGACAAGCTGCCGGGCGGGCTGTACGCCGTCGGGCCGTACGTCCTGCGAAGGGGGCAGGCCCCCGACGCGCACGGGCTGTACGTGCTGCGAACGGAGAACAAGATCGGTGACGGCTATCAGCAGCTCGTCGGCCGCCTGCCCGTGAACCTCTACGGGCTGGGCATGAGGGGCGGGGCGATCCTGGAGGTGGCCGCGTTCAAGCGCGTCGGGAATCGCGTCCTCGCGACACTCCGGTATGCCGCCCCGCTGAAGGGGGCCAAGTTGCCGGCCTTCTCCGTCTACCTCAGGGCCTGGCTGCCCAAGCTACCGCCGGGCAAGTACGAAGCGAGGATCGAGTTCGAAGGGCACGTCCAGGCGGGCGGCGGGAAGCTCGTGGCCGCGCCCAAGGGCGGATGGCCCAAGATTCCGGCCATGACGTGCACATTCCAGGTTTCCGGCGGCGCCCCGGCCACGCGGCCGGCGACCATGCCGGCAGAGGCTCTCGAGGCCCGCATCGCCGGGCTGGTCGCCCAGCTCGGCAGCGACAAGCACGCCGAACGGGCCGCGGCCCAGAAGGCGCTGGTGCAGGTCGGCAGGCCTGCGGTCCGCGCGCTCCAGGCGGCCTGCGGCGACAAGGACGCCGAGCGGGCGGTTCGGGCCCAGGCGGCGCTGCTCCAGATCAAGGAGCGCTTCACGCTGAAGAAGGAGGCCTGGCGGAATCGCTGGGAGGGCATCTCGCTGTCGCTGCGCGTCTCGGCGCCCGCCGGCGAGCCCGGCTCGATGAGCCTCGACGTCGATCCGCAGGGCAAGGCGATCGCTCGCCTCTGGGAACCCCGCCCAAAGGCGCTCGTCCGCTACGAATCCGTGCTGTCCCGCGAGGAGCTGGACACCCTGGCCACGAGGCTGGGCAGGCAGCGCCCGTGGGAGCTGAACCTCCTGCCCAAGTGGCGGTTCGCCGCCGGCGGGATGATCTCCCTCCGAATCGCGGTGGGGGAGCGCTTCGTCGACATCGAGCAGCCCTGGCCCCCGCCGGGGGGCCTGCCCCCGACGAGACAGAACGCCCAACTCCTGTCGGGCCTGATGGCAATCCGG
>CAZXOC010000069.1:0-20260 GCA_964642165.1 uncultured Planctomycetaceae bacterium | reverse complement strand
CTGCTGGACATCGCCCTGGGGCGGACGGCCGACAAGCTGCCCAGCTCCCACGGGTGGGCGGCACGGGCCTACCTCCGGACGATCCCCGAGCCGGCCGATGCCCGCCAACTGCTGGCCAGCGACGAGCCGGGCGTGCTGAACGCGGCGCTGCTGGCGCTGAAGGGCCAGCCCGTGGACGCGGCGCTGCTGAAGCGCATCGCCCAGATCATCCAGCGGAAGGCCAAGCACCCGTCCGGGTGGCTCGCCATTCACCTGGCGGCGGCGGACGTGATCGCGGCCGATCCCCGCCCTGTCCTGCTGAAGGTGCGGGTCGAGGTCGTCCTGGCGGTGCTCTCCGGCGTGGCCGGAATGCCTCAGAAGCACGAGATCGCCCGCCGCAGCAGCCTGACGTATGCCGAGATGGCGTACGGAAGGCTCCTGGGCATCCTGCGCGAGATGCCGGCCGAAGCGGGGCCGCTCCTGAAGCGGGCCCTCGCCGCGCGCGGCGGTGCGGAACGTGCGATCCTGGTCATCTCCCTCGCCTCGCGCGGGGACGCGACCGTCCGGAAGGACATTCTGGCGATCCTCGCCGACGGGAAGGCCGGCCTGCGCCGTGCCTGGGCGGCCCGGGCGCTGGGGGTCATCGGCACGGCGGAGGACCTGCCGCTTCTGAAGCGGCTGGCCCGAACGGACCCCCTCGAGCGCGACAGCGCCAGCGACGTCGGTCCTGCGGGCGCGCGGCCGAAGATCTACCCCGTCCGCTGGGCGGCGAAGGACGCCATCGAGGCCATCGAGCGCAAGGCCCCTGCCGCGCAGCCGGCGAAGGGGCCGAGCACTACCCCGGCCGAGGCGCCCTGGTCGAAGGCCGTCAACGGACTCGAGGCCCGGGTGACCCTCAAGCGAACGGAGGTCATCAACGGCACGCCGATCATCTCGACGTCCCTGGAACTGCGGAACGTCTCCGACCGCGGCGAGCCGATGAAGCTTGCCTGGAGCAGCGACAGGCTCAAGCCTCGAGTGCTCGACGGCGACGGACACGAGCTGCGTAGGGCACACGGGCCCTATGACGGCCCGGCCTTCGGCAGCCGGAGCCTGCTGATCCCGCGCGGCGGGACCGTGTCCCTTAACATCTCCTGCCGGGGCCTGGGCATCGGCGCCGATAAGGCCGGCCTGATCGACCTGGGCCCGTCCCACTGTTGGGTCTTCGATACCGACGAGAAGGGCTACCACCTCCAAGCCGTGCTGGAGATCCCCAAGCCCAAGGAAGACCGCGATGAGACGGGGTGGAACTGGCATGGCCGGATCGAGATTCCTCCCGCTCGCGTGCCTCTCAAGACCCAGCCTCCGGACCCGGCCAAGGTCGGACCGAGGATCGAGCAGCTTGGCCGGAAGATGATGGACAGGCCGGGGGCCGGGGCCTCGGAAGCCGCCGCCCGCGCCCTGTCGCTCTTCGACGACGTGCGGGTCATTCCCTGGTACCTCAAGGCGATGGATACCGACAGCTACGGGCTCAAGTTCGCGGCGATCGGCCGGCTGTGCCGCTTCCGGGGCGACGAGGCGCTGAAGGGGCTGAAGAAGGGGATGGCTCAGACCAACACCAACCTCCGCCTGGCGGCCGCGCAGGGTCTGGCGCGGAGCCCGCATCCCAACGCCAGGAAGCTGCTGCTGTCCATGCGGAATGACCCGTACTACGGCGTGCGGATCACGATCCTCCACACCTTCGGCAAGAGGGATACGGCCGAGTCGCGCAAGCTGCTGGAGGAGATGACGCGCGACGCGAACAAGCTCGTCCGCGACGAGGCCCGGCGCTACCTGGACCTGCTCCGGGCCCCCGCAGCCGCCAGAGCCGCCGAACTCGTTGTCGGGAAGGCGCCGGCAGGCCCGCCCGCAGACAATGAGGCCACGGCCGGGATACGCACAGTCGCCGATGCTTTCGAATCCCTGAAGGCTGAACTTGTGGGAATGCGCGGCAAGTACCCACGGCTGGCCGGTGCAGGAAAGGCCAAGGTCGACGAGCGGGGCCTCCTGTACGTTCACAACTGCCGGCCCTTGGCCAAAGGCGGGTATCAGAATACCGGCCCGAACGCCATCGCGGTCGGCATCGAGGTCATGAGATTGCCTAAGCCCCGTAAGCCTGCCGACAACTTCCCGGGGCAGCCTCTGCCCTACAAGTGGCCGGCGCTGGGCATCGTGGGGCGGACGATACTCCACCTCGGCCCGGGCTCCGCACCAGACCTGTCACCGAAACTGAAGGAGGTGCTGGCCAGGCACCTTGCGATGATAGACCGGTTGGACCGCCGGGCCGCAGCCCGCGGGGGCGCGCCGGTAGCCGCCGAGGCTGAACTGACCGCTCTGGGCGACGCCCTGCGCAAGGCCGTTGGCGGAGACTGGAAGATCCGCCAGGAAGAGGAGGGCATCGGGCCGGTTCTGGCCGGGCTGGACAACAGTGTCATGGTCTTCCCCTTCCCGTTCGACAAGGCCGGGCAGCAGAGGTTCCACCGGTTCCAGGCCCTCTACGCAGAGCCGTTCTGTGTCTACGGCTCCAACGGGCATTGCACCGTGGCGAGCGGGCCGGGCGGCGTGCGGGAGGACGTCCTGGCGGTCCTGGGGCTCTCGCGGGCGGCCCTGGCCAAGGGAGCGGGCAAGGTCCACGCGGCGCATCCCGACGGCGGCAAGGCGATGTGGCACGCACTGGCGGCGCGGGTTCACCCGGGCATGAGCGCGCGGCAGATGAAGGTCCTCCTCCCGCCGGCGCGTCTGCGGCCGGGCAAGGGGCCGCAGGAAGTGGCGACCCTCGACGGCGCCCGCTTCGCGATCACGTATGCGCTGGACGGCGCGTGGGGAGTGCAGGCGTCCGGCATCGCCCAGGGGAAGAGCCAGGACCAGTGGGTCCTTGACGCGGCCCCCCGCGTCCGGCCACGCAAGGACTTGCCGATGGTCACGACGCGGCCAGCCACGCAGCCGGCGGCGGTTGTGGCCGAGACCGGCAAGACTGTCTGGGGCAAACCCATCGCGCTGAAGGCGGGGCTGTGGCACACGCGCGAGGGGACCGGCCGGCGAACGAAGGTCTTTGAGGCGGCGACGCTTCATCTGGAGCGACGCCGGACCTGGCCGAACGTCAACCTGAAGTACAGGTACCAGGCCTTCCCGAAAGCCGTCTACCGCGGCGAGGTCGCGTTGCTCGACCGGGACGGGAGGTCGCTGGGCGAGTTCCGGATCGGTTGGCTCTCCGGCGTCCTTCCCGAAGATGCTTCCGGGTGGGTGAGGTCGGGCCACATGGGCGGCGCGAAGTGGAACGTCGCGGCAGCGGTGGCCTACCGACTGACGATGTCGATCCAGCCCATACCGGCCAGTGAACCCGAAGGCAAGCTGGAGAGAACGCCTTGGTCGAAAGCAGGAAACGGACTCCAGTGCAGGCTGCTCGTGGACCGGACGGGCGGCCTCGACGAGCAGGTGTACCTGGAGGTCCGCAACACCAGCGACAACCCTCTGAAGATCCCAGTCTACCTGAACGCCGCGCCGGTGGTGTCGTTGAAGTTTGAAGGGTACCCAAAACAGCATTCGCTGCCGACCGTGCACGACCTATCCACGAAGCTGGGCTGTCTCCAACCGGGCCAGACGTACCGGCATGAACTGAACGGCAAGAACGGGGGCTACGTGTTCGCTTATGGCCGCAAGACCGGGAAGGGCTACGAGGAGTTTGACCCCGCGAACACGGCGTACAAGATGCGCGCGGTGCTGGAGGTCGACCGGAAGGACCCCTTCCCGACACGCCGTGACCTTCGGGCGCGCCCGTGGACCGGGCGAGTCGCAACGCCATGGGTGGAGATCCGGCTGGCCGCCCGGCCGCAAGGCAAGCACTGGCCGCCGGAGGCAGCCACTCCGTCCGCCACGCGGCCGGGCTCGGCGGCCACGAAGCCCGCGGCGATGTCGGCCACCGACACGGCGAAGGACCCGGCAAAGGGCCAGGCGGGCAAGCTCGAGTACTACACGAGGCCAAGCTCCATCGGCATCGTGGCCCGCCGGGTGTTCACCGACGCCGCCGGCCGACACGCCAAGGTGATCTACTACCGCTCGCGCGACGGCTCGCGCGACGGGCCACGCAAAGAGTCCGATCTCGTTCCGCAGTCGATCCGGACCTACCGGTACGATGAGCGCGGGCGACGCATCCGGGAGGAAGAGCACGATCCGGCCATGAAGCTCCTGCGCGTGCGGATCACCGACTACCATCCCGACGGCACGCGCAGGTCCATCTCCACGCTCGACCCGGCCGGCCGGCTGACCTACCTCATACGCTACCGCGGCCGTGCATCGGTCTCCCATCTCTACTTCGATGACCAACAGCGCCTCGCGGGGATCCGGGGCGAGGTGCCGGCGGACTTCAAGCTCGTGCATGGCTGGGGGAAGCCCGTGGGCGATCTGTCGTGCGGGCTCGCCCCCCAGCGACAGGCCGCTCCCCTCAGGGACCAGACGTTCTACGTGACGATCCGCAACGACGGCAAGGCCAACGCGACCGTCCAGACCGCGATCCAATACGAGACCGTGCGGCTGGAGCTCCGCGACGAATCGGGAGCCCTGGTGCCGCAGGATGAGCGGTACGTCCGGCGGCGGCGCGGCGAGCTGCTGCGTATGAATCGCGGGGCGAACCTCAGCCGGCAGACGATCCGTCCCGGCCTGGCCGCCCTCTACGGCGTCTACCGCCTGGACGAGTGGTATCGCGCGCTGCGCCCGGGGCGGTACACGCTGACGGTCTGGCATCGGCTTGCGGAGGATTTCCCGCTTCGGTCGAACCCCGCGCAGATCGTCGTGACGGAGGAACAGGGCGCGGGGGATCCGTTCGGTCACTACCTCCGGCTGTACGCTCAGTACAAGGCCCGGATCCTTGCCGCTGCCCTCTCGGGCGACAAGGAGAAGGTCGCCGCAGGAACCGACGAGTTCAGCGCCGCCATCGGCCGAAGACTGTTGTACGTGCGTGTCTTGCGGATGGGCCCCGGCGGCAAGGCCGAGCTGCTGATCGCCAAGGCGCTCGGTGACCGGAGAGTCATCCTGCCCCGCATCCACTACCGTCCCAGCACACAGCCCCACGTCACGGTGACGAAGCGGGGCGGCAGGGAGCACCTCGTCCTCGTCGAGACCAACAGGCAGGCCGGTGGGAAGTACGCCGACGGCATCCGCATCACCATGGCCCTGGAACCCGTTCCGCCCGCGAGCCGCCCGCCCGTTCGGAAGGCAGCGGCCACGGCGGAGGAGGGCGCTGCGGCCGCCGCCGCGCGGCCCAGAACAGGCGCGCCCTTAGACAAGGAGACGCTCCTTCTTCTGGGGCGGCTGCAGCGGAACCCCTGGGCCGGCTGGTCGACCGGAACCGAGGTCGTCCGGCAGTTCCTGGACGACAAGAGGCGCGGGCAGAACGTCCAGACGTACGTTCAGCCGGACATCACCTACAAGGTCCTGGAGAAGGACCGCCGCCTCATCCGGACGCAGCAGGTCAATGGCAAGCCGATGCGGCAGGACTTCCGGATCCGGGACCAGACGGGCATACCACGGCCCCATCTCACCGGGCAAGGCGCTGCCGTTGAGCTGGCGGTGGACGGGGCGAACGTGCGGTGCCTTCTGTACGAGTCGAGAATTGGCAGGATCGGGGCCGGCTTCGGCGGCGCGGTCGTCACGAAGCAGTGGGTCCCGGCCAGCCATTCGACGGTCCTGCTCCGCCGGGAGAGCGGCGAGAACTGGTGGGCGATCACGTCGCTGCGGGCGCGGAAGCGGATCGGCCAGCGGGAGGTCCTGTGCATCGAGACGCGGCGGCGCCTGGCGATAGTCGGCGGCCACGTGGTGACCACCCGCTACCTGCACCCGGACGTTCCCGGGCATCTGGTCGAGGAGATCAAAGAGTTCTACAAGCCCGTCAAGGGCCAGCCGAACCGGGCGCTGTGGATGATTACGCACGAGCGGACCGCCGCCATGAGCCAGACAAGCGGGCCGCCGCCAAAGGACGCGCACGCGCGCCTCGTCGCCGCGGCAGGACTCCTCCGACAGGCGGGCGGCGATGACTGGCACGTCACCAACGAGGGGGCGGGGATCGGCCGTGTGCTTCGCGGCCGCGACAACGCCTTCGTGCTCTTCCCGTTCCCGTTCGACGAAGCCGGCCGGGAGAAGGTGCTTCGGTTCATCTCGAGGTGCAACGATCCGTTCCACGTCCATGGCGCGAGCGGGCGCTGGACGCTGGCGGGCGGCCCGGGCGGACGCGATCCCAAGCTGATGACGGCGCTCAAGCTGGAGCCGTTTGATCTGCCCAGCATGGCGGCCCTTCGGCGAGCCAAGGCCCTGCGCAGCGCCTCCGCCCGCTTCATGTTTCGGCTGACCCACCATGGCCCGGCCGACAAGCCGTTCTACAACCTGCAACTCCTCGGGCCGCAACGCGCGGAGAAGGCACGTCCCTGGAAGAGCGGTACGGGGCTCTCGTTGGCGGCGCAGGTGACTCCGGAGCAGGCCGGGCGAATCGTGGACCACCTGCTCCAGGCCGGCTGGCTGAACTCCGGACGAGCGCGGCCGGTGCGACCAGGCGAGGCGGCCCAGGCCCCCACGGGCCAAGGCTATGCCATGGCCGTCAGCGACGGCAACTCGGTCTTGTACGGAGACGTCGGCTGGGGCTTGCCCGCGCTCAAGGGACTCGATGCCCTGCGGAAGGTGCTGGACGGCGAGGCGGCCAAGGCGATGGACAGGCTCCTGGCAAGGCTCGACGGGAAGCGCAGCAGGTGGCAAAAGGAGGCCAGGAGCGGGGAGGGCCTCGACTCGCGCCTGATAGGGATGACCGTCCTCCAGCCGGCATCCGCGAAGTCTTTCGCGTACTGCGAAGCCCTCGCCGTGGTCATTTACATCGTGACCGACAAGGGCGTGGTGAGGCTGGAGATCCCGCTGGGCAAGAAGCGGACCAAAGGCAGTACGAGAGTCGCCATCGGTCCGGGCAAGGGCAAGGCGACGCTGGTCTGGGGGAAGGACGTCTCGCGATACGTCGTGCCCAGCGGCCCGCCGCCGCTTCCGATGCCCGCCGGCACCAGGAAGGAGTCGGCTGTGTCCGGAACGCTTACCTGCATCGACATCCCCGCGGAGAAGACGTTTCCCTATCACGGCGACACCAGGATCACGGTCAAGGACGTGCAGTTGGTGTTCCCCTCAGGCCGCGTTGGTGTCCGTGGCCCACTGAGCCTTGTCCTGAGCCCGTACCCGACGTGAGGGATGGATCAGCGCGGACCGCGCGCCAGGGCATCCGAGGGGCATCAACATGAACTCGAGGAGGCCATGGAGCATCTTCGACGCCAAGGAGATCGTCATGCGGATCGGCCATGTGTCGGCGGCAGCCGTAGTCCTCGGGTCTGCCCTCACCGGGTACGCCGATCTCGCCGCGCCGGAGTCCGTCAACTTCGCCGGCCGGGGCTTCTCCCATGTCGCCGAGATCTTCCCGCCGAAATCGCGCCAGAACCCGGGCGAGAAGCCCTGTGCTTCTTCTACCACGTGGACCATCCCGGCACGACGTGGCGAGTGCCCCCGAAGCTCCTGTGGGAGGCCGAATTGGTTTCGCTTCCCAATGCCGGACCGTACCAGGCCGTCGTCTCCATGCGGGGCGATCTGGTCCTCATCAACGGCCAGACCGGCGGCCGCCCGGAGCATTCCGTCGTCATCTACAGCTCGGGCGGCAAGCTCGTGAAGTCCTATCCGCTGGCCTCTCTCGTTCCCGTAACGCAACAAGAAGGCGGCCTGCCCGTGTGGGGGTGGCACATCGGGGCCAGGCTCTTCTTCCTGAGACAGGCTGCCCGCTTCTACATCCTCCTGCCTCGGGGCAGAGGCATGGAGTTCAACCTGAACAACGGCACGCTCAAACATGGGAATTCGAAACGCTTCCCGGAACTTGCCGCCCTGGCCGCCAAGCAGGTGGCCAAGGTCAAGCCGCATACAGAGGCAAAGGCCATCCAAAGAGGACGCGAGCGCTGACTGGTGTATTTGCTGGCCGTCTGAACGGGCCTGCGTCGCAGCGAGATCCGCCAACTCACGTGGGGCGACGTTCGGCTCGACACGATCCCCGGACACATCGTGCTGTGGGCTCAGACCACCAAGAGCAAACGGGCGGACTCGCTGCCGATTCCCCCGCCACTTCCCGACGCGCTGCGAGACTGGCAGCCGAGCAACGCCGGCCCAGGCGACCACGTCGTCAACACCGTGCCGCTCATGAAGGTTCTCCGGGCCGACCTCGCCCTGGCCGAGATCCCTTACCTGGACAAAGCTGGTCGCTACGTGGACTTCCACAGCCTGCGGGTGTCGCTCAACACGATGCTCGCCGCCCACAAGGTCAGCCCCCGAGCCGCCCAGGCGCTGATGCGGCATACTGACCCTCGCCTCACAGCCGCAGTCTACACCGACGAGAGACTACTGCACCCGGCCGCGGACTTGCGCAATGTGCCGGCCATTCCGTTGAAGGGGGAAGCTGGGACAATCGAGCTACTCCCGACGGGTACGGAAGGCTAACGATTGCGATCTCTGTCTAACGTTGCGGATCAGGCGCGGCCATTTGCCGTCGCCTGCATTCGTCTTGTTAGACGACTCAACAGAAAACACAGGCTGCCACGAAGTGCGCATGGGGATCACTCTGACACCAGGTACGAGCACGCGCTGATCTGAGCCATCGGCATTCATGACCCAGATGTCCGGACGCCTTCGGCGGTTTGTGTCGAATAAGATTCTCTTGCCATCTGGTGACCATGTCGGATTGTCACTTGATGCTGGTGCCGCCGCGATGGTCAGTTGCTTGCGATCGGTCCCATCGGCATTCATGGTCCAGACCTGGCCGTAACGATGCTCGATACCAGACCAATAGGCAATTCGCTTGTTGAAGAGCCAGGCAGGGGCGTTTGCGCTGCTACCATCCGGGGTGTACTTGGTTCTCTCGGAATGGGTGAGTTGTTTCGGATGCGTGCCGTCACTCCTCATGACCCAGACCTGGCCGAATCCGCGGACATTTCCCGACCAGTAGGCGACCTTGTCGCCCTTCGGCGACCAGGCTGGGCAATGGTTAGAGCCTTCTGACGTGAGCTGCCGCTCGCCTTTCCCATCAACACCGATAATCCATATCTGGCGTCGTCCCTTCGCATCTGATCTCGTGATTGCGAGTTTCCTCCCATCGGGTGACCAGGCAGGCAGAAAACCTGATGTGATCAACCGTTCGTTCTTTCCGCTGGAATCTATAGTCCAGATTTCACGCTTCCGGTTTCGTGTAGAAACAAATGCCAACTTCTCTCCGCTTGGTGACCATGCAGGAAAGAAGTTCCCCCGTTTCCCGGTTGTGAGCTGCTTTCTGTTCTTGCCATCTGGCGTGATCGTGTAGAGCTGAGCATATTGCATTGCCTGCGGACCTGGCCTTCGGCCGGGTGCGTCTGCGAACGCAATGAGGCCGTTCGATGGCTTCGGACTCTTCGCAACTGATTCGCCGGATACGCGTGCTACGAAGGTGACGCTGAGGATTACGAATGTCGCAGCCCGTAGGATATACCCGACTGTGCCTGTCGGTTGGCGCGTGATTCCCATCGTTCATCCTTTCTGTAGTTCCTCTTGTCTGACGTTCTAGCCAACCGGGCGGCGGCCAGCGGCTTTCGAACTCAGATTCCGCGCCGAACCGCCGCTCCGGCTTCACCGCGTCAGATCTCACCGATCGGGCAGATGGCGATGCATGCGCCGCAGCAACCGTAGGACGCACACGCATACGGGTTCTTCCAGCCCTCGCCGTCCAGTGCGCCGATCGGGCAGCCCTTGACACACAGGCCGCAACACGTGCACGACTCGGACTCCATCGGCTCGCCCGGCACGAGGGGAGCATCGGTGATGATCGACGTGACGAACACTCTCGGCCCGAATTGCGGCGTGAGAATGCAGCAGTTGAGGTCCATCGTCCCGAGCCCGGCCAGGTACATCGCGGGGGCGTGATAGAACGGTGCGGTGCGGAATCGGCCGTCCTGCTTGCACGGGGGCAGGTGCAGGGCCGTCCACCCGCGACGTCGCAGCCGCTTGGCCAGTCGATAGCCAATCCGCGAGAGTTCCCGGACGAGGATGGCGTTCTCCTCGCCAAGGAAGTAGCGTTCGGCGCCGGCCGGCTGGACCGTGTTGTCTTCGGTGACTTCGTCGGAGGCCTTCTTCCGCAGGGCGGCCAGCTCCGGCCGGAGGACTGTGGCAATCGTTCCCGGCTCGAAGGGCATCCCCACGACGATCACTGAGCGTGCCGCCGTAACGAAACTCGACGGAGCGGGCTTGTAGCCGAATCGCTGTTCGTACGCTTCGGCCGAGGCCACGCCGAACAACTCCGCTCACTCGGCCATCGCGAAATCGCGCAACTCGTCAGGAAGGGCCCGGTCCGGTATCAGCGGCTGCTTTGGATTCATGACATTGCTCCTTTGTCCGGACCCGTCCACCGACATTTCCTTGCAGGGCCCCTCCGGTGTCGCTTCGCGGCGCCTTCGGCGTCCTGGATAGCTTCTCTCCCCGTCCCGACGCACATCGGGATCGCAGGGCGTTTGCAGTGATTGTATCCGATGCACCGCGTTGGGCAAGCCAATCAAAGGGCTGGTACAGAGCGTCAGAGGCAAGACATGACGCAGTACGGTTGCAGCACGAGCGGCCGGATGCCCTTCGGCCGGCTCAGGACAGGTAGCGCCATTGCAGCGCGTGGCGGCATTACCTGGCACTCCCGGCTGGAACAACGGGTGGCCGAGTCTCGCTTGCTCGGAACGGTTACCGTTCTCGCAAAGGGCAACCGTCCCAACCAAGCCGGTCAACAGAACTCATTTCCCTGGAGCTCGCTTTCCTTTCTTCGGAGCCTTCTTCTTAGGCGTAGCCCTATTCCGATCTCTACCCAGTGCCACGGTACGGTCTCGTTTCGCGTCAACCGTAGCATTGGGCAGTCTGCCACCTCTGCGAAGCGGCGTGTGCTCTCGCTTCCCGATAGCACCGATCTTCGCAACGATCTCCGGATACTTAGGCCGTTCCGCCTTGCTGCTATCTCTCCATGGCCTATCTTTGAATTCTTGCCAATAGGGATCGTCATCCGGAAGTGCCCTCGGTCCATGCGGTGGAGTGTAAGGAAGATAGAGGAAGAACGGTTTGTCATGGTTCTTATCGAGCCATTTCATCGTTTCGTCGAAGATCACATACTGAGCGTGCGTTTGGCCTTTTCTCCAATCGCCCGTGTTCCCCTTGAGAGGCACCTCTTCGCTGTTCCGGATGAGATATGTGGGATAGAAAGTGTGGGCATGAACCTGGTCGTAGTACCCGAAGAAGAGATCGAGGCCGTGAATCTCGAGAATCCCGGTCGTCCCGCGGCCGCCGATGCCGCATTTCCGGAAGCCGGCCGTTGCATAGCCCTGGTCTTTGAGGATTTCGGCGATGGTGATTTCGTCTTTGCGTATCGGCCTAGCTCCGCCGTTCCCCCGCACCGAGACATGTCCCAGATGCCGGCCGGTCATGAGTACGGCACGTGTCGGGGCACATGTCGGGCCGCCTGCATGGGCCTGCGTGAAACGCATGCCCTCCTTCCGGAACTCGTCGAAGACTGGAGTCTTCAGTTTCGGATGGCCCAGGCTCGACATCTCGTAGTAGCCCCATTCATCGAGCATCATATAGATGATGTTCGGCTTGGTAGTTCGTTTTCTGGCCTTCAGCGTACTGGGCAGTCCCAGAGCAATTGCGGAGCAACCCGCGGCCTTCAGGAAATCGCGTCGCTTCATTGGGCTTCCTCGGTATTCCCCCGACGTTTCCTGGATAGCTTCTCTCCCCGCGAGCATCGCGGGGCATTTGCAGTGGTTGTATCCGATGCGGTGGGTTGGGCAAACCAGATCTGAGCTTTGGGCGACGGTCCATGAGGCTTCGACACACGCAGAAACCGAAGCAGGAACCCCAGAGGCTCTTCGCCATCGCCTCCGCGCGTTCCCCCGACTTGTCTTGACTATCCGCCGTCTGCCCATGCGACTCAAAGGGGCAACGCAGCCCGGCAAAGGGCAAGGCATGACGCAGCACGGTTGCAGCAGGAGCGGCGAGATGCAGCGCCATTGCAGCGCCTCGCGGCATTGTCTGGCACCGTATGGCAACGTCTGGCAGTAACCGGGCGGGTGGGAGCGTCGGCGACCGCAAGGGGCGCAAGGCTTTGGCGTGTTGGCGGATAGGGCGCAAGTGAAAGGCCTGCAGTCGATTACCTGCAGGCCTTGGTCGAAAGCGGGCGATGAGATTTCGCTTCGCGGCGCCTCGCCGCCCCGACATCGCCGAGCCGTCCGGCCCGTCCCCCGATCCCCCCGCACCCCCGCGGCCGCAAAGGGCCGCGCCACCGCCCCGTGACACCACGGAAGCGAGCGGTCACCGCGAGAAGCTGGCTCTGAGTTGTCCGGAGAATGGTTTCATTCTCGACGCATTCCCGGCTTCAACCTGGCCGGCTGCGCCTGGGCCGTCCCAGCCGACAGGTATCTGAGGCGCTTCGGCGGGTGTCGGAAAACGCATGTCGGATTGCTCAGAGCGGGTGGACTCCGGTCTCATCCGCGGCAGACATGCCCCCCCATCGGAGTGTTCCGCGAGGGGGCGATTCTCAAGGCGCATCACGAGACGTAGGCCTGGTTCAGCAGAGGGTAACACTTCCGCGCTGCGAGCCCTCCTTTCGCCCTTCCGGCCGGCGATAGACTACCCCGCCGACCGAGAACAGCAGCGAGCCGTTGGCCTCAACGATGCCCAGTGGTCTGGTAGTGAACGTGCCGCGCGCGGGAAACTCCACCTTCTCGTCCCAGCGAATCCTGGTCGGCTTTGCGGCATCATAGACATCGGTGTATCCCGCACCGTAGCTTTGTGTCCAATCGACGCGGGCCGGAGTGTCGCCGGCGGTGGCCGTCTGCGGCGGCGCCCCGCACCCGGCGCCCCAAGCGATGGTGGCCGCGCCGACAACCGCAGACAGTCTGCCAAAGGGTCGCATCCTACCTCTCATCTGCCTTCTCCGAACGAGCTTGCGGCGGAGCGTCGACCGGCAGGACCACGACGTTGTCGACCATGGCGGTGACCTTGTGCGTACGGGCGCCGATCGCGCCGGCGAGGAACGGGTTGTCTTTGTCGGTGAAGTCGATTCGCAACCCGCGCTGGGGGTCGCTCGACGGATGCATGCGGTTGAACCACACGCGGATTCTCGCTCCTGTAGCCGCAACGCGGATCATGCTCCATTCGTTGATCCGCGTATCGGTCTCGAGCCTGGTCAGGTCGGAGGTGGCCAGCGCCTTGCGGTCGCCGTTGTCGATCTTACTGAGAACGAGGTCCTTCTGTCCGAACGTGACGGCATAGCCTCGCATCTCATCGAGCCCTTCGCCGGGGTTGCTGACCCGCAAGAGCAGTCCCGCGTCGCCCGGCTCGGCGCCCTTCGCGCCGGGCTTGATGACGACCCGGCCTTCGAGGACGTAGTCGGTCCAGCTCTCATCGCCGGCGATCGCTTTCATGCCGGGCTCGAGGGTGGCGGCGTTTCTCACCGGCAGGTCCTTCTTGCCGTACGGCTTCCACGCCTCGGCGCTGTGGTGCTCGAAGTCCTCGAAGAAGAGGGCCTCGGACTTGCCCGTTACATAGCGGCGGACGGCTTCGGATTCCGCGAGCGAGACCGGGGTGCAGTCCGGCCACAGCAGGCCGCACCAGGGGATCTCCGGCTCGGCCGCGCCGGGCTTGTCGATCCAGTGCCAGCGGCAGTTGGAATTGCCGACCATCAGCTCCCAGCATAGATACATGCCGGGTGTCGACTTTCCCTGCCGTCGCCGTTGACCCAGCCAGTAGACCATGTCGATGGGGCCGCCGAAGTTGCGTCGGGACGCCTTCCAGCGTGCGCCCGCCTCGGTGAAGACCGTGCCCTTCTCGGGGTTCATGTCGGAGAGATCGCGCAGCGGGCCATGAGCATGGCTGTAGACGTGGGCATCGACGATATCCGTGACCTCGCAATCGCCCCAGCCTCTCTTGCCCTTCTCGCAGTTGAGGACGGGCTGGGTGGGCTTGACCTGCTTCGCCCACATGTAGCCGGCCCGTTTCAGCCGGTCGCGGTACTTGTCTCCCGGCGGCGGTTCGTTGTGGATCTCCCAGAACAGCACGCGCTTGTCCGTCCGGTGCGCGCGGATGATCTCCTGGACGTAGGGCTTGAACTTCTCCAGGTTGTCCTTGTCGATGTCGCGCGCCTGGGGGCACTGGGCCCAGCGGCCGTTGTGGAAGCCGGATACGGGCTCTGTCGGCCTGTCCAGGAAGATGCCCTCGTGGCGGTGACACCCGTCAAAGAACACGAAGCCCGGCCGGATGCCGTGCTTCGCGCAAAGGCCGAGGAACGTCTCGAGGTTGGCCATCAGGACCTTCTTCTCTTCGAAGAAGTTGATGTCGTGCAGGTACACCCGCAGCGTCGAGATACCGAAGTACTTGCGCGCCGCCGCCAGTTCCCTTTCCACGACCTTCGGCCGGAAGTCGTGCCAGAATTGCACCTGATTCACAGCATAGGCCGGGGTGTAGTTGGACCCGATGAGTCCGTCGGTCGGAGGCTTGGGATTGGCTTGGTACACCTCATCGGCATGGACGACCGCTCCGCAGACGGCAACCAGCAACGTGGCCGCCACGGTCATCCCCCATGGCTTGGTCACGATAGACGACATCACTTCGTCCCTTCCAACAGTTCCTTCGCTTCCGCGGCGGCCGGCGTTCCCGGGTATTTGGCGACGATGGACTGAAGCACTTCCCGGGCCTTCTCCGTCTTCTTCACCGCAAGATACGCCCTCGCCAGACTCAGCTTCCCCGCCGCGGCTCTTTCGGGAGTTGTGGGCGCTGCGGGTCGCGGCTTGACGGGTTCCGGCTTGGGAGCAGCCGGGTGACTGCGGCCGACACCCGGCCTCCGAATGCCAAAGCGGATTGGCTTGGCAGAGCTCACGTTCGCCCACACGACCAGCACGTCCTTCCACTCCCGGCCGTCCTCGAGCTCCAGCGTCCTGTAATGGCCCATCCTGAAGTCTTTGCCGCCAGGAACCACCTTGCCGTCGACCTCGAGAACCGCCCTGCCGCCACCCCAGCCGTTGACCAGAAAAGCGGGGTTGATGACGGGCTGCTTCTCGGTGGCGGCGATCTCGAAACGGACCTCTTCGAGCCGCTCGGCTTTGGTTGCGTCGAGGAGATACGCGCGATCTCCGACACTGTGGCCGTGCGCGACAGCACCGGCACCCCTGGCCACCTTCATCTTGGGCGCGTACTGCCAGGACCTCGCCAGGGCCGCGAGTTCCTTTGCAGGTTCTCGGTTGGTCGTGAAGCCGTTGAGCCAGACCTCACTCATGGACGTGTCCGTCCGTTTCCAGAACTCCCCCCAGTTCATCTGCCCCAGCCCGGCCACCGAGTATCCGCTCTGCCTGGTCGTGGCCGGCGGGAAGCACGGCACGAGTTGGACCTGCTTGTGCACGGGCACATACGGCGTGACCGAGAGGGTGCGGGACCAGCGTCCCATGCGCCAGGGCCGGTACTCCGACCTGGTGTTGATCACATGGATGTTGGCGTTATTGAACTCGCCATACGCGGCCGACATCTTGTGATACTCGTTGATCCCCAGCGGATAGGGATTCAGGTCGATCGTCCTATGCGCGCCGTTCATTCGGATGAGGGTGATCATCCCATCTTCGAGGTGGTCGCTTGCCGTCCTGCCCCTGCACGGAGCGCCCCACCAAAGGTACATGCCTTCGAGTTCATACGGGTACTTGGCACCATGGCGGCCTGACTCTCCGGCAACCGCATTCCAGATCTTTATCCGACGGATGTGCGTCCCGTCCGGATGGAAGATGTACCATTCGTCAGTCCAGTTTCCCGGACCGTAGGGCGCGACCTTTGGTTTGTCCTGATGGCAGATCTTATCCCCCTTGATCAGGGCGCAACGGTGTCGCACGACGATACGTGCATCGTTCTGGCTCTCAATCCACATACGCGAGTACTTGTTGTTTCTATCGTTCCAGGGCTCGTAGGAGGCCCCCTCGTGAAAGCCCTCGGATGGGATATACGTTTCTGTGGCGCCATTGGTGTAAGGGATGCCGTTCTCGGTGATCAACTTGATGTGGCCGGGAAGGTCGAAGCTGACCCTCGTGGGCATGGTGTCGAATGTGACCACGACCTCCCCCTGTTTGAACGGACGGGCCTGATGGTCGGGGTCTGAATTGCCTACTGCCATGAACTTCCGCTCTGCACTCCGGGCGGGGCAACACAGGGCCGCCGCCAGGATGACGACTGCCGTGCTGACGCGGAGAAGCTGACGCGGATTGCGTTCCATGATTTGACCTCCTCCAGCCGGGGAATGTTGACGGCCTCTATTCGCCGAGTGGGATGATACTCCGATTGATATCGGCCAGGCGTTTCTTCGCGAGATCCTGCATCGCCCGGACCCGGTCGGGGAACTTGGCGCTCAGGTCCGTCGTTTCTTCCACGTCTTCGGCGAGGTTGAAGAGAACGGGCCCTCTGCCCGCCCCTTTCAGCCCCGCGCCGCGGCGATCGAGAAACAGCTTCCAGTCCCCGACGCGAATCGCCTGGAAGCCCTCGGCCCCGTGCCAGTAGAGCAGGTCCTTCCGGGGATGCGGCTGGCCCTTCCTTCCGAGCAGCGTGGGCCAGACGTTCACGCCGTCAATGACCGGGCTGCCCTTGGACACCGCCTGAAGGTCAATCCCGCACGCATGACTGAGGGTGGGCAGGACGTCGATCGCCGCGATCAGCGCGTCGCTCTCCTGTCCGCCGGGGATGACGCCCGGCCAGCGGATGATGCACGGTACGCGCGTGCCGCCCTCCAGGGCCGTCCACTTCAGACCGCGGAAGGGCTTCGCCTGGGCCTGCTGGCGCTTCTCGGGGCCGTTGTCCGAAAGGAAGGCCACGATCGTGTTCCGATCAAGCTTCTCGGCCTCGAGCACTGCCAGGATCTCGCCGATGCGCGAGTCCAGCTCTTCCACGACGTCGCCGTACTTCCCGAAGGCCGACTTGCCCCTCCAATCCGGGTGCGCCTGCACCGGGAAGTGTGGCGCGGTGTACGGAAGGTAGAGGAAGAACGGCTTGCCCTTGCTGGCCTTGATGAACCGGATGGCCTCGCGAGTGAACTTCTCCGTAAGCAGGCGGTTCTGGAAGGGCTTCTCGATCAGGTCGTCCCCCCGCCAGAGCTCCTTCGTCTGGTTGTTGGACTTGTTGATGTAGTAGGCCTCGTCGAACCCCCGCCGGTGGGGCAGGAACGGCGAGCGGTCCCCGAGGTGCCACTTGCCGACGATCCCGGTCCGATAGCCCTTGCCCTTGAACATCTCCGCCATGGTCAGCGCCTTCGGGCTCAGCCCCGTACTGGTGGGGATCATGTAGCCGATCACGCCTTTGGTCCAACCGAGGCGAACCGGATAGGCGCCGGTAAGGAGGGCCATGCGGGAGGGAGTGCACACGGTGGCGCCGGAGTAGAAGCTGGTCAGCCGGATCCCGTCGCCGGCGAGCTTGTCGAGAACGGGCGTTCTGATCGAGGGATGGCCGTAGCAGCCGAGATCGTGGTAGCCGAGGTCATCCACCATGATCAAAATGACGTTGGGCCGCGCAGGATCAGCCTCGTCCGCCTCTTCTGCACGCACGGCCTGTCTCTGCATGATCGCAGAGAACGCAGTGGCCTTGACGAGTGCGCAGGCTGTTCTCACCATGAATCGGCGTCTGCCAATGTGTCGTTCTGACACTGCACTTGCTCCCAATCGCTCTACCGCAACCGCCTCATTAACGATACGAATCGGTATCGTCCCGATTCTACTGCGAAGGCCGCCCGCCCGCCGGTCACGCCGAGGGGCCGCACCAGCTCCGAAGCGGCGGCCGGCTTGCCGTCGATCGTGACGCTTCCGGCATCCTTCGTCGGCAGAGACACCGTTGCGGTCGTGTTGGCGGGGACGGTCACGTCCAACCGGAAGCGGCCGCCTTCGATGCGCCAGTCGCTGATGATTGTCCCGCGAATGGAATCGTAGCTGCCGCGGGCCCAGGCGAGGCCGCCTCCGGGGCGAGGCGCGACGGTGAAGTGCTTCCACCCGGGCTTGCTCTCGTTCGGATTCAGGCCGACGATGTTCCGCCACACCCACTCGCCGACCGCGCCGAGCGCCCAATGGTTGAACGAGTTCATGAGGGGCTTCCGGAAGCCGCGGCCCTTGACGTAGCCGTCCCACCGCTCCCAGATCGTCGTGGCCCCCTGGTCGATCATGAACCCCCAGGACGGGAACGTCCGCAGGTTCAGCAGCCGGTACGCCTGGTCGTTGTGGCCGCTGCGCGTCAGCTCCAGCATCAGCCTGTGTGACGTCTGAATGCCGGTGGACATATGGCCGCCGTACCGTTTGAACTCTTGGACCATGTGTTTCGCCGCCTTGGGGCGCAGCTCCTCGGGCAGCAGGTTGAAGCGAAGGGCCAGGGCGTAGCCCGCCTGGGTGCTGCCTTCGATGCGGCCATCGGGCTGGACGTATCTCTCGTTGAAGGCGGCCTTGATCCCCTCGAACAGCCGGCCGTACTTCTTCGCATCGTCCGTGCGCCCGATCACCGCGGCCATCTTGGAGACGATCTCCGCGGAGTGGGCGAAGAAGGCGGTGGCGAGTACGCGCGGCGGCACTTGACCGCCCGTTGTGGGCCAGCCTTCCTTGACCAGCGTGTCGCCGTTGAGCCAATCGTTGAACTTGTCTCCTTGGGACCTCTCCCAGAGCAGGTTGGGATTCCTGGCGTGGACGTAGTCCACCCAGCGGCGGGCCGAGTCGTAGTGCTCGGCGATCATGCGGGTGTCGCCGTAGTTCCGGTACATCCGCCACGGCACGATCGTGCCCGCGTCGGCCCATGCCGCGGTTCCGCCCTTCCATCGATCGAAGTCCATCGGAGCGAAGTTCGGGTATCGGCCGTCGGGCATCTGCGAATCGCGGACGTCCCGAATCCACTTGCTGAAGAAGCCCGCCATGTCCATGTTGAACATGGCCGTCTGGGCGAAGGATTGAATATCCCCCATCCATCCCGCCCGCTCGTCGCGCTGCGGGCAGTCGGTGGGAACGCTGTGCAGATTGCCTCGTTGTGTCCAGACGACCATGTGCATGATCCGGTTGATCAGGTCGCTGGAGCACTCGAACCGGCCGGCCTCGGGCGAGGCGGAATGCAGCACGCGTCCCAGCAGGTCCCCGGCCCGGGGCTTGTACGCGGGCATGTATCGCCAGGGCTTGTACTCCGTGCCCGTAAGCTCCACGTACCGGAAGCCGTGGTACGTGAATCGCGGCTCGTACGTCTCCTCGCCGTCGGTTCCCTTGGTGTAGGTGTCCGTCTGCTCGGCGCCGCGCAGATTGGCAGTGTAGATCGTGCCGTCGTCGTTGAGCATCTCTGCGTGGCGGAGCTTGACGGTCGTGCCCGCCCGGCCGCGGACCTTGAGCCGGCACCAGCCGACCATGTTCTGGCCGAGATCGAAGACGTAGACACCGGGCTTCGGCTCGGCCATCTTGACGGGCGGCAGTTCCCTGACCACCCGGATCGGCTCGTTGCGCTGCCAGACCGGGTTCGCGCCGGCGAAGGACTCTGCAATGACCGCTGGATGCCACAAGGCGTCGTCAAAGCCGGGCTTGTCCCACCCGGGCGTTTCCCTGCGCGCGTCGTAGATCTCGCCGTCATAGAGGCTGGCCGACCTCATCGCGCCGTCTCTTGCAGATCGCCATGACGGGTCGGTCACGACGGTCTGTGTCTTCCCGCTGACCAGCTCGACATCAAGCCGCATGAGGAATCCCCGCCGGCCCTGGAAGGGACGCTGGGTCTGCCTCAGCGGCATGCCGAAGAAGTATTCCCCGTTCCAGCCATCGGCCAAGATGGCGCCGACGGCGTTCGCTCCGGCAGCGACCAGATCCGTGACGTCGTATGTCTGGTACTGAATGCGCCTGTCGTACACCGTGAATTCCGGCGCCAGAGCGTTCTCGCCGACCTGCCGGCCGTTGAGGTGCAGCTCGTACAGGCCAAGCCCGGTCACATACACCGTTGCCCGCTTGACGGGACCGTTCACCGCGAACCACGTACGCAACATCGTGGCCGGCATCGGCCCGGCCTCGCTGGCGGGCGCATCCTTGGGGTGGGCAATCCACTTGGCCTTCCAGTCACCGCCCTCGAGCAGCCCCATCGACCACGTCGCCGGCTCGCCCCAGGCCGATGCTTCTCCGTCCTTGTCCCAGACGCGGACTTTCCACCAGCAGCGCATCCGGGACTTCAACGGCCTGCCTTCATA
>CAZXOC010000068.1:0-28837 GCA_964642165.1 uncultured Planctomycetaceae bacterium | reverse complement strand
GCGTCCCGGCAGGGACGCCGTGAGAATAGCCCAGCAGTTCAGCCGGCAGGCAGGTGGCGGAGGTCGCCGTGCCGAAGCGGTTGTTCCGGGCAATCCTGGAGCGGATAAGGCGGATGCGCCTCCCTGAGACGGTGCCGAGATGACCGTAGCGACGGACGAAACGGCCGGGAGACGCGGAGGCGACAGGGAGCGTCTGTGCGGATCGCGAATGCGCGCTGCCGGGCAGGGCATTCTGGGCGACATCATGACCCGGAAACGCCCGGCTCACCCCTCAATCTGCCAAGAAGAACGCTTGCCGATCCCACGATTGGCGATAGAATCGTCAGGAAGGCCAACGGCGGTCGGCGGCGAGAAGCCATCCAGGAAATCCCGGCTGAACTATGTCGCGTCTTCTTGTCTCAACTACCTACGTCGTCCTGTGGACTGTCTGCTGCGTTGCCGGTGCTGATGGTGAAGAAGCGGACGGTTGGGTTTGCCTGTTTGATGGCAAGACCCTGAATGGCTGGAACGTCGGCGTCAATGCCGATTCGTTCCGTGTCGAAGACGGTGTGCTGGTGGTTCATGGTCCGCGAGCACATCTGTTCTACAGCGGCGACGTGGAGGATCACCACTTCAAAGACTCTCACTTCAAGGCGGACGTCAGGACCACGCCCGGCTCGAATCCGGGGCTCATTTTTCACACCCCCTTCCAGAAAGACGGGTGGCCGAAGGTGGGTTACGAAGTCCAAGTGAATATCAGCCACCGCGACCCCAAGAAGTCAAGTAGTCTGTTGGGTGTCCGCAACGTTCTCCAGCCGCCGGCAAAGGACGACGAGTGGTATACTCAGGAGATCATCGTCCGTGGCAAGCGCATCATCACCAAGCTGAACGGGAAGGTCCAAGTCGATTTTGTCGAGCCGGACAATGTGAGCGGTCTGCGCAAGCTGTCCAGTAGGACTTTTGCGATCCAGGCCCACGATCCGAAAAGTAAGGTCTACATCAAAAACGTCGCCGTCACATCACTGGGCATGACGGCGGCTTCGGGTGCCCGGCCGAAGCGACAAAGGTGGCTCACACCCCTGTCTCTCAAGGAGGCCCTGATGCCCTACAGCGGGCCCGTCGAGAAGGGGGTCGACACCTCGACGCTCTACAAGAAGGTGATGTCCGGGTACCAGGGCTGGTTCATGGCCCGGGGCGACGGGTTTCCGCCCGGGTTTGTTCACTGGGGAAGGGTGGACAAGAACCCACCGCGCTGCACCGTTGATTTCTGGCCCGACCTGAGCGAACTGGACGAGGACGAGAAGTTCCCCACCCAATACAAGCACGCCGACGGGTCCACGGCATATGTCTTCAGTTCCACCGTGGGCAAGACGGTTCACCGTCACTTCCGGTGGATGAAGGAGTACGGTATCGACGGCGCCTTCGTGCAGCGCTTCACCGGCCGTATCGCGAACCCGAAGAGTTGGAACTACCACCGCACCTGTGTCGTGCTTCACCACTGCCGCGAAGGAGCGAACCGCCACGGTCGCGCCTACGCCGTCATGTATGACACGGGTTTCGATCGGAAGGCCGTCGATGCGATGAAGGCAGACTGGACCCGGCTGATGAGGGACATGAAGATCACTTCCGATCCCGCCTACATCCGTCATCGTGGGGCGCCGGTCATCAGCCTGTGGGGGTACGCATTCAAACATCGCAAATTCGATGCGGGGGCGGCGGAGGAGTTCTTCAAGTTCCTCAAGAAGCCGGAGAACGGCGCCTGCACGATCATGTTAGGCCTGCCCAACGACTGGGTGACGTGGAAGGACGACCGCATCCGCCTGATGGAGAAGTACGCCACGATCATCAGTCCCTGGAACGTAAGCCGGTATCGTTCACCCGAAACGGCGAAGAAGCACTTCGCGAGGCGCTGGCCCGCCGATTTGGCCTGGTGCAAGAAGCATGATCGGGACTACTACGCGGTGGTCTTCCCGGGCTTCTCGTGGACGAACCTGCAGAAGGGAGCCAGACCCCTGAACTCGATCCCGCGCCTTCGTGGGCGTTTCCTCTGGAGCCAGTTCGAGGAGGTCAAGCGCCATGGAATGAACATGGCTTACGTGGCGATGTTCGACGAGGTCGACGAGGGAACGGCGATCTTCAAATGCACCAATCACCCACCCGTCGGCCGCTTCTGTACCTATGAAGGCTTGCCGAGCGACTTCTATCTGAAGCTGGTCGGCAACGCGGCCCGCTTCCTGCGCGGTGAGAAGGCCGGGCTCCCCGACGACAAGAATCCGACCCGAAGGAGATGACCTACCTGCGCCGCATCTATGAGCTTCAACTCAGCGAATCCCGCGGCCGAGACCTGCATCCGAACTCAAGGCGTGGCAAACGGTTGAGCTTCTGGTTCAGGCAGTTGCCGAAAGAGAACAAGTATCAGGATTGAAGATGATGAGTATAACTCGAAGAGACTTCCTCAGGCAGATCTCGGCGATTGGTGCAACGGGCATGCTCAACGGTAATGCGCTGCCTGCTGCAACAGCGAGACCGCGGAAGAAGAACGTCCTGCTGGTCATCGACGAGGATATCCAGAACGAGATCCTCGGGATCTACAACGGCGGCATCACGCACACGCCCAACATCGACCGGTTCGCCGGGCGATCCATCCGCTTCGACAATGCGTATTGCTCCATGCCGGAGTGCGGTCCGAGCCGAGCCGCCATCTTCACCGGGATGCGGCCGCAGGCCAGCGGCATCTATGACAATCCGGCGTCTCTAGATCGCGACCGGCCGGACCTGACGCTCATCCCGGACGTGTTCCGCAGGGCCGGCTACCTGACGGTGGCGACGGGGAAGCTCATGCACCCCCCGGAGAACACCTCGAAGAAGCACTGGGACATAACCCTCAGGGCCCGTGCGAAGATGGGCCTTAATCTGAAAGAGGCCGTTCAGTTCGGCAAGGCCAAGTATATGCTCTCCTGGTCGCCGGACTGCGAGGACGGTGACCTCGCCGACGGAGCCAGGGCCGACGCCGTCGTGAAATTCCTGGAGACCTACGACAACGAGAAGCCGTTCTTCCTGGGGTTGGGATTCGCCAAGCCCCACGATCCCTACTTCGCCCCGAAGAAGTACTTCGACATGTACCCCGTGGACGAGCTTAAGCTGCCGGCCCGAAACGAGCCGAAGGACGCGACCGCGCCGTTCCACAAGACAAGGTACAATATGAGTGAGAAGAACCAGAAGATCTATCTCCGCTCACGGTACGCCGGCATGAGCTATGTCGACGCGCAGTTCGGCAAGGTCGTGGGCGCAATGAAACGGAAGGGATACCTCGACAACACCATCATCATCTTCATGGGCGACCATGGCTACCATCACGGCGAGCACGGCCACTGGGGCAAGTGGACGGTCTTCGAGAAGGCGCTGAAGTCGCCGTTCATGATCTACGATCCGGACCTCCACAGGGATAAGGCCGGCGTAGCCAAAGGCGCCGTGGAGTTCATCGATCTCTTCCCGACCCTGTGCGAGCTCTGCGATCTGCCGAAGCCAAAGACCATGATGGGCAAAAGCCTCGTGCCGCTGCTGAAGGACCCGGACAGAAAATGGGACTATCCGGCCTTCGGCGCATGGCGGAAGGGCGAAGCCCGTGCCGTCCGGCTTCACCAGTGGAAGTACATGGAGTTCAAAAAGGGGAAGCTGGGCCAGGGACTGTTCAACCTGGAGAAGGACCCGGGCGAATTCTACAACCTCGTGGACAAGCCCGAGCACGCGCAGCTTGTCACAAAAATGCAGAAGCTGATCAGCGACGTGTACTACCAGTCCCCCATCCCCCCGCTCTCCACACGGAAGAAGTCGAAGTAAACCCGGCTTTGCCGGCTGGAGGGCTCCCACGACCCTCGAAGGGCCGTGCGTCCCCGTATCGCGAGGAGGCCCCCGAATGCCTATTGCGCGGTTTGCTTGACGTCACCTGCCCGCGCTTCGGCGAGGCGGAACGAGCCCGCACGTGACCCGGCGTGGCCTGGAAGCCAGCCTGACCCCGATTCCTTCTTGCGGAATCCGCTCGCCCTCGGTAGGGTGGCTTGTCGCCGGATGCGCCGACGGGTCGGCGCGTGGCCGGCGCGGGAAGACGACCATGACCTAGGGGGCACTGACCCGCACGGCCAGCCGCCGACTGCTACACCACCGACGCCAAGCGCCGCGCCATCACCCGCATCGGCGACCAAGCCTTCCCGCGGCCGGCTCCGCTCGCCAAGCGCGGCGACGAGACGAAGGCCGTGTGGCAGACGCGCCTGGCCAAGGCGCAGCGGTCGGAGCTCGACGCCTGGCGCAGGGCCCACCGCTGGCACCCGCACCAACTGCCCCAGAACGCCGCCACGGAGCTTCGCAGGGAGTCCTGTCAGTCAAAGCCCGGCGAAGGCGGATCGCCATCGAAGCCGCCCGCATCACCCTTGGCCACCCCTCCCCCGCCATGACCGAGACCCATGCGGAGAGGGATGAGCCGCGGGCCCTCTTGGCGCGCCCACCGTTCGTGGGGAAGCCCGGATGATGAACGGGCATTCGCTGTCTCTACGGGACTTTCTGACGTCCACAGTCGGTGCGGCCGGGGTGCTGCGGGTCGGCGCGCCGGGGCTCGCGGCGGGGGTCACGGACGAGGCCGGGCGGGGGATGCGGGCAGGGCGCCGCGGCCGACGGCGGGTGTCTCGCCCGCCGCCTATGCGGGGAAGACCGGCGCGGGGTTCGCTCAGCGGCTGCCGGCGCCGGTGACGTCGTGGGTGACGATTCGGTTGTCGCGGCGGTACCAGGTGATCTTGGGGCTGGACCAGGACTGGGACCGCCCGGCCTGGGGGTCCTCGTAGAGGACGGTAGCCTTGGCGGGCGGATGGCCCTCGAGGTAGCCGTGGATGATGGCCACGTCGGTCAGGCGGCTGTAGAAGAGGCGCTGGGCGAGGACCTGCCGGGGCCCGTCCTTGAGGTTCACGTTCTTCGTCGCGCGGAAGATCTCGAGCGGCCCGAGGTTCGGGCCCTCCTGGAGCACGTCCCGCGCCGGTTGCGTCGGCTGGGTCGTCGAGGCCTTCGCCGGCTCGCCGAACTGGGCGAGCATCTCGTCGCACGCCAGGATGGTGCGGCGGCCCTCGGTCAGCTCGCCCCACGTGTCGCGCGGGACGTTGAGCTGGTCGGTCAGGATGATCTCGCGCCCGCTCTTGTGGACCATCTGCACGTCGCCGTGGAGGATCACGAGGCGCTTGTCCTGGGAGAACTGCATGGACTTGTGCCACTGGAAGGCGGTCTGGCTCGGCCGCCCCACCGCCGCGACGACCCCCGTCGTGCCGGCGGCCTTGCGCGGCTTCGGCTTGCCGTAGTCCTCGGCCACGAACGTCCCGTGCCCGAGCATCGTCATTCGCGCCCAGTCGGCATCGTAGATCAGCCGGTCGCCCGCGAGCTGGATCCGCCGAAGGAGGCGGCCCTTCTCGTCCTCTCGACGGCTGCGCAAGGCGACGTCCTTGTCCGCCAGGATCATCGAGATCTTCCGCCGGCTGTAACGCTCCATGTCCACGGCCAGGCGGTCCCGTCGGCGCGAGCGCCCGGGCCGCGTGCTCGGGCGGCTGGCGGGACGCGTTGCGGGGCGGCTGGCGGGCCGAGTCGCGGGGCGGGACGCCGGCTCGGCCTTCGTGAAGATCAGCTCCATGTTCTGGCAGCGGACTTGGTCTTTGCCGCTGTCGAGCGCCACGTCGCCGCGGAAGCTGCCCGTGCGCCGCTCGCCCTGGAAGGCCATCCCCTTGGTCCACGCCACCCGCACGGGGCGCGGCTTGGCCAGGCGGTTGCCGTTGATGTCGCGGCTGCTCAGGAAGTGCAGCTCGCCGGTGCCCTCGGCGACGGCCGCGCCCTCTCGCTGGTCCAGGCGGATCACCGGGCCGACGAGGCGGTTGGGCCCCTGCGCGATCCGCGCCGGCGTGCCCGCGAGCACGGCCGTGCGTTGGATCAGGTCGCTCTCGACGCGGTCGGCGGAGGCCTCCAGCGGATCGCCGTTCGGGTCGCGCCGGTCGCTAAGGCGTACGTCGCCGTCGGCGAGCAGGAAGGCGGGCTGGACGCGGCCGAAGTCGCCCCGCCCGGGCGCGGCGCCGGGGGCCCGCTCGACGAAGCGCACCGTGACCGCCCTGGCAGACAGGTCCGTGCCCTCCTGGCGGGCCTTGACGTTCCCGGTGGCGACGGCCTCTCGCGGGTACGCCGACGTGTGCCGTCCCCGCGCCATGTGCACGCGGAGGAGGTCGCACTGGACGAAGTCGGCGTTGGCGTCGTCGCCCTGGCGCAGGACGACGTTCTCGTGGAAGTCGGCGTGGTCGATGAACTGGCGCGTGGCCGGGGAGCCGTCGCCGCGGCGGACGCGCCGCTCGCTGAAGCGCAGCACGACGTTGCGCCCCCAGGTGATGCGATCGCCCTCGGGCGGGCGGTCGGGCTCCTCGGTCTCGATCAGCTCGATGGCGCGGGCCTGAGGCAGGCCCTCCTCGAAGCGTCGGGCCATGTGCCCGGCCCCGTCGAGATAGGCGAAGCCGGTGTCCGGGCGGAAGCGGATCTGGCGGCAGATGACGTCGGCGCCCTCGCCCAGGACGAGGCGCACGGGCGTCTCGCCGGCGCCCTTCAGGTGCCCCGCGCGCTGCGGGTAGCGGAAGAGGAACTCCCCGCAGGCGGCGGTGGCGCGCGGGTCGCTGAGCACGACCTGCGGGCCGCTGGCCGTCACCTCGTAGCGCCGACGCGACGGCGTCTCCGTCCGCCCGGTCGGACGCAGGACCAGGGGCCCGGACCAGAAGACCTCCATGGGCTCGGACGCGGGCTCGTCGGTCGGCCGGCTGGCCGGGGCGCTCGCCGGGCCCGTGGCCGGGGCGCTCGCCGGCGCCGTGGCCGCCGCGCTCGCCGGGGCCGTGGCCGCCGCGGCGCCCGTGCGACGCCGCCGGCGCCGCCGGGGGGTCAGGTACGGCCGCGTTTCCCCCTCGCGCCAGGCGGTGTCCCAATCGAAGCTCAGGGCCAGCACGTCGGCGCCGTAGAGCATGCGCCCGCGATGCACCACCTTGACGTTCTCGTGGAACTCCGCGACGTACTGGTTGCGGGGCTTGGGCTCGGCCGGGGCGCTCGCGGCGGTCGTCGGCTGCGTCGCCGGTTGCGTGCTCGGCCGCGTCGCCGGCTGCGTGCTCGGCCGAGTCGCCGGCTGGGTGCTCGGCCGCGTCGCCGCCCCCTCCCTGCGCTCCGCGCCGGGCAGGGCCACCATGTCCAGCTCCTCCGGCACGTTGTAGACGGCCATGTACTCCCCGTGGGCGATCCGCAGGATGCGCAGCTCGCGAGGCGACTCGTTCCAACTGATGCTCAACCCGCGGCCGTAGATGTCCGCCTCCGGCGAGAAGACCGTCACCCGCTTGTCGGTGTGAATGGCCAGGTGCTCGTTGTCGAACTCGACGTCCTCGACGTGGACGCGGACGACCTCGTCGAGGCGCTGCTGGATGGGCGCGCGGTCCGGGTCGGTGGCGGGGTCGAAGTAGATGGTCACGTCCCCGTGGAGGGTGGCGCGGCGGATGCTGATGCCGCGGTCGAGTTCCTCGCCGTAGACGACGGCCTGCTCGGCGATCAGGACCGTCCGCTGCCCGCTGCGGCGGAACAGCTCGACGCGCGGCTCGGTCAGCAGGTGGCTGCCGTCGTCGCGCCGGTCCCAGCGCTTCGCGCGGTAGATGCCCTCCAGGCGCCCGTACTTGTCCCGCGCGACGATCTCGACGTCCAGGACCTTGTCGAGCGGCCCGGTCTGCCCGCCGATGCCGGTCTTCCGCCGAGGGCGACGCGGCGGCAGGTCGTCGCGGCGCCCGGGGCCGCTCTCCAGCCCCGCCACCAGCCAGTAGACGCCGATGGCGGCCAGCAGGGCAGCCAACGTGCTGAGCACGAGGATCAGGCGCCGTTTCATGGCTGGTCCTCCGCCGCCGGCAGGTAGCGGGCCATGACCTGCGCCCAGGTGCCCGCCTCCTTCAGGATGAGCTCGATGACCTCGCGTACGCAGCCCTCGCCGCCGGGCCTTCGGGCGACGTAGTCGGCCGCGCTGCGGACCTCCTCGACGGCGTCCGCCGGGGCGGCGGAGAACCCGCAGTGCCCGAAGAGCGGCAGGTCGGTCAGGTCGTCGCCCATGACGGCGGTCTCCCGCGGCGAGACGCCCAGCTGCGCGATCACCTCCCGGCAGACGGGCAGCTTGACCTTCGCGCCGAGGCGGACGGCGTCGACGCCCAGCTCTTCCGCCCGCAGGCGGACCGCCGGCGAGGAGCGCCCGCTGATGATCGCCAGCTTGCCCCCCACGCGGCGCCAGTACTTCATGCCCGCCCCGTCCCGGACGTGGAAGGCCTTGATCTCCTCGCCGGCGGGCGTCAGCACGACCCGCCCGTCCGTCAGCACCCCGTCGACGTCGAGGACGAGCAGCCGCAGCCTGGCGTAGTCCGTCTCACGCATTTCGCACCGTCTTGATCCCCAGCAGGTCCTGGACGTCGATGACGCCGACCGGGCGGTCGTCGGCGTCCACGACCGGCAGCTCGTCGATGCGGAACTCGTTGAGGACGGCGACGGCCTCGCTCGCCAGCCCGCCCAGGTAGACGCGCTTGGGGTCGCGGGTCATCATCTCGGCCGCCGGCTTGGCGAGCAGGTCCTCGCCCCGGTGCACGAGCAGCAGGCGGCGGACGTCGGCGTCGGTGAGGATGCCGCTGAGCCGCCCGTCGGCGTCGACGAGGAGCATCGCACCGGTTCGTCGTGGGACGGCCTCGGCCTCGGCGAGCGCCTCGCCGAGCGTCAGCGAATCGCGGACCAGCACGAGCTGCTGCCCGCTGCGAAAGGCCATCGCGTCCTCGACTTTCAGGAGCCGTCGCCCCAGCTCGCCCGCGGGATGGTAGGCGGCGAAGTCCTCCGGGCGGAACGCGCGCATCTTCATCACCGCGACGGCCAGCGCGTCGCCCAGCGCCAGCATGCACGACGTCGAGACGGTCGGCGCCAAGCCGAGCGGACAGGCCTCCTCCACGTTGCCGTAGGCGACCGTCACGTCGGCGTACCGCGCCAGGGACGACTCGGCCGAGCCCGTCAGCGCGATCAGCTTCACCCCGCGCGTCTTGAGGTGGTCCAGCAGGCGGATCAACTCCTCCGTCTGCCCGCTGTGGCTCAGGGCTATCATCACGTCGCCGCGGCTGGCCCGCCCCAGGTCGCCGTGCAGGGCCTCCACCGGGTGCAGGAAGAGGCTCTGCGTGCCCGTCGAGGCGAGGGTGGCGGAGATCTTTCGGGCGATGAGCCCGGCCTTGCCGATGCCCGTCAGGATGACCATGCCGGGGCAGTCGAAGACCATCCGGGCGGCCTGGGCGAATTCCGGGCCGATCTGCTCGGCGAGGGCGGAGATGGCCTGCCCCTCGGCCGTCAGGGCCCTCCGGGCCAGTTCCAGGTCCACGCGAGGCGCGTCCATGCTGCTTTCCACACTCCGCAGGCCGCGGCGGTTCGGCCGCCCCGGCATAGCCCGAGCGGCCCCGGGAGGCATTATGCTTGTCTGGCCAAGCCCGGTCAAGTACAAGGGATGCATGCTTTCGCTGAACCCCAGTTGGCTGCTCGAGCGCCTCGCCCTCCTGCCGCCGCTGCTGTTGAGCCTGGTCGTCCACGAGTACGCCCACGCGCGGACGGCCCTGGGCTTCGGCGACCCCACCGCCCGCGACGCCGGGCGGGTCACCTTCAACCCGCTGGCCCACCTGGACCCCATCGGGACGCTCTGCATCTTCTTCAGCGGCTTCGGCTGGGCGCGGCCCGTGCCCGTCAACTCCCAGCGGCTCTACCCCCGCCCCGCGGCGGGGATCTTCGTGTCGCTGGCCGGGCCGCTGAGCAACCTGTTCCTGGCCGTGATCGTGGGCGCGTCGCTGAAGCTGTGGGCCTCCGTGGGGCCGCGCTTCGAGGACAGCGTCTACTTCCTCGTGCGCGGGTACCTGTCCTACTGGATGGCGGTGAACATCGCCCTGTGCGCGTTCAACCTGATCCCGCTGTTCCCCCTGGACGGGCACCACATCGTCCGCGACCTGCTGCCTTCCTCCCAGGCGGACCGCTTCATGCAGTGGCAGCTCCGCTACGGCATGTTCCTGCTGCTGGCGGTGATGTTCGGCCCGCGGCTGCTGGCCATCGTGACGCGCGGGCAGATCGCCGTCAGCCCGCTGGGGTGGTTCCTCTCGCACGTGCGGGAGGCGGCGATGCGCCTCTTCGGGCTGTGAGCGCCCGGCCGGTCAGGAGCCGGGCGGCAAGCCCGCGCGGGGGCAGGCGCCGCAGCGCCGGAACGTGATCTCGCGGCAGGTGTGCACGCCGCCGCACCGGGCGTCCACCAGGTCGACGTAGGGCTCGGCCGTCGTCTCGCCGGCCAGACGGAGCTTCCTGCGAACGTCGTCGATGGCCTCCTCGTCGGGGCCCTCGATCTCCACGAACCGCCCGATGGCGGGCAGCTCGTCCAGCTCGACGAGGCAGGGCGCGACGCGGTAGCTCGCCCGGCGCTTCTCGATGGTGAGCACGGGCGCGAGCCCGCAGGCCTCGAAGATCCGCGCCAGGGCGTCGGGGTCCGCCACCGGGCTCTGGATCTCGAGCCGCGTCTTGGCGCGTCGTCCGGCCCGGCGCGGGCCCTTGTACGTGACGAGGGGGCCGGCGGGGCGGTTCGACCCGGCGCTGCGGAGGACGCGAACGCTCCGGATTCGCAACCCGCGGTCGCCGCGGCGAAGCCGCTGGTCCGGCGCGTCGAAGAACCGGTCCGTCTGGAGGAACGTGCCGAGGTACTCCCCTCCCGCCGAGCGGATCGCGCGGCGGACGGCCTGGAAGCCCGCGACGGGAACCTTGATCTCGATCTCGTAGGACATGGGCAAAGTATACCCCGGCGGCCCTACAGCCGGGACCTCTTCCTCCACCATCGGCGGCGCTCGCGCCGGGCGCGGAAGTAGTTCCGCCAGTCGTGGTACAGCTTGGCGGCCACCACGTTGTAGGCCTCGACCCAGATCGTGCGGACCATGTCCCGCGCCCGCCGGGCGCCGGGGTCCGGCATGCCGATGAGCCAGCAGAACGCCAGGACGCGGCACAGGGCGGAGATGGCGAACGTCACGTGCCAGTGGTTCCACTCGAACAGGCCGATGCGGACCGGGTGGTACCACGAGGCCCGGTAGACGCCCTCGGCCACCAGCCCGCCGGCCACCGCGCCGAACATGCCCCCCATCCCGCAGAGCACGGCGTGGGCGGCCACGTACTTGCTGCGCCCCGCGCTCTCGGCGAAGCCGAGGATGATGCCCTGCTGGCCGAGCATCACGCCGGTCCAGCCGGCGAAGCCGAGGAAGATCGTCGTCGAGCAGATCAGCCACGCGCCCACCGGCGCGCCCGGCGGGAGGAGCTGCCACTGCGCGTCGACGGGCAGCCCCAGGCGCCCGCCCAGGTAGCCGACGGCGCCGGAGACGGCGTTGACCCCGCGGGAGACGAACGCGGGGTTGGGCGTGTACTTCGAGGCGAAGAAGTACGGCGCGACGCCGAAGACGGCCAGGCCCATCGCGAGCATGAGCGTCGGGCGGCGGCCCCAGCGGTCCATCAGCTTGCCCCACTGCTTGACCGCCACGATCGTGACCAGCGGGCCGCACACCATGAACAGGAAGTTCAGCGCGAGGTGGCTGAAGCCGAGGTTCTCGCGCATGTTCCGGATGTAGAACGGCCCGCCGACGGCCATGGCGAACGACACCGTCGCCCCGAACAGGACGTATCGGCGGAAGGCCCGCTCCTTCAGGGGCCCGAGGACGAGCTGGCGGATGACCTCGGCGACGTAGTGAACGACGTAGTTGTCGAAGGCGGCGCGGCCGCCGTCGAGGATGTTGGACCAGAACCCCCGGTCCGTCGGCGAGCCCAGGAAGACCTGGTGGGCCAGCCCGTGGAGGTAGCGTCGGGCCTGGCGGGTGTGCCCCCGCAGGCCGCCGTGCTTCGGCGGGGGCACGGCGATCTCCACGGCGGGACGGGGCAGCTCGCTCCGCGTCGTGGGGCGGATGTCCCGGATCCCCCGGAAGAGCATGATGTCGGCGAAGCCGAACACCGCCGCCGCCGCGAACAGGCCCGCAAAGACCCACAGCAGGTGCGGCTGCGCCTCCGGCGTGACCGGGAGTTTGTCGAGGATCGCCCGGTCCATCAGGATCGCCAGCGTGATGGCGAAGGGGAACTGGATCAGGCGGGTGATCTGCCCGCGGCGGGCGAGGAAGCGCCCCCGAATCCGCCGGGGAATCAGGTCGCCCATCCACGTGAACCACGCCGGCATGCCCAGCGCCGAGAGGATCCACGAGCCCAGCACGACCGCCAGCACCAGCCAGGGCGCCGCGGCCGTGCCCGACAGCAGCAGCACGATCGCCGCCACGACCAGCCAGAGAAGCCGTGCCGCCGCGACGAAGAAGATGAACTGGTACTTCTTCAGCCCGCTGCGCTCGACGAGGATGGTCGCGGCGAGGTTGGCGAAGCTCGCGACATACATGAGCGACCGCATCAGGCCGAAGTGGCGGTTGTCGAAGCCCAGCAGGCGCTGGAAGGTGTTCATCCAGCTCCCGGAGATGCAGGTCATCCAGAGGATGCCGAAGCCCCACGCCGCCGTGACCAGCCGCAGCGACCGGCGCAGCTCGCTCTTCCGGACGCTCAACGCCGGGAGGACCTCGTACGACTTGTGACGCCAGGGCATCGAACCGTCCTCGCCCTCTCGCGGGCCCGCCCGCGGCGAAGGCCACCGCCAACCGCGCAGCACCTTAGCCGCACCAGATCGATCGGCAAGGGAATTCCCGCCCTTTTGCGACAAAACCACTGCTGCCGGGCCGAAAAAGGCGCTTGTCACGTGCCCCGCGAGCCGGTATCATGCGCGGCTCGCACAGGACAACCGGTACGACGACGACCGCCGAGGCATCGCGATGCACTACCCGCGACGAGTATCGAGACGTAAGAGGGTCCGCAAGTTCGGCTTCCGCGCGCGGATGCGAACGAAGAGCGGCCGCCGGATCATCAACCGCAAGCGCCGCCGCGGCCGGCAGGTGCAGATCGTCTAGAGCCGCACCGGCACGGGAGCCGTAAGCGGGCAGGAGCGCGGCCGTCTGCGCCCTGCCCTTTTGCATGCGCCGTGCCACGGGCCCGACAACGCCCGACGGCCAATCACGACCTGCTTCGGGAAGGAGGCTCCCCCATGAGGCCCACTCCGGCGATGGCGGCCGGCGTCCTGGCCTGGCTGGCGTGCGCCGCCCAGGCCGGGCGCCCCCCCGCCGCGGAAGGAAACCGACCCATGCGCCGTCCGCCTCCGCCGCGCGGCTACACGATCCCGACCGTCGACCTCGCCGCCCAGACGCACCGGCAGGTGATCGTCGATCGCGAGAAGGGGCAGTACCTCGGCCACCCCAGCACCGTCCTGCTGGAGGACGGGCGGACAATCCTCTGCGTCTACCCGAAGGGCCACGGCCGCGGCGCCATCGTGATGAAGCGCAGCACGGACGGCGGCCGCACCTGGAGCCGGCGCCTGCCCGTGCCCAAGAGCTGGGCCACGTCGAAGGAAACGCCGACGATCCACCGCGTCGTCGACGCGAAGGGCACGAAGCGGCTGATCCTGTTCTCGGGGCTGTACCCGATCCGCATGGCCGTCTCGCGGGACGACGGGAGCTCCTGGGGCGAGCTGAAGCCCATCGGCGACTTCGGCGGGATCGTCGCGATGGGCGACGTCGTGCCGCTCAAGCGGCCCGGGGAGTACCTGGCCATGTTCCATGACGACGGCCGGTTCTTCCGCAAGGCCGGCCGGCGGACGGACACCATGACCGTCTACACGACCCTCTCCACAGACGGCGGGCTGACCTGGGGCCCGCCGCGGGCCATCCTCCGCCGCCGCGACGTCCACCTGTGCGAGCCCGGGACGATCCGATCGCCCGACGGCAGGCAGATCGCCGTCCTCTTCCGGGAGAACCGCCGCCGCCGCAACAGCCACGTCATCTTCTCCGACGACGAGGGCCAAACCTGGACCGAGCCCCGCGAGCTGCCCGGGGCGCTCACCGGCGACCGCCACAAGCTCCGCTACGCGCCGGACGGGCGCATCGTCGCGACGTTCCGCGACACCACGCTGGAGAGCCCCACCGCGGGCGACTGGGTCGCGTGGGTCGGGGCGTACGAGGACATCGTCCGCGGCCGCGAAGGCCAGTGCCGCGTGCGCCTGATGGACAACCACCGCGGCCGGGACTGCGCCTACCCCGGCCTGGAACTGCTGCCCGACGGTACGTTCGTAACGACCACCTACGGCCACTGGACCCGGGGCGAGTCGCCCTACGTCGTCAGCGTCCGCTTCAAGCTGAAGGAGATCGACGCCCTGGCGAAGAAGGCCCGCCCGGAGATGATCGACGTCTTCGCCGCCGGCGCGGGGGGCTACCCCGCCTACCGCATCCCCTGCCTCGTCGCCACGACGCGAGGGACGCTCCTGGCGATCTGCGAGGGCCGCCAGACGCTCTCGGACCACGCGAAGAACGACATCGTCCTTCGGCGCAGCGCCGACGGGGGCAGAACCTGGAGTGCGATCAAGGTCATCCATGAGGACGGGGACAACAGCCTCAACAACCCGTGCGCCGTCGTGGAGCCGCGCGGCCGCCGGGTGCTGCTGTTCCTTAACCGCTTCGCCCGAGGCTATCACACGCACAACTGCGTGCCGGGCTATACGGACCGGCGCGCCAACCGCGTCTACCTGGTCACCAGCGACGACGACGGCGCGAGCTGGTCCAAGCCCGGAGACGTCACCCGCCAGCTCAAGCGCCCGAAGGTCCGATTCGGCATCTCCACGCCGGGGACGGGCATCGTGCTGCGTCGCGGGCGCCACGCGGGCCGGCTGATCGTGCCCATGATCCAGTGCCACGGAACGGGCCGAGGTCTGCGGCGGTCGTACGTGGCCTACAGCGACGACCGCGGCAAGACCTGGCACGTGGGCAGGGAGGCGCCCGTGGACGCACCGGAAGAGCAAGGCAGCGCCGCCGAGCCCACCGTGGTCGAACGGGCCGACGGCACGCTGCTGATGAACTGCCGGAACAACAGCCCCCGTCGCCCGTCGCCGTGCCGCCGTGCCGCCACGAGCCGCGACGCGGGCGAGACGTGGTCCGAGATGCACGACGTCCCCGAGCTCATCGAGCCGAACTGCCAGGGGAGCCTGCTGCGGCACACCGACCCGCTGGACGGCCTCAAGAGCCGCATCCTGTTCTCCAACCCGGCCTCGAAGCAGGCGCGGCGAAACGGCACGATCCGCATGAGCATCGACGAGGGGAGGACCTGGCCCGTCGCCAGGACGCTCTGGCCCGGCGGCTACGCCTATTCCTCGCTCGCGTCGCTGCCCGACGGCTCCGTCGGCTGCCTCTTCGAGAAGGACGGCTACAAGACCGTCACCTTCGCACGGTTCACGCTGGCATGGCTGACCGACGGCAAGGACGCCATCCGGCGGGACAGCCCCGGGTCGCCCGCGAGCCGGTAGCCCGACAGACCGGCGCCGGGGCTCAGGGGGCCGGGCGGAACGCGCTGCGGCAGCGCGTCGGGCGATCCCGCCACGAGCCGCCCCGGACGACGCGCCGGGCTCAAGGGCCCGCCTTCGGCTGCGCGGACGTGAAGTGGTAGAGGAACACGGCGGCGGCGACGGCGACGTTGAGCGAGTCGGTGCCCAGCTTCATCGGGACGGTGATCCGGCGGTCGCACAGCGCGACGTGCTCGGACGAGAGCCCCTCGGCCTCGTTGCCGAACAGCAGGGCGAGGCGATCCGGCCGGGCGGCGCCCGCGAGCGGCTCGGCCTCGTCGTCGAGGACCGCGGCGGCCGGCGCAACGCCCCACCGGTCCCGCAGGAGCCGCAGGTCCGCCGCCAGGTCCCGCGAGCGCACCAGCGTCAGGCGGAAGACCGCGCCCATCGAGACGCGGACGGACTGGCGGTGGAACGCGTCGCAGCATGAAGGCCCGAGGACGACCGCGTCGGCCCCGAACGCGCTGCTGATGCGCAGCAGCGCCCCGAGGTTCTCCGTGCTCGTGATCTTCGGCAGGACGACCAGCGTGACGCGTGCAGGCCACCCCCGCGCCACGTCGCCCAGCGCGGGCAGGCACTTGCGCCGCCCGCAGGCCATCACGCCCGAGTGGAAGCGGAAGCCCACGATCCGACTGACCACACCCGCCGGGGCGACGTAGATCGGCACGCCCGCCGGCACGAGCGGGGCGACGGCATCGACCTTGCGCTCGGCCAGCAGCACCGACTCCGTGTCGTAGTCGCTGGCAAGCAGCCGCCGGACCACGAGCGGCCCCTCCGCGATGAACAGCCCCCCCTGCCGCGCCAGGTCCCGGTCCTTCAGGTTCCGATAGCGGGCAATCCGCGGGTCGTCCAGCGACGCCACCGGGCAAATGACTCGTTCGGCTTCGCTCATCGGAACCCTTCCGGCGGCCCGGCGCTGTCCTGCCGCAGCGGCTCGGACACGCGCCGAGGCCGGCCTGCCGGTTGCATGGGCGCTGCCGGGTCGGTATGTAGAACACGCCGCCACGTCGGCCTGTTGCTGTTGTCACGGCCGAATTCCCGCCCAGAGCGGAGAGGCACATGGCGTTGTCGCACCGGGAGAACTGGCTGCGGACGGTCCGGCGGACCCACCCGGAGTCCATGCCGTACTGGATCCACCTCTCCGGGGCGTCCTGGGCGGCCCTGGGCGCCGAGCTGGAGGCGGTCGTCCTTCGCCATCCGAGGACCTGGCCGGACTTCCGCAAGGGCTCGGTGGATTGGAACCACCTGGACTTCCGGGAGATCGAGGACCCCTCGCGGGACTTCGTGGACCACTGGGGCAGCGTCTGGCGAACCAGCGAGGCGGGCTTCACCGGCGTGGTGATCCGCCCCGTGCTGGCGGACATCTCGGATCTCGAGACGCTCACGCCGCCCGACGCCGACCGCTACAACGGCGGCATCCGCCCCATCGACTGGGCCCGCGCGCGCCGCCGGCTGGCCAAGGCGAAGCAGCGCGGCGATCTCGCCAGCGGCGGGCTGGACCACGGCTACTTCATGCTCCGCCTGGAGTACCTTCGCGGCTTCGAGAACCTCATGTGCGACCTCGCGCTCGACACGCCGGAGATCTCCCGCCTCGTCGAGCAGGTCCACGCGCTGAACAGGACCGCCGTGGAGAACTGGATCGACGCCGGCGCGGAGGCGATCGGCCTGCCGGAGGACTTGGGCAGCCAGCGGGGCTCGTTCCTCGGCCCGAAGCTGTTCCGCAAGTGGGTCACCCCCTACCAGAAGGAGTTGCACGACCTGGCCCACGCGGCCGGCTGCCTGACCACCTTCCACTGCGACGGCAACATCATGGACGTGGCCGACCAGATCGTGGAGATCGGCCCGGACCTGTTCAACCCGCAGGACCGCGCCAACGGCGTGGACGACCTGGCGCGGGCCTTCAAGGGCCGGATGTGCATCAACCTGGACTTCGACCGCCAGCACGCCATTCCCTTCGGCACGCGACGGGAGATCGACGAGCTGGTGGCGATGGAGGTCAAGACCCTCGGCTCGCGCGAAGGCGGGTTGATGGTGACCGCCGAGATCCGCGGCGCGGTCCCGCCGGCCAACGTCGACGCCGTCGTGACGGCCCTGGAGAAATGGGGCCCGTACTGGTTCGAGTAGGCCCGCGCGCGGCGCATGGGCGGCAGAGGACTGTCGGAAGCATTGCCATGGACGGACTTGGCGCCCGGCCGGGCGCGACATTAGGGCACCCCTTCGAAAGCGAGAGCCATGAAAGACACCTTCGAGCAACTGGCCAGGCGGTACGTCGAGGAAGCCCCGGCGCTGTCCCCGGTGGGCGCGACGGGGCTGGGCGACCACCGCTTCGACGGCGAACTGGATGACGTCAGCCCGGAGGCGAACGAGCGGAAGGCCGCGTTCTGTCGCGACCTGCTCGACGAGCTGGACCGCATCCCCACCGAGGGCCTCTCCCCGGCGAGCCAGGTGGACGCGGCTATGCTCGAGCACCGCCTGCGCGCCGGGATCTGGCACCTGGAGGAGCTGGCGGAGTGGGCGTGGAACCCGACGGCGTACACGGGCCTGGCCGGCAGCGCGATCTACGGCCTGATGGCGCGCGACTTCGCGCCGCTTGCCGAGCGCCTACGGAGCGCGGCCAGCCGGATGGCGCAGTTCCCCCGCCTGCTGGAGCAGGTGCGGGCGATCCTCGATCCGCCGCGCGTGCCGAAGGTGCACGCCGAGACGGCCGTCAAGCAGAACCGCGGCATCGCCAGCATCATCGAGCACCTGGTCGCCCCGCACGCCGACGCGCTGCCGCCGGCCGATCGGGGACGCCTCACCGAAGCGATGGAGACGGCGCGCTCGGCCGTCGAGGCACACCAGCAGTGGCTCGAAGACGAGCTGCTCCCGCACGCCGGCGGGGACTTCCGCCTGGGCGCCGAGCGGTTCGACCGGAAGCTGGCGTTCACGCTGAACACGCCGCTGACGCGCCCGCAGATCCGCCGGCGCGCCGAGGCCGAACTCCGCCGCGTCCGCGACGAGATGTACGAGGTCGCCCGGGAGGTGTACTGCCGCGAGTATCCTCACACGCAGCTCCCGGCCGCCCCGTCGGAGCCGTACCGCCAGGCGATCGTCCGCGCGTGCCTGGAGACGGCCTACCGGGACGCGCCGGACCCGGAGCGCATCGTGGAGCAGGCCACCGAGGCCCTCGCCGCGGCGACCCGGTTCGTCCGCGAGGCGGACCTGGTGACCTTGCCCCCCGACCCCGTGGAGGTGATCGTCATGCCGGAGTTCCGGCGCGGGGTCTCGCTGGCGTACTGCGACTCGCCCGGGCCGCTGGACGTGGGGCAACGGACCTTCTACGCCATCGCGCCCCCGCCGGCGGACTGGACCGACGAGCAGGTCCGCTCCCACCTGCGAGAGTACAACCTGCGGTCGCTTCACAACCTGACCGTCCACGAGGCCATGCCCGGCCACTTCCTGCAACTGGCCCACTCCAACCGGTATCCGTCGAAGCTGCGGGCGATGCTCTCCTCCGGCGTCTTCATCGAGGGCTGGGCCATCTACGGCGAGCACACGATGATCGAGAAGGGCTTCCTCGACGGCGACCCGCTGATGCGCCTGATCGTCCTGAAGTGGCTCCTGAGGGCGATCGCCAACGCGATCCTCGACCAGGCCATCCACGTCGACGGCATGGGCGAGGACGAGGCGATGGAACTCATGATGGAGCAGACGTTCCAGGAGGAGCGCGAGGCGGCAGGCAAGTGGACGCGGGCGCGGCTGACGTCGACGCAGCTATCGACCTACTTCGTGGGCTACCTGGAGCACGTCGCGCTGCGCCGGGAGGTCGAGGCCGCCCGGGGCGAGGCGTTCGACCTCAAGGCGTACCACGACAAGCTGCTGAGCTTCGGCTCCCCCCCGCCGCGCTACGTGCGGGCCCTCATGCTGGACCTGCCGATCGAGGGGTGAGCCCGACCGTCGTCGCCGTGGGCCGTTCCCGCAGTGACCTACCGGAGAAGCAGTTGCGGGATGGTTCGGCCCGGTCTGGCCTGATCCCGCCGCGGGGACCACCTCCCTCGTCGCGGCGGCGCGGCGTCAAGCTACATTCCTCGATGCCCAATTCGACCGGCTCGACGTCAACGATGTGCAGTTTTGTGTCGTTTCGCGCGGATACCATAGCGATAGGATATAATCTATTAGTCCATATTCAAGAGGTAGTTAAAAATACATAGTAATACAAGTATTTCTAGAACTCTGTACAAAACGCCGGGGCCTCAGGAATTCACAGAGCGCAATCGGGAATCCCCCGCCGAAGCGACCTTACGTCTTGAGTGAGTCCGTCAACGCTGTCCACGCGTGGCGCTCTGCAGGGGACCCGCTATAACGGGACAAGTGTTTTCCCTGAAATATCTTATCACGGCTGACGCCCTGGCCTGCACCCCAACGTGCTCGGCCAAGTGGCGCTGTAGTGTTGGGCATCGGCCATATTCCGAAACAAGGGCCACATAGGAACCCCCTTATCTCGGGTGGCTGGAACAGGGGCACAACACGCCGGTTCCGAGGGGGAAGGACACCGCGCCGGGCGGCGCAGGCGGGTCAGTCCTCCTGCCTGATCAGCTCGAACTCGACGCTGTAGGCCTCGCCGTCGAAGGAGGTGCTCACGTTGTAGCCGGAGTTGTGGAAGATGTTCAGCATGGGGCGGTTGGTGGGCAGGACCTTGGCGTAGAAGCGTTTCACGCCGCGCTGGCGGGCGGTCTGGGCGAGGTACTCCAGCAGGAACGTGCCCATGCCGCGCTTCTGCCACTCGTCCTGGACGAGGAAGGCGATCTCGGCCGAGCCCGTCTGCGGGTCCAGGTAGTACTGCGCGACGGCGACGATCTCCTGCCCCGACGGGCTGGGCACGCAGCCGACGATGGCGAGGTCGTTTCGGTAGTCGATGTTGGTGAGCTGCTGCACCGCCCGATGGGGGAAGGTCATCGTGTAGGTGAAGTAGCGCGTGCGGACGGACTCGCGGCTGAGCGAGTAGAGCATCTCGCTCATGGCGGGCTCGTCGGTCGGCTTGACGGGGCGGAAGAAGATCTGCGTGCCGTCCTTGAGCGTCTCGTAGCGCTCCAGCTCCTCGGGGTAGCGGACCTGCTCCCAGGCCAGCTCGATCTGGTCGGGCGGCAGGTAGTTCTGTTTCTTGGCCGCCTCGATGAGCATGTTGCGGAACTTCGGGTGGGCGATATTGGTCAGGGACAGGACGCGTTCGCGGATGCTCTTGCCGTGCAGGTAGGCGATGCCGTGTTCGGTGACGACGTAGTGCACGTCGCCGCGCGTGGTGACGACGCCGGCGCCCTCGGTGAGGTGGGGCACGATGCGGCTGATGGTCTCGTCGGCGGCGGTGGAGGGCATGGCGATGATGGCCTTGCCGCCGCGGCTGCGCGCCGAGCCCCGGATGAAGTCCACCTGCCCGCCGATGCCGCTGTAGAAGCGGTAGCCCAGCGAGTCGGCGCAGACCTGCCCGGTGAGGTCGACCTCCAGCCCGACGTTGATGCCCACCATCTTCTCGTGCTGGGCGATGACGAACGGGTCGTTGACGTACTCGGTGGGACGGAACTCGAAGAACGAGTTGTCGTGGACGTAGTCGTACAGCCGCTGGGAGCCCATGCAGAAGCTGGCCACCACCTTGCCGCGGTTGACGGTCTTCTTGGTGCAGGTGATCGCGCCGCACTCGATCAGGTCGATGATCCAGTCGCCGAACATCTCGGTGTGGACGCCGAGCTCCTTCTTGTCCTTGAGGAACTCGGCCAGCGCCTGGGGGATCCGCCCGATGCCGCACTCGATCGTGCTGCCGTCCTCCACCAGGCGCGCGAGGTTCTGCCCGATGCGCCGCAGCACGTCCGTCGGCTCGGGCACGGGCACGGGGATGACGGGCTCGTCGTGCGGCACGAGCAGGTCGATGAAGTTGACGTGGATGAAGCTGTCGCCCATCGTCCGGGGCATGTGCCCGTTGACCTGGGCGACCACGTACTTGGCGTTGGCCGCGGCGCTCTTGACGATGTCCACCGAGACCCCGAAGCTGCACAGCCCGCTGGCGTTCGGCGGCGAGACGCTGATCAGCGCCACGTCGATGGGGATCCGCCCCGTCTCGAACTCGTGCGGGATCTCCGACAGGAAGATCGGCGTGTAGTCGCCGACGCCCCGCTCCAGCGCGTGGCGGACGTTGTCGGCCACGAAGAAACTGTTCATCTTGAACCGGTCGCGGTACTTCTCGTCCGTGTAGGGGGCCTCCCCCATCGTCAGCAGGTGGATGATGTGCGCGTCGTAGATGTGCTTGGAGTGCTCGGCCAGTGCCCGGACGAGGTGCTGCGGCTGTCCGCAGCCGGTGCCGATGAAGATGCTGTTGCCCGGCTTGATGAGCTTCATCGCTTCGGCCGCCGTGCCGATCCGGTCGGCCCATTTCGTTTTCCAGTCGAAGTCAGGCATACTCGCTGCGTCCTTCTATGGTTGGCCCGCCGGGAGCCGGTTACGGCTCGGCGACGGTGATCCTGGCGTCGACGGCGAGGGGGGTCGTGCCCTCCGGGCCGACCGCGTACGGGTTGATGTCCATCTCCTGGATCTGCGGGAACTCGGTGACCAGTTGGCTGAGGCGCTGGAGGCCCTCGGCGATGGCGTCGATGTCCACGCCTTCCTTCCCGGGCGTGCCTTCGAGGATCTGGTACGTGCGCGTGGAGACCAGCATCTCCCGGGCCTCCTGCGCCGTCAGGGGCGCCAGGTAGAACGCCACGTCGCGCAGCACCTCCACCAGCACGCCGCCCATGCCGAACATCATGAGCGGGCCATAGTGCGGGTCGCGGTTCATGCCCAGGATGACTTCCTGCCGGCCGCGGCACATCTCCTGGACCAGCACGCCGAGGACCTGGGCGTCGGGGCACTTCTTCGGGATCCGGTACATCATCAGGTCGAAGGCGTCGGTGACGTCCTGGCGGCTGGCCAGGGCGATGCGGACGCCCCCGACCTCCGCCTTGTGGACGATGTCGGGCGACCAGATCTTCAGCACGACGGGGAAGCCGATCTGCTCGGCGAAGTCGGCGGCCTGCTCGCCGCTGGTGGCCAGCAGGCCCTTGGGCGTGACGAACCCGTAGGCGTCGAGGATCTCGCGCGCCTCCGTCTCGCCGATCTCGGGGTCGCCGTCGCGCAGGTGGCGGTGGATGATCTTCTCCACCTTGCGCCGGTTGACCGGGAAGAGCTTCACGACGCGCTTGGGGCGGCTGCGCCAGCGGGCGTAGTCCGCCATGGCCCTCATCGCCGCCACGGCGCTCTCGGGCGAGTCGTAGCAGGGAATGCCCCCCGCGCGCAGGATCCCGACGGCCTTCTCGACGCGGCTGGAGCCGAGGAAGCAGGCGTGGATGGGCTTTCCGCTTCCGCCGGCGGCGACGCGGACGACGGCCTCGGCCGTCGCGCCGCATTCCGTCATCGCGTGCGGCGTCAGCAGCACCAGCGCGGCGTCGACGTTGTCATCGCCCAGGGCCGCGCTCAGCGCCACCTCGAACCGGTCGGCCAGCGCGTCGCCCAGCACGTCGATCGGGTTGTGCCAGTTCGCCGCGGCGGGCAGGTCCGCCTGGAGCTTCGCCTGCGTCTCTTCGGAGAACGAGGCGAGCTGGAGGCCCTCGCGCTCGGCGGCGTCCGTCGCCATGATGCCCAGCCCGCCCGTGTTGGCGATGAGGACGATACCCGGCCCGGCGGGCAGCGGCTGGCTGGCGAACGCGCGGGCGTAGGCGAACTGCGCCCGGATCGACCGGCAGCGGATCACCCCGGCGCGCTCGAAGACGCACTCGTAGGCCTGCTGGCTGTCGGCGAGCCGCCCGGTGTGGCTGGAGGCCGCCGCCGCGCCCGCGCCCGTCTCGCCGGCCTTCATCAGCAGAACGGGCTTGTCGTGGCTGATGCGTTCGGCCTCGCGGATGAAGGCGTCCCCGTCGGCGATCGTCTCGAGGTACCCGGCGATGACGCGCGTCTCGGGGTCCTGCCCGAAGGCCCGCAGCACGTCCATCTCCCCGACGTCGGCCTTGTTGCCGATGCTCACCAGCTTGCTGAAGCCCAGCCCCGCCGCCCGCGCCATGTCCACGATCGCCGCCAGCAGCGAGCCGCTCTGCGAGAAGTACCCGATGCACCCGGGCTCCGGCAGCGGGCCGCCGAACGACGCGTTGAGCCGGTGCCCCGGCACCATGATGCCCAGGCAGTTCGGGCCGATCATCCGGACCTTCCCGTCGCGAGCGATCTGGACGATCTCCCGCTCGAGCCGTTCGCCCTCCCCGCCGATCTCCTTGAAGCCGGACGTGACCACGATCGCGTGCCCGACGCCGACCTGCCCGCACTCCCGCAGCACCTTGGCCACCGCCTTGGACGGCACGACCACCACCACCAGCTCCGGCACCGCCCCGATGGACTTCAGGTCCGGGTAGCAGCGCAGGTGCTCGACCTCCTCGGCGTGGGGGTTGACGGGGTAGATCGGGCCCTGGAAGCGGCCGGCGATCAGGCTGGCGAGGACCTCGTGGCCCACCTTGCCTTCCCGACGGCTCGCGCCGACCACCGCAACCGAACGCGGCTCAAAGAATGGCTTCAGGCTCATCGGATCTCCGCGTCCTTTCCAGCCGCCGACTCACCCGCCCCGCTGCACCGATTATAGCCCGTGGTACGGGAAGACTCGCTCCCGGACCCGCTCGATCATCGCGTCCAGGACGGGATCCACGTCCTGCCGCTGCTCGGGCGCCGGCATCAGCGCGCGGTCCTGCAAGCCGCCGAGCCAGTCGGTCGTCTCCACGAGCACGCCGCCCAGCCCGACGTTCATGTCATCGGCACCCTGGTCCTGCCCGGTGAGGACCGCCCACGCCAGCGCCCAGCCCCGCACCGTGTTGTCGACGTGGTAGCCGCCGCCCCCGGTCACCAGCAGCGGGCGGCCGAAGTCCAGCAGCCAGCGGATCACCGCCACGTGGGCGTTGTTCGTCAGGCGCAGGTGCGTCAGCGGGTCGCCGGCCAGGGCGTCCAGGCCCAGCTCCAGCACGACCACGTCCGGGTCGCACGCCCCCAGCAGCGGCGCGGCGACCTGGTGAAAGGCCTTCAGGAAGGCCTCGTCGTACGTGCCGGCGGGCAGCGGCACGTTGGCCGAGTACCCCTGCCCCTCGCCGGCGCCGATCTCGTCCTCGAAGCCGGTCCCGGGGAACAGGGTGCGCCCGTTCTCGTGGAGCGAGATCGTCATGACGTCGCGGCGTTCGTAGAAGGCGGCCTGCACGCCGTCGCCGTGGTGGGCGTCGACGTCGAGGAACGCCACGCGCCGGCCCGCCCGGGCCAGGCGCAGGCAGCCGAGCACGACGTCGTTGAGGTAGCAGAAGCCCGCGGCGCGGTCGGGGCGGGCATGGTGGTAGCCCCCCGACGGGTTGAACGCGACGTCCGCCTCGCCGGCCAGCAGCAGCTCCGCCCCGGCCAGCGTGGCCCCGCACGCCAGGTCCGCGTACTCGCACATGCCCGCGAACACGGGGCAGTCCGGCGTGCCGAGCCCCATCCACAGCCCCCGCTCGTCCATCTCGCCCCGCGCAGCCTGCTCGAGCGTGTCGAGGTACTCCGGCGTGTGGAAGGTCTCGAGCACCTCGCGCCCGGCAGGACGCGGCGAAAGCTCGCGCTGCCCCGGGCCGCCCAACAGCCCCATGGAACGCAGCGCCGCGCGCGTCTTGCCGGCGCGGCTGCTGTTGAAGGGACACTCGGGCGGGTACGAGTACTGGTCGAGCTCGGCGGAATGTAAGAAAGCTGCTCTTCTCGTCTTCATGGATCCGCGCCGGGCACCCGGCAGCCATGGAGTCTATCCCGCCGGCGTCGCTCCGGCAAGGGCGTTCGGCCTCGAGCCCTCGGCCGGCCGGAGCGTCCGCCCGGCGGGGAGCCTCACTTGACGATCTCCAGCAGGCGCTTGAACCTCGGTCCCTCGGCGCGGCCGAGAAGCTCGAACAGCGCCATCTCCACGCTGGTGATCGCCGCCCCAAGCTGCCGCATCCGCGCCAGGGCGATCGCCTTGTTCTCCGCCGTGCGGGACGAGACCGCGTCGGCGACGACCTCGACCTCGTACCCCGATTCGAGCAGGTCGGCGGCCGTCTGGTAGACGCAGACGTGCGCCTCGATGCCGGCCAGCAGGACGTGCCGGCGTCCGCCCCGCTCGAGCGCCTCGACGAAGGGCTCCTCGCCGCAGCAACTGAAGCTGAGCTTGGGGATGGGCTCGCCCGGCAGCAGCTCGGCCAGCTCGGGCACGGTCGCCCCGAGCCCACGCGGGTTCTGCTCCGTCCAGAGGACCGGAACGGCCAGCACGCCCGCGCCCCGCACGAGCCGCCGCGCCGAGGCGATCACGGCGTCGCTGTCTTGCACGATCCGCGCCAGCTTGCCCTGGAAGTCCACGAGCACCAGCACCGTGTCCTGCGTCTTCAGCATGGCGCGTCTCCGAAGGCTGCCAGCGATCGGCCCTGCCCTTCCAGCATACGGCGCACGTCCTCGGCCGTCGTGTCCACGCCGACCCGGACGGTCTCGACCGCCGCGCCGCGCCGCCGGTAGTGGTCCAGCAGCGCGAGGCTCCGGGCGGCGAAGACGGCCAGCTTGTCCCGCATCGCCGCCTCGTCGTCGTCCGTTCGCCCCGCCCGATCGCCCCCGACGTCCCGGCGAATCCGCTCGGACACCGCGGCGGGCGTGCAGGCCAGCTCGATTGCCGCGCGGACGGTCAGCACCGCTTCTATGGCCTCGGCCTGCCCGGTGTGCCGGGGCAGCCCGTTCAGGACGATCAGCTCGTCGCTCCCGGCGGCGCCTTCGCCCAGGAACGCGCGGAGGATCTTCTCGGCGATCGTCCAGTGTTCGTCCTCCAGCAGGGCGCCGCAGCGCAGCACGGCCCGGAGAACGCCGATTTCGCCGGGGGTGAGATCCGCGCGCGGCTCGCCACCGGCCACGAGGCGGCGCATCCGCTCGCCGAAGTCGAAGTGGCGGCACGGGCGGCCCCACAGGCCCCGGCGCTGGAGCCGCTCGCCCAACGGCGTCTTTCCGCAGCCGGTCGGGCCGACCAGCAGGATGGCGTCGGGTCTGGTCATCCGAGCCGCTCCGTGCGGGCCTCGGTCCGGAGAGTCTGCCGCCCGCTCCCTTTCCGGGAAGCGGGCGGCCGGGATCCACAGGAACGATCCGATCTTCCGAAGCGGCGTCAGGCGTCCGAGGGTTCCGGCACCGGCGCGGGCGCGGCCCGCGGCGGCTTGACCATCGCGATGATGCCCGCCGCGGCCAGGACCAGCACGCCGCAGATCGTGAAGGCCAGCGGGAAGTTGCCCAGGTCGCCCAGCTTGCCGCCGAGCATCGGCCCGAAGATGCCGCCCACCCCGTACGACAGGAAGACCCAGCCGTAGTTCTGGGCGAGGTGCTTCGAGCCGAACGTGTCGGCGGTGATCGTCGGGAACAGGGCGAAGTTGCCGCCGAAGTTGAAGCCGATCAGCGTCGCGCCGAGGAACAGCAGCGCCGGCGTGCCCGCCATCCACTGGAAGAGGATGACGACGACGCCCTGGACGGCCATCATGATGATGATGGAGAGCTTGCGCCCGAGCTTGTCGCTCAGGGCGCCCCACGCGATGCGCCCGATGCCGTTGGCGAGGGAGAAGAACACGGCGATGGCCGTACCCGCCGCGGCGCTGGCCGACTTCCAGTCCATGCCGCCGGCCATCATGGCCTTCATGGGGAAGGCCTTCATCAGCCCGATGCTCATGAGCCCCGCGCCCGCCCCGAAGACAAAGCAGAGGAAGATCATGTAGAACTGCGGCTTGGCGAGCATCTGTCCGCTGGTGAAGTCCAGCGAGCCGAGGGCGGTCTTGCCGGCCTTGGGCGCGGGCGGCGTCCAGCCGGCGGGCTTCCAGCCCTCGGGCGGGTTGGTCATCCAGATCGACCCGACCACGCACGCCAGCAGAAAGGCGATGCCGTAGATGACGAACGTGTTGCCCAGCCCGACGTTAGCTATGAGCTGCCCCCACGTGCCGGCGAGCTTCACCCAGATCAGCGCGCCGAAGCCGAAGCCCGCGACGGCCAGGCCCGTGATCAGGCCTTTCTTGTCCGGGAACCACTTCACGCCCACGGCGATGGGCACGACGTAGCCCAGCCCGATGCCCGCGCCGCCCACGATGCCCACCAGGGCGAAGATCGCGCCGAAGCTCCTTCCGCCGACGAGCCCGGCCAGCACGTAGCCCAGCCCCAGCACGACTCCGCCGGCGATGGCGAGCTTCCGCGGGCCGAGCTTCGGCATGAGCCGCCCGGCCAGAACCATCACGATGGCGAACGTCGCCAGGCCCGCGGCGAAAATCGCCTGCGTCTCGGCGTTGCTGAAGCCATAGGCCAGCTCGTCGAGCTTCTCCTTCGCGACGTACTTGCTGACGATCCCGTCGACGCTCGCCGTCAGGGCGGACTTCTCCGTATTCAACGCCGCCAACTGAACCTCATCCGTCGTGCCCTTGATCTTCGCGGAGACCTCCTTGAGCTTCCCCTGCGGCGCGTGGAGGTCCGCGTTCATCGCCTGGAACTTCGCGTCGCCCAGGCCAAGCTGCGAGGCCCCGTAGACCCCGGCAATCTCGCCGGGCCTCTTGGCCTTCAGCGGCGGGGTGAAGACGCTCCAGGCGTAGATGGCGCCGAGGCACAACTGGATCAGGATCGCGCCCACCACGACGAGCTGGCGGTTCATGGCCTTCTGCTGCGGCTGCGGGGCTTGCGGTTCGGTCTCGCTCATGTTCGTCATCCCTTCGGTGAATGCAGCCAACTAGCGCGGCCTCGACGGCACAGTCCGCGCCCGCCCAAAGCGCGCCCCGGCCGGACACGTTGCACTTGCGTCCGCCCGGGGCGCGATGTCGGCGTGCGACGAGATGTCGCCAGGCTACTCCTGCCGGCCTTCGATCAGGTCCTGCACGACGTGCGGATCGGCCAGCGTGGTCACGTCGCCCAGCGACTGCTGGTCCGTGACGCCCTCAGCGATCTTCCGGAGGATCCGCCGCATGATCTTGCCCGAGCGCGTCTTCGGCAGCGCCTTGGCGAACTGGATCTTGTCCGGCGTGGCGATCGGGCCGATCTCCTTCCGCACGTGCCGGGCAAGCTCCTTCTTCAGCTCGTCGACCGGCTCGATGCCCGCCACCAGCGTGACGTAGGCGTACAGGCCCTGGCCCTTGATCTCGTGGGGCATGGGCGCCACGGCGGCCTCGGCCACCTCGGCGTGGCTGACCAGGGCCGACTCGACCTCGGCGGTTCCGATGCGATGGCCGGAGACGTTGACCACATCGTCGATGCGGCCCATGAGCCAGTAGTCGCCGTCGGCGTCGATCCGGCAGCCGTCGCCGGTGAAGT
>CAZXOC010000067.1:0-29172 GCA_964642165.1 uncultured Planctomycetaceae bacterium | reverse complement strand
GCTGTTCTCCTCGCACGTCCGTCGCGCCCTACTTCACATTGGCCCGCTGCCAGTCGTAGATGCTCTCCACGGCGGGCTTCGGGCGCGGGGGGAGCCGCGCGGCGAGCGGGGCGGCCTGGTTGTCCTTCAGGACGGCGGGCCTGGCCGGGCCGGCGAGGAGCTTCCCGCCGCCGCCGTGGAGCCGGTTGGCGACGATCTCCACGCCGATGCAATCCGCCGTGGCGAGCTGCACCATGGGGCTCTTGCCGTCCTTCAGGGCGAACACGTTGCCCCGGATGATGTGGTCGAAGCTGCACGTCCTGGCGTAGACGCCCGGCCCCCTGTCGACGACGAAGCGGTTGTGCAGGATCAGCCAGTTCTCGTTCATCCCGCCCATCCAGAGGCCGGTCCGCTGGCTGGCGACATCGCAGTTGTAGACGACGTTTCGCGGCCCGTTGGGGCCGTGGGCGGCATCATTCGGCGGCGAGGCCCACATGCCGTAGCCGTACCCGCCGTGCCCGCGAACGCTCCGCACCACGCACTGCTCCATGAGGTTCTCGTTGGTCCAGCCGGAGTGCCACTGCGCGTCGGACTCGTGGAAGACGCCCTTGCGGATGACGCAGCCGCTGGCGGCCCACTGGAACAGCGGCGCGTGGCGGAACCGGAACGTCTCGACGCCCTCCATGAGGCAGTCGCAGCTATGCTCCCAGCCGACGTAGGCCGTGCCGCCCCCGCCCTTGAAGTGCGCGTCGTCGAAGATGCAGTCGCGGATCTCGCACCACTTCGCCTGGAGCCCGTAGACGGGGAACCGCCCGCACATCCGCACGCGCACGCCGCGGGCCCAGCAGCCCCACGCGTGATGGAACAGGACGCTGCTGATCCACAGGTTCTCCGTCTGCTCGATGGTCAGGCCCTCGACGCCGCCGCCCCGGATGGGCCGCGTCTCCTGCACCCACGAGCCGTCGACGGTCGGGAACTCGATCCGCAGCGGCTGGGTCACGTGGACCATGCTGCCCTCGACGCGCCCGACGCGCAGCTCGTAGCGCCGGTACAGGCCCCACTTGCACGCGTTGCGCGTGAGCTTCTTCCAGCGGGCGGTGGCCGGGCCGTCGATCACGATGCGATCGCCCCGCGCCAGGCCGCGAGCGTGCTCCAGCACCAGCCGCGTGTCTCCGCGCTTGCCGTCGCGCTTCAGTGGGATCGTCGGCCCCACGGGCCCGCGGCCGAGGAAGCAAATCGCCGCCCGGCTGGCGGCCACGCGGCGGGCGTCGGCGAGCCGCGAGTCCACGACGACGGGCAGGTCGCACGTGAGCTTCGTGCCGTCACGGTACTCGGCGACGCCCGTCAGCTTCGCCGGCCCGTCGGGCAGCCGCCCCACGACGGCCGCGCCGGACGTCGCCGTACCGAACGTGTTGCCCGAGTGCTTACCGCGCTGCCACGCCTTGACGGTCCTGCCGCCGGCGAGGATGGTCATCTTCGTCAGGCCCTTCGGCCGGCAGTGCAGCTCGATGGGCGTGGCCTTGCCAACGCGGCTTCCGGCCGGCGGCCAGTAGAACACGATGCCCGACTTGGGGATCGCGTACCGGAAGAGGACCTTCGTCCGGTCGCGTCCGGCCCCGCGGATCACCACGCCGTCGTGCCGCACGGTGACGGGCCGGTCGAGGTGGTACGTTCCCGCCCCGAGCGCGACGGCCCCGGCGCCCTTCTCGCCGGCGGCCCGGCAGGCGGCGTCCAGCGCGGGCGAGTCGTCCTTCCCGTCGTCGGCCCGGCCGCCGAAGTCCTCGATCCGAGCGACGGTCCTGACCGCCGGGATGCCGCCCTGCACGCCGCACTTCGTCCAGTTGGGGTAGACGACGCCGTCGGGCCCGACCACGTCGGCCGGCGTGAGGCGGTCCTTCTCGTGCGGCCGGATCTTGTATTGCCCCTTCCACGGCGGCCGAGGGGCGGCCTCCTGCGCGAATGAGAGCGAGACCGCCAGACCGCAGATGACGAATGCGAGGAAGCAGCGCATGGGACCGTCCTTTCCGAAGTGCCCGTGTTCCCGGGGCCCGGATTCCGTCCACCCGTTAAAACCGCCCCTGCCGCCCCCGTGCCGCGGCGGCGTCGATCCCCTTTGCCCCGCCCCCTCCCGCCGGCGGGAGCGTTTGGCAATACAGAGAACGACAGCGAGGACCACGGCCATGCTGCGTCGCACGAACCTGGTGAGGATGACAGCCGCGTCGGCGCTTCTTGCGGCGTGCCCCGCCGCGGCGGGGCCGCTGGAGAAGCTGCCGAGCAAACCGGGCCCGCACGTCGCCAGGATCCAGGCGCTTGGCAGCGACTCCTGGCTGGAGCTGGGCGCGCCGGCGCCCGACCCGAAGTGGGGCCGGGCGCGCGGCCGGTCCTGGACGCCTCGGATGCCCTACGCCCCCGCTCTTCGCGCCGCGCTGCTGTGCGGCTGCGGGCAGCACGGGTTCGTCAAGCCCGACGGGCACTTCCAGGACGACCTGTGGGCCTACGACATCCCCGCCCATCGCTGGGTCTGCGTGTACCCCGGGGCGAACACGAAGCAGCTCAAGCTGCACCTGGACGCCCGCGGCTTCGAGGTCGACGCCAAGGGCCGACACGTGCCCGTGTCCTTCCTGGGCCACGGCTACTGCAACCAGACGTACGTGCCCCACCTCCGCCGGCTGATGATCGTCTACACGCACAACCCGTGGTGGACGCGCGCGATCCCCCAGCGGTGGAGCTGGCTGGATGCCAACGACCCCGACGTCCGCCGGCGCAACTACGGCCACGCGGGGCCCGTCATCGAGAACCCCAAGCACCCGCTGTTCTACGACGTGACGGGCGGGAGGTGGCGGCGGGTGTTCGTGGCGGGCGACGGCCCCGGCCCGCGCCTCTTCGAGGGCCTCCTGGAGTACATCCCGCCGCGCAGGCAGGCCTTCTTCCTCTATCGCGGGCGCGTGTGGTTCTATGACTTCGAGCGCAACCGCTGGGTGGACCCGAAGGCCGACCGCGCGAAGATCGGGTACGACTGCAACGGCTGCTACGACGCGAAGCGCAACTGCGTCTACGTGGTTCGGCGCGAGGGCTTCTGGGCCTTCGACATCGACCGCAACCGGTGGCGCACGATCCGGGCGAGAGGCCAGCCCGAAAACCTGGGCAACTCCAACGGCGCGGCCATCGCGTACGACCCCGTCGGCGACGTGGTGGTGCACTTCCGCACCGGCGGCGTGGGCATCCGCATCTACGACCCCAAGGCCGACGCCTGGACGCCCGCCGCGGTGCCGCCGAAGGTGCAGTGGAAATACCGCGGCGTCAACGCCTTCTACGACCCCGTGCTGAACGCCCACTTCTACCACCTCGCCGGCGACAGCCGCGACAACGGCTTCATGCTGGTCTACCGCCACCGCGCCCGTCCGGCGAAGGCCGAGGCGCGCGGGGCCGGGCATTGAGAAAGCCGACCCCGGAGGCAGGATGGATAGTCGAACGTGGAAGGCGCGTGCCGCCGGGAAACGGAGCTTGAGATGTCACGCACGACGCGAAGACAGTTCATGAGAAAGGCCGCCGCGGCCGGCTCGGCGATGGCCCTGGCCGGACGGGCGGGCCTGGCCGGGACGGCGCCGCCCGCCAAGCGCCCCAACCTCGTGTTCGTCATGGCCGACCAGATGCGAGGCCAGGCGCTGGGCTTCCTGAAGGAAGACCCGGTGCTGACGCCGAACCTGGATCGCTTCGCCGGCGAAAGCCTGGTGCTGGCCCAGGCGGCGAGCAACTACCCCGTGTGCAGCCCGTACCGCGGGATGCTCATGACGGGCAAGTACCCGCACGCCAACAAGGTGCTGGGCAACTGCACGTCCGCCACGGCCCCGTACGACAACGAACTCCAGGAGACGGACCGCTGCTGGTCCGACGTGCTGAAGGACAAGGGCTACAGCCTGGGCTACATCGGCAAGTGGCACCTCGACGCCCCCCGCAAGCCGTTCGTCAAGAGCTACAACAACCGCCCGAGCTTCGCGTGGAACGAGTGGTGCCCCCCCCGCCGCCGCCACGGCTTCGACTTCTGGTACGCCTACGGCACGTTCGACCGCCACCTGACGCCGGAGTACTGGTCCACGGACATGAAGCGGCACGAACGGGTGAAGGTCAAGCAGTGGGGCCCGGAGCACGAGGCGGACCTGGCCGTCAAGTACCTCCGCAACGAGGGCGGCACGTACCGCAAGCCCGGCGCGCCGTTCGCCCTGGTCGTGTCGTTCAACCCGCCGCACACGCCGTACAGCCAGGTGCCGAAGAAGTACGTGGACCGCTACGCCGGCAGAACGTGGAAGGACCTGCTCAACCGCCCGAACGTGGACCTGGACGCCGCCACGGCCGCCGTTCGCGAGGCCAAGCAGCAGATCAAGAACCACTTCGCCATGATCACCGGCGTGGACGAGCAGTTCGGGCGCATCGTGCGGGCCGTCGACCGGGCGGGCCTCGCCGCCGACACGATCGTCGTCTTCACCGCCGACCACGGCAACTGCATCGGCAGCCACAACCACCGCACGAAGAACGTGCACTACGAGGAGTCGATGCGCGTGCCGTTCCTGATCCGCTTTCCGGGGCGGATCGAGCCCCGCCGAGACGACCTGCTGATCTCCTCGCCCGACATCCATCCCACGCTGCTGGAGCTGATGGGCTTCGGCGCGAACGTCCCCGCGAGCGTCCAGGGCGTCAGCCACGCGAAGCTGTTCCTGACGGGCAAGGGCCGGCGACCGACGTCGCAGCTCTACCTCTGGGTGCCCCGGGGCCAGCCCGCCCTCGGCCGCCGCGGCGTCCGCACGAAGCGCTACACGCTCGTGATCACAAAGACGCCGGACAAGCCCCCCCAGACCGTCCTGCACGACCGCGTCGAGGACCCCTACCAGCTCCGGAACATCGCCTCGGGGAGGCCCGACGTCGTCAAGCGGCTCGTTCGGGACGAGCTGAATCCCTGGCTGAAGAAGACAGGCGACCCCTGGCTGGCGACGTAGGCAGCCGCCGGCGCGTGCTCCGGCAGCGGGCCCCAGCGACACGTCAGCGGGAGAGGAACCAAAGGAGCCAACGTCCATGAATCGGATGGCGCAAGGAGCATCGAGAGGCGTGCTGTGCTGGCTGCTGCCCCTGGCAGCCGCGGCGGCCGCGGACGCGAACGTCCCCACGCGCAAGGACGGCAAGGGGCGGATCCCCCTTCTCGGCCAGAGGAGCCCGTGGTACGCCACGGACGACGCGCTGCGGATCGCGGGCAACCTGCTCGCCTGGCAGCGGAGCTCCGGCGGCTGGCCCAAGAACCAGGACATGACGGGGACGCTGGGCGAGAAGCAGCTTGCCGCCCTTCGCAAGGCCAAGGGTCGGCGCGACTCGACGCTCGACAACGGGGCGACACACACGCAGATCCGGTACCTGGCCCGCGTGGTCAGCGCCTGCCTCCGCCGGAAGCGCCCGGCGGAGGAGATCCGGCGCGTCCGCGACGGCGCGCTGAAGGGCATCGACTACCTGCTGGCGGCCCAGTACCCCAACGGCGGCTGGCCGCAGTACTGGCCGGAGCCCGGCGGCTACTCCCGTCACATCACGTTCAACGACGGGGCCATGATCGGCGCGATGGGCGTCCTTCGGGACGTCGCGGGCAGCAAGGGCGACTTCGCCTTCGTCGACGAGCCGCGCCGCAGGAAAGCCCAAGCGGCCGTCCGGAAGGGCATCGAGTGCATCCTCAAGTGCCAGATCGTCGTCGACGGCAGGCCCACGGCCTGGTGCGCCCAGCACGACCACGAGACGCTGAAGCCCGCCAAGGCCCGCAGCTACGAGCTGCCGTCGATCAGCGGGGCCGAGTCCGTGGGCGTCGTCCGGTTCCTGATGGACATCGAGAAGCCCGACCCGAACGTCGTCCGCGCCGTCCAGGGCGCCGTCGCGTGGTTCGACCGCGCCAAGCTCACGGGCATCCGGCAGGTCACGAGGAAGGACCCCTCCACGCCCCGGGGGTACGACAAGGTGGTGGTCCGGGACCCCTCCGCCCCGCCGATGTGGGGCCGCTTCTGCCGGATCGGCACGAACAAGCCGATCTTCTGCAGCCGCGACGGCATCCCGAGGGATTCGCTGGCCGAGATCTCCCACGAGCGCCGCACGGGCTACAGTTGGCTGGGCTACTACGCGGCGGGCCTGCTGGCCCGGGACTACCCGGCGTGGCAGAGGAAGTGGGCCCCGGACGAGAACGTCCTTCGCCGCAAGCGGCCGCGGTAGCCACCTCGGCCCGCCGGGCGCGCCGCGCGGCCAAGGGCCTTGCCCCCGCCGCGGCGCGGCGGGAAGATGGGGCGTCCTGTCGGCAACGCCCGGCGCGGTGCGCGACGCAAACGTCGACCGCCGTCGGCTCGCGGGACCGCTCGATGCGATGAAGCAGACACGAACTGACCAACGTCGTCCCTCGCGCTTCGCGATGGCCGCCATCTGCGCCGTCCTCGCCGCAGCCGCCGCCCGCGGCGCACGCCCGGCGTCGTCGCCGACATCCCAGCCGGTCAAGCCCATTGCCGTCAAGCCGAAGACGAAGGTCATGTTCCAGGTCGAGCCCGCGGGCGAGACCCCCGCCGGCCTGCGCCGTTTCGCGCTGAGCCGCGTCGTTCGCGACGGACTGCCCGTCGCCACCCCGCGCGACATGAAGCTGGATCCGGCCACGGGCGCGTTCTCCTGGACGCCGCGGGTCAGCCAGGCGGGCACGTACGCGCTGACGTTCCTGGTACAGGACCGAAGCACCCCGCTGGGCCGGCGCGTCGAGCGTCGCGTCACGGTCGAGGCCGGCGAGATCACCACCGATCGGGGCGAGGCCGGGAAGCGCCTTCGCAAGTGGTACGCCGACGGAACCGCCGCCGGCAACATCGGCGACTTCTACGACAACCGCGACCGCGGCCACTCGCACCTCCGCATGAGCAAGTTCCCGCAGCTCGACAAGGTGGAGTACCCCGAGGCGGTCAAGCAGCGCCGCCTCGACTGGGGCCTCCAGCTTCGCTTCCTCTTCCGTCACGTGACGTTCGGCAACTCCTCCACGGCGGCCGGACCCACCGCCGGCGGCTGCAACTCCCGCCGTGCCCTCATGGGCCAGCGAACCGCCGACGTCCTCCACAAGCAGTACAAGAACGCCCACCTGTATATCTACCCGGAGCACCGCGACCACGACGCGGGCACCAACGGGCGAGGCGGATACGGCGACCTGTTCCCCGCCAACGTGCCGTACCTGATCACCTCGCAGGGCTCCAGCGGCTCGGACCGGGCGTTCATGGAGGCCGTCGCCCTCACGCTGGCCGCCTTCCGCCCGGAGGTCAAGAAGCGACTCATCGCCAGCGGCCTGCTCATGCCGACCGTGCAGATGATCCTCCGCTCCTGCGCGAAGAACGCCAAGCACCGCCAGGACTACCTGACGGGCAAGGCCCACCCGACGGCCTTCGTGGGCCACAACGTCGACCCGGCCGCCATGGTGCGCCTGGCCCACGAGATCCGCGTCGACACCATCCCGCCGATGGTGCAGCTTGCCGTCGTGCAGGAGGACGGGGCAGAGCAGGGCCGCGACTACTTCGACCCGCGCCCCGAGAAGCTCTTCGACACGCCGTGCGCGGTGGCCCGGATCTGCCGCTCGACGAAGCACCTCCGCCGGATGGTGGTCAGCGCCAGGGGCAGCTACGACGTCAGTGGACGCAAGCTCGCCTACCGCTGGGCCGTGCTCCGCGGCGACGCCGAGCGCATCCGCATCCGCCCGCGGAACAAGGAAGCCTCCGAGGTCGAGCTGCTCGTGCCGTACCACGAGCGCCGGCCGGTGCAGGAGGGAGCGAAGCTCCAGTCCACCCGCGTGGACATCGGCTGCTTCGTGCACAACGGCGAGCACGACTCGGCCCCGGGCTTCGTGTGCTTCTACTGGCTCGCCGACGAGGCACGGACCTACGGCGACGACGGGCGCATCCTGGACGTCGGCTACGACTTGGGCGACTCGACCATCGGCTACGACACCGACCGGCCGCGCCGCGCCGGCTACGACATCACGGACTGGAAGGGCCTGCTGGAACTGGCCGGCGGCGACGGCAAGGGCTTCGGCGCGACGCTGCTTCGCAAGCCGTTCGGCAAGCGGGAGCTGGCGGAGCTGAGGGCCGCGGCCGGGGAACTGGCGGACGACGACGCCGACGAAGCCGCCCCGAAGAAGGCCCAGGACGAAGCCGACGCCGCCCGCAAGGACGCGCGCCAAGCCGTCGACCGGGCGAAGAAGGACCTGGACGGCGCCAAAAAGGCCCACGCGAAGGAACCGACGGATGAGACGAAGGCGGACGTCGAGCGGGCCGAACGGGCGCTCAAGCAGGCCGAGGAAGCCCGCCAGCGGGCCGACAAGCTCTCCGCCGACGCCCGCCGCGACCTCCTGAACGCCCAGAGGGCGGGCGGCGATATCCTTACACGGCGCCGAGCCGCCCTGGCGGGCAGCGTGAAGGACCGCATCGAGGCCGCCCTGAACGCCGCCAAGGACGACGTGGGCCTCTACGTCGCCAACCAGGGCGCCATCGACGCCCTGGCCCGCGCCTGCCGGGACGCCGGCAGGCAGAAGGCCTTCGCCGCCGCGCGCGACGACCTCCTGCGGCGCGGGATCCTGGAGGCCGAGTCCAAAGGCCGCTGCCGCCTCTCGCCGATCCTGGACGGCCCGGAGCCCGCCGCCCGGCGCCTGACGAGGTACGAGCGCAACCGCATCGAGTGGTTCCACGTCGCCGTCCTGCGGGAGCTGGTCCTGCCCGGCATGCTGAAGCGCAGCTTCCAGCGCAACTTCGTCCACCCCATGCTCGCCGCGCCGAAGAACTGGCGCGACGTATACCGCTATGAGGCCGGCGGGCGGCTCGTCGGGTGGACGCGGCACCGCAAGGGCAAGAAGGAGCAGTTCACGGCCGACGGGGCGCTGGTGACGAAAACGGACAAGCTCGGCCGCGCCGTCGAGGCGAGGGCCGTCCAGTACATCGTGGACCGCGACAGCCGCGGGCGACCGCGCGAGCTCAAGTACATGACGCTGCCGAAGGTCCTGCGCTACGAGTATGCGTCCGACGCCGACCGCGTCGGCCGCGTTCGCAAGGACGAGTAGGTCCGCTCAACCTCACGGGCACGGCCATGCAACACTCTCGCCTTCGGTTCGCCTGTCTGCTTTCCATCGGCTATGCTCTGGGCTTTGCGGGATGCGCAGCGATGCCCCAGCTTGCTTCCGTTCGCCCCGAAGAGGCCGGCATGGACCCCTGGCACCTGAGCCAGATCGACCGCGTCGTGGCGGAGGGCCTCGCCGCCGGGCACATGCCCGGCTGCGTCGTGCTCGTCGGGCGAAAAGGACAGGTCGTCTACCACAAGGCCTACGGACGGCGGCAGGTCAAGCCGACCGCGGTCGCCATGACGACCGACACCGTCTTCGACGTCGCGTCGCTCACGAAGCCCGTCGCCACGGCCACCAGCGTCATGATCCTCGTCTCGCGAGGCAGGCTGCGATTGAGCGACCCCGTCTCGCGCCACCTGCCGGAGTTCGCGGCCAACGGCAAGGGCCGGATCACCGTGGCCCAGTTGCTGACCCACGTGGGGGGGCTCGTGGCGGACAACTCGCTGAGGGACTACCGGGGCGGGCCGGAGGACGCCTGGCGGCGCATCTGCGCCCTTCGCCCGTCCGCGAAGGTCGGCTCGAAGTTCATCTACAGCGACGTGGGGTACATCGTCCTGGCCGAGCTGGTCCGGCGCGTCTCGGGCATGGGGCTGGACGAGTTCGCGGCGAAGCACGTCTACCGGCCGCTGGGCATGCGGGACACAACGTACCTGCCGGGCGAGGCGCTTCGCCGCCGTGCCGCGCCCACGGCCCGGCGCGGGCGCCGGTGGCTGAAGGGCGAAGTCCACGACCCGCGCGCCCACGCGCTGGGCGGGGTGGCGGGGCACGCCGGGCTGTTCTCCACGTCGGCGGACCTGGCCGTCTATGCCTCGATGCTGCTCGGGGGGGGCGAGTACGGAGGGGCGCGGGTTCTCAGCCGGCGCGGCGTGGCGGAGATGACACGGCCGCGGCGCGTGCCGGGCGGGCTGCGCGCCTTCGGCTGGGACGTCCGGAGCGGCTACTCGACCAACCGCGGCGCGGCGCTGAGCGGACGGGCCTTCGGGCACGGGGGCTTCACGGGCACGAGCCTGTGGATCGATCCCGAGCTGGACCTGTTCGTCATCTTCCTCAGCAACCGCCTGCATCCCGACGGCAAGGGCGAGGTGAACGCCCTGGCCGGGCGGATCGGGACGATCGCCGCCGCGGCGCTGCGCCTGCCCGCGATCGAGGCGTCCCGGAGGCGGCCGGGCAAGCGCCGGCCTGCACGGCCCGGACGCACGCCGGGCGTTCTCACCGGCCTCGACGTCCTCCAGCGCGACGGCTTCCGGCAGCTCGCCGGCCGACGCGTCGGGCTCATCACCAACCACACCGCCCTGAACCGCGAAGGCGTCCACGCGGCGCGGCTGCTGATGGACGCCCCGAACGTGACGCTGGTCAAGCTTCTCAGCCCGGAGCACGGCTTGGAGGGCAAACTGGACCAGGCGATCGTCCCCGGCGCCCGCGACGGCCGCACGGGCCTGCCCGTCGTCAGCCTGTACGGCAAGACCCGCAAGCCGACGAAGGCCATGCTCGCGGACATCGACACCCTCGTCTTCGACATCCAGGACATCGGCACGCGGTTCTACACGTACATCTCGACCATGGGCCTGGCCATGGAGGCCGCCGCGGAGCACGGCGTCCGCTTCGTCGTCCTGGATCGGCCCAACCCCATCAACGGGGTGGACGTGGCCGGGCCGGTGCTCGACGCCGGCAGGGAGTCTTTCGTCGGCTTCCATGTCCTGCCTGTCCGGCACGGCATGACGGTCGGCGAGCTGGCCCGCCTGTTCCGGGCCGAGCGGCGGCTGGAGCTGCCCTTGCGCGTCGTGCGGATGTCGGGCTGGCGGCGGGACATGCTCCTCGACGAGACGCACCTGCCCTGGGTGAACCCCTCGCCGAACATGCGGAGCCTGACCGAAGCCCTGCTGTACCCCGGCATCGGGCTGCTGGAGGCGACGAACCTGTCGGTCGGGCGCGGCACGGACGGGCCGTTCGAGATCCTCGGCGCCCCGTGGATCGACGAGGTCCGTCTGGCGCGGGCGCTGAACGCCTCGCGCCTGCCGGGCGTGCGCTTCGTGCCGAGGCGCTTCACGCCGCGCTCCAGCCGCTTCGCCGGCAAGGCCTGCGGCGGGGTGGGCATTCGGCTCACGGAGCGGGAGGCCTTCCGGCCGATTCGGACCGGGCTTGAGATTGCTCGAACGCTGCGGGCCCTCCACGGGCGCTCCTGGCGGGCGCGCGGCGTCGACCACCTGATGGGCAACCGCCGCACGCTGGATGCGCTGCTGGCCGGGAGGACCGTCACCGAGATGGAATGGTCCTGGCAGGAACGGCTGGCGGCGTTTCGTGCCAGGCGCTCGGCGGCGTTGCTGTACGAGTAGCCTCCGCGGAGCCGGGACCGAGGCGAGGCGATGAGAGAACAGCTCTTCCTGGGAGTCGAGGGCGGCGCGACGCGGACGACCGGCGTGTTGGCGGATGCGGGGCTGGACGTCGTCGCACGCCACGTCGCGGGGCCCACCAATGTCCACGCCGTGGGCGAAGGCCCGGCGCGCCGGGCCGCGGGGGAAATCGTCCGCGAGCTGCGCCGCCAGGCGGGCGACGCGTGGGGCCGGCTCGCCGCCGCGGCGTTCTGCGTCGCCGCGCTGCGCAGTGAAGCCGACCGGAGCTGCTGGCGGCGCATCGCCGACGACGCCGGCATCTCCGTGCCCCTCGTCCTGACGCACGACGCCGCCGCGGGCCTCGCCGCCGGCAGCGAGAGCGAAACCGGCGTGCTGGTCGTCTGCGGGACCGGTTCGCTCGTCTACGGCCGCCGGGCCGACGGGCAGGAGCACTTCGTCGGCGGGCGGGGGGCGATCCTCGGCGATGAGGGCAGCGGCTTCGACATCGGCCTGCGGGGGCTGAGGGCCGCCGTTCGCGCCTCCGACGGGCGCGGCCGGGCCACCGTGCTGGAGCGGCTCATCCCCGAGCGCCTCGACCTGGCGGACCTCGGCGAGCTTGTCGCGTGGGTGAGCCCCTTCGCAAAGGACCGCATCGCCGGCGTCGCGCCGATCGTCTTCGAGGCCGCCGCCGGCGGCGACGGCGTCGCGCAGGAGGTCCTCCGAACCGCCGCCGGCGAGCTGGTCCGGGGCGTGCGCGTCGTCGTCGACGTCCTCTGGCCGGATGTCCGCCTTTCTCCCCGCGAGCCGATCGTCCTGGCCGGCGGCGTGCTCCGGGCCCAGCCGGCCTTCCGCGACGGCCTCGCCGTGTCCCTGGGCCGGCTCGTGCCGTCCGCGCGGTGCACTGCGCCGGCGATGGAAGGAGCGGTCGGTGCGGCCCGCGTCGCGCAGCGCCAATCACGCGCCCGGTGAGCGGACCCGAGCCCGCCCGCGGCGCTACTTCTCCTCGCGGATCACCTCGACGGCCGCCAGCATGGGGTGGCCCCGATGGGCCTTCATGCCGATCCGCAGGTCGTCCTTCACGCGGACGCCCTTGAACTCCTTCACGACCGCGCGGTTCGGCCCGCCGGCCTCCTTCGCCACGTCGAGCTTCGCCAGCACGCGCCGGCCCTGGAGCGTCACGTCGAAGACGCGCCCGCCGGGCGGCGCGTTCTGCACCTCCGCGAAGTGCAGCCGCACCGTGTACGTCGCCGGCTCGGTGCCCTTCTCGATGAGCGGGATCGTGCAGCCGGCCAGGCCCGTGCACGCGTGGGTGTAGAGCCAGGGGTCCCTCGCGCCGGCGATCTTGGCGAAGTAGGCGTTGCCGCGGTGGGCGACAATCTCATCGGGATCGCCTTCGAAGCCAAGCTTGAAGTTCAGCACCAGGCGCTGGTTGTAGTCCTGCTCGTAGCTCCGCGGGCGCGGGTAGCCCAGCCACAGCGTGCCGTCGGCGTCCCTCCGGTCGCCCGGCGCGCCGAAGTTGACGGCCAGACGCTTGACCGGGCGCATCGCCCCGGGCGCGCTGTACATGCCCCACATCCGCGGCTCCTTGCGCGGCTGGAAGACCGCCGTGCACTGAAGGGCGAACGGGCAGATGCAGCCGCTGCTGGCCTCGGGCATGATCACCAGCCCGCAGGCGGGAATGCAGTTGATCCAGCACCCGGGGCGATGCCCGCCGAAGTGGGCCGTGCCGTGGTCGGCCAGCAGGTCGTAGTACGCCGTCACGCCCGACCGGAAGAACAGCACGTTCGCGCAGGCGGCGATGTTCCCGCAGTGGTGCCCCGGGCGCGACATCTGCCACGCTTCCTTCCGCCCCGTCACCGGGTGAACCCGCGTGATCTCGGTTCCCGTCCGGAGGTCGTGCGCCCAGGGCTCGGCGATGATGCGGCCACCGACGATGATCGGGCGGCTGCGGTAGCCTTTGCGCCCCGACCACAGCGGCTCGCCGTCGTACGACAGGGCGATCAGGCTCCGCCGCGAGAACTCCCTGGCCATGAACTCGCGCCAGAAGTGCCCGTTCCACGGCTGCCCGCACAGCAGCAGGACCTTGTTGGCGTACATGACGGTCAGCTCGCCGCCGCTGCGGCCGATCTTGACGCAATCGGCGACGTACTGCGGGCGCGACCAGGCCACCTTGCCCGTCTCGGCGTCGAGCCCGACGATCAGGCGCACGTCGGGCGGGATGGGCTTGCCGCGGCGGTCGACGCGCTGCTGGGGCGCGATGCCCTTGACGGCCTCGGCGCGCTGCTTGGCCGTGACGCGTCGGTCGACGAAGAAGACGCGCCCGTCGCCGATGCAGATCGTCCGCGCCTCGATGGTGCCGCCCTCGTGGACCCAGAGCCTCTTGCCGGTGTCCAGGTCGACGGCGAAGACGCAGCCGCTGCCTCGGCTGCCGTACAGCCGCGAGCCCACCACGGCGACGTAGTCCCAGTTCCCGCCCTTGCGCCCCTTGCCCGGGGGCGGGACCTTGTGGGTCTCCAGCGTCTTGCCGGTGGCGGCGTCGAGCCGCAGGCAGCGGTCGGCCACGGCGACGAACAGGCTCACGTCGTCGGCGGCCAGGTTCGAGGACCGGGCCTTCAGGCCGAGCCGCATCGCGCCGGCGATCTCGCGCTGCCAGAGCTTCAGCCCGTTGTAGACGTCGTAGGCCATCACCACGTTCTCGCCCTGGACGAACATGCGCCCGCCGACGGCCACCGGGGCCGCCGCCGAGGCGTGGCGGCTGGGCATCCGCTCCGGCCCGGGCCGGCCGTACCACAAGACGCCCAGCGGGCCGCGAACGAGCCGGTCGTCCCCGCAGGCCGTGTTGCCCGGCTCGGCGTATTCGTGCGTCCAGCGCCCGGCGCCCGGCAGCGAGCCCCGAACGACCTTGCCGTACCGCTCCGTCTCAATGAGCTGGGTGTCGCCCGCGTCGGTCGCCCCGAAGGCGTCGCTGGCCCGGTCGGTCCAGTCCTCGTAGTCCCCCTGCCGGTCCTGCCCCGGCGCGATGGCATAGCCCACCCCGCCGCACGGCTTGACCAGCCGGGCGACCTCCTCGCCCGAGGGCATCTTGCCGGCGAAGAACGTCGCGTCGCAGACGACCAGGTTGGCGAAGTAGTCCGGCAGGGGCAGCCCGGGCCCCGGCGTGTGCAGGACGACGACCTTCTTGCCGTAGACGCCGGCGCGGCTGAGCGCCGCGCGCGCCGCCGCGACCTTCTTCGCGTCCGGCTCGGCCACGTAGACCACCAGCTCGGTCCGCCGGGCCAGCTCCAGTGCGAGCCGGCCGTCGCCGCCGCCGAGGACCAGCGCATAGCCGCGGCGCACGCCGCTGTCGGCTACGATCCGACGGGCCAGCGCCGCGCATTGCCGGACCCGCTCGTCCTTGCCGAACGGCTCGGCGACGACCTTCGGCGTCACGGTGCGACCGCGCCCGCCGTCGCCCGGCACGAAGCAATGGATGCTGCCCTTGTCCGTGCTGACGAGCAGCCGCCCGTCGGCCACGGCCAGGCTGCGGGCCCGCCCCGCTACCTTCGCCGACCAGACCTGCTTGCCGTCGGCCACACCGAAGGCCCGCACGACGTCGCCGGCGCCGGCGAAGACCGTCCCGCCGGCCAGGATCAGCGCGTCGGAGCCCTCGCAGGGGGCACGCCACATCGTCGCGGCGGGCTCCTTGGCCTTCCATTCCTTCATCTCCACGCCGGCCTGGCTGAGGCGTTTCCGGACCTGCGCCAACTGCCCGCGCGCCGCGTCGAGGGCCTCGGCGAGCTTCTTCGGCACGGGCCGTCCGGCCTTCTTGAGCTTGGCCTGCTCCGCCTTGAGCCGGGCTTCCGCCACCGTGAACGAACGCTGCCGGCGCCCCAGGCTCGAGCGCTCGACCGTCAGGGACGTCAGCTTCGTCTTGGCCGTCAGCCAGCCGTCCCGGTCGGCGGCGAGCAGCTCCTTTCCGTTGAGCAGGTAGAGGACGTCGTCGCCCACGACGAGCCGCCGGACTCCGGTGCTGGGCCGACCGGCGGGCAGCCCCTCGGTCAGGGCCAGGCGCCCGTCCCGCTCGCGCATGGCGACGAGTTGCTCCGTGCCGCCGAAGAGGGCGTCGCCGGCGAGCTGGCACGACGTGCCGCCGAACAGCCCCGTCAGGCGCCAGCTCAGGTTCCGCTGGAAGAGGAAGCGCCCCGTCTTGCGGTCGAAGCCGGCGGGCATGGTTCGGCTGGCGGGGGCGAACAGGCGGTCCTTCGACGCCACCAGGTGCCCCTGCGGGCTGATCCCGGCCATCCCGCCCGCGCCGTACGTGTCGTTCTTCCAGAGCAGCTTGCCCGTTTGGGCGTCGACGGCGTAGAGGTAGAGCCCCTCGGCCGGAAAGACGCCCGCGCCGAAGTAGGCCACGCCGGAGTCCACCAGCACGCCCGTCCGCACCGGCCAGACGGAGATCATCTTGCCGTTGCCGAGGAGCTTCCGGTCGCTCGGGGCGGCGCGGAAGCGCCAGATCCGCCTGCCGTCGCCCGCCCCCAGGCAGTAGACCCAGCCGTCGTCGGAGCCGACGTAGAGCTTGCCGTTGGCGACGGTCGGCGCCAGGCGGACGGGCCCGCCCGTGAAGAACTCCCAGCGGACCTTGCCGCTGGCCGCGTCGAGCGCGTAGACCTTGCCGTCGGACGAGGAGCCGAAGTAGACCGTCCCGCCGGCGGCGACGACGTGGAAGGCGTCGTCGAATCGCATGCGAGGCAGCTCCAGCACGTGCTCGATGGGCTTGGGCTGCGGGTCGCCCCAGGCGTGCTCGGGCCCGTGCGTGGCCGTGAAGAGCCAGTCCTGCGACAGCGGCGTCTTGATCTCCTCCGCGGTGATGCCGCTGCGCCGGCCGTCGTGGCGGTACGTCGGCCAGTCGCCCGCGAGGGCCCTCGCCGCGACGCAAACGAGCAGCCCCAACGAAACGGCGAACGCTGGAACACGAGGGGTCTTCCGCATGATCTTCTCCATTTCATGCTGTAGGGGCGGACCTGGAGCGGCCGTATTATGCCGCGCCCGCCGGCGTTGTCGATAGTCTGCGCCCGTCTGTCCGTCGGGCCCGAGGCGGTCGCGCGCCTCGCGCCGACAGCGCCTCCCGCCGGGCGCAGGGTTGCGTGGCCGGGCGGCGCGCGTATCATGGCCGGCGCCGCCGGCCTGTCAGCCTGCCGGCGATTCGACGCGTTCACACTGGACTGGAGGCCCCGATGACTGCTTCCCACGGCATCCGCTTCCCGGCTGTGGCCATCCTGCTGCTTGCCGGCACCTGCCCGGCCGCGCGGCGGCCGGCGCCGGCCAAGCCGACTCCCGCACCCAGCGTGGAGAAGCTCTGGCCCGACGACGCGCCCGAGCTGAACAACGCCCGGGAGCAGGACCGACCCGCCCTGACGATCTGCCTGCCGGCGAAGGACAAGGCCGTCGGCAGCGCCGTCGTCATCTGCCCCGGCGGCGGCTATGGCCACCTGGCCATGGACCACGAAGGCCACCAGGTGGCCAGATGGCTCAACTCCCTCGGCGTGGCCGGCTTCATCCTGAAGTACCGCCACCGCCGCAACGGCTTCGGCCACCCGGCCCCCTTGCGCGACGCCCAGCGCGCGGTCGCCACGGTCCGCCGCCGCGCCGGGGAATTCGGCGTCGACCCCGACCGCATCGGCATCATGGGCTTCTCGGCCGGGGGGCACCTGGCCTCGACGGCCGGGACGCATTTCCACGCCGGCAAGCCCGACGCCCCCGACCCGCTCGACCGCGTGAGCTGTCGGCCGGATTTCATGATCCTCGTCTATCCCGTCATCTCGATGTCCGAGCCGTTCACCCACGCCGGCTCGAAGCGCAACCTGCTCGGGCCCAAGCCCGATCCCAAGCTCGCCGAGAGCCTCTCCAACGAGCGTCAGGTCACGCCGAGAACGCCGCCGGCGTTCCTCGTCCACAGCACCGAGGACCGCGTCGTGCCGGTGGAGAACAGCGTGCGGTTCTACCTCGCGCTGCGACGGGCGAAGGTGCCCGCCGAGATGCACCTGTACGCCAAGGGACGGCACGGTTTCGGGCTGGGCGTTCGCGGGTGTCCTCCGGCTACCGCCACCTGGCCTGCCACCTGCGAGGCCTGGCTGCGGGCCCGCGGGCTGCTGACGCGGAAGGAGGCCCCCACGGGATCCGGGCCGCCCGGCTGAGCCCCTGTCCTCGCGTGCCGTGCATCGTCAGTCCGCAGTTCGCAACGGAGGCCGCCTCACCATGGATCGCCCCAACATCCTCTTCCTGCTGAGCGACGAGCACAGCTTCCGCTTCCTGGGCCACCGCGGGCCCGCGGACGGCGGCGAGCCGATCGACACGCCCACCTTCGACCGCCTCGCGCGCCAGGGCACGGTCTTCACCGACGCCTACTGCCAGATGCCGCTCTGCACGCCGTCGCGGCTCTGCCTGCTGACCGGAACGGAGGTCCGCCGCTGCGGGGCGTGGACGAACGAGGCCGTCCTGCGCCCCCAGCTCGACACGCTGCCGAAGACGCTCGCCGCCGCCGGGTACGAAACGTGCCTGGTCGGCAAGATGCACCTCGGCGGCAACCAGCAGTTCGTCGGCTTCCGGCACCGGCCCTACGGCGACCTGACCGGCAAGTGCGGCCACCAGTGGGAGCCGGTCGGCGACCCCCGCCGCAGGGGCATGCGCGCCCGGACGACCGAGGCCGGCATCACGGGCATCCCCGAGAGCCTCATCCAGGACGAGGTGGTCTGCCACGAAACGGTCGCCTGGCTGCGCGAGCACCGCCACGCGCGGGGGTCCCGGCCGTGGTTCCTCTGCGCGTCGTTCAGCCGCCCGCACTTCCCGCTGACCGCGCCGCGGCGGCACTTCGAGCGGTACTGGCCCGACGGCGTGACGCAGCCGCTGGTTCCCGCCGGCGGCGACGCCTACGACCACCCGATGAGCGCCGGCATGCGGCGGGGCTTCCAGGCCGAGGCGATCGAGCGCCCGGAGATGATGCGGGCGCGGGCGGCCTACTTCGCCTGCGTCAGCTACCTCGACGAGGTCCTCGGCGACCTCCTGCTGCGCCTGGAGGCCGGCGGTTTCCTGGACGAGACGGTCGTCGTCTACACGACCGACCACGGCGAGATGGCCGGGGAGCACGGCGTGTGGTGGAAGAACGGCTGGTACGAGGGCTGCACGCGCGTGCCGCTGATCTTCTCGCTGCCCGCCCAGCGCCGCGCCGCGGCGCCCGCGGCGCGGTGGCGAACACCCGTCGCGCTGACGGACCTGTACCCTACGCTCTGCGCCCTGGCCGGCGCCGAGCCGCCCGCCGGCCTGAACGGAACGGACCTGTCCCCCGGCGTTCGCGGCGAGGGCGAGCCCCCCGAGCGCCCCGTCTTCTGCGACAACCTCATCCCCCGCTGGGGCGAGGGCACCGAGTTCCGCATGATCCGCTGGCGGAACTGGAAGTACGTCCGCTTCCGCAACGCGGCGCCGCTGATGTTCGACCTCGCCGCCGACCCCGCCGAGCAGCACGACCTGATCCGCCGCGGCTGCGACGGCCAGGCCGCCGAGGCCCGCGCGTACCTGGCGAAGCTCGCGGAGGACAGCATCGACTTCGACGCCGCCGAGCGCGAACGCACCGAGCGCGACGGCGACCTCCATGAGACGTACAAGCAGGACGTCCCGCGCAGCACGGGCAACCTGTACTTGATGCCCTCCGGCCGCCTCGTCAACGCCGACGATCCGCTCTACCACCCCACGGTCATCGCCGAGAGGCCCGAGGACGCCTTCGGCGACTGGCCGCACTAGCGCGGTTGCGTTCGCCCGCTCCGCCGCTATGTTGGTGCGCGGGCTCCTCCCACGCGAGCCGCCAAAGGAGAAGAGGGATGAACTACGTCCGGCTGGTGGGGATCCTGCTGGCGGTTGGTGCACTCGCCGCCGCGGGACGGGGCGAGGCCGTCGAGCGCTGGGGCCGATTCGAGCTGACGCTCCGGCAGGCCCGCAAGTGGGCCAAACCCTTCACCGACGTACAGCTCGCCTGCCGCTTCGAGCGCGGCGGGAAGGCGATCCACGTCGGCGGCTTCTGCGACGGCGGCGGGACGTGGAAGGTCCGCTTCATGCCGCCCGCCGAGGGCACGTGGACGTACCGTACGAAGTCGAACGACCCCGGCCTCGACGGCCGAACCGGCACGCTGGCGGTCGGCCCGCCGTCGAAGGGCAACCACGGACCGGTCCGCGTCCGCGGCAAGCACTACCTCGCCTACGCCGACGGCACGCCGTATCTCCAGGTCGGCACCACGTGCTATGCCTGGGTCCACCAGGGCGACGAGCTGGAGGACCGGACGCTCGAGACCCTGTCCAGGAGCCCCTTCAACAAGATCCGCATGTGCGTCTTCCCCAAGGCCTACGCCTACAACAAGAACGAGCCAAGGCACTACGCGTTCGAGGGCAAGCCGCCGAAGAGCTGGGACTTCACGCGCTTCAACCCGGCCTTCTGGCGCCACCTCGAGCGGCGCGTCGAAGACCTGCGGAAGCTCGGCATCGAGGCGGACCTCATCCTGTTCCACCCCTACGACCGGTGGGGCTTCAAGTCCATGAGCCGCGAGGCGGACGACCGCTACCTGCGCTACGTCGTGGCGCGCCTTGCCGCCTACCGCAACGTGTGGTGGTCGTTCGCCAACGAGTTCGACCTGATGCTCAAGATCCCCACAAAGAAGATGTCCGACTGGGACCGCTTCTTCCAGGTCGTCCAAAAGGCGGATCCGTACGACCACATGCGGGGCATCCACAACTGCCGCACGTGGTACGACCACACCAAGCCGTGGGTCACGCACGCCAGCGTGCAGAGCTCGAACTTCGCCAACGCCGCCGAGTTGCGGACGAAGTACGGCAAGCCCGTCATCTACGACGAGTGCAAGTACGAGGGCAACATCCCGCAGGGCTGGGGGCGCATCTCCGCCCGGGAGATGGTGCACCGCTTCTGGATGGGCACGTGCAGCGGCTGCTACGTCGGCCACGGCGAGACCTACAAGCACCCCAAGGACATCCTCTGGTGGTCCAAGGGCGGCGTGCTGCACGGGCAGAGCCCGCCGCGCATCGCGTTCCTGAAGCGGCTCATGGCCGACGAGCCGTTCGAGCAGATGACCCCCGACCGCAGGCTCTCGCCCGGCAACTACGTCCTTCACAAGCTCGGCGAGCGGTACCTGGTCTACTGCTTCAGCCCGGCGGCATCGGCCATCGACCTGCCGGCCGCGAAGGCGTTCAAGGTCGACGGCATCGACACGTGGGAAATGACCGACCGACCCCTCGGCACGGCGCGCGGGCCGAAGTTCTCGTTCACGCCGCCCAAGGCGCCCTACCTGTACCGGCTGACCGCGTACAGGCCCGGCGAGGCGTTGCGGCCGGAGGCCAAGGCCACCGCCACGCCCACCGAGGGCGTCGCCCCGCTTGAGGTGACCTTCGCGGGCAGCGGCGGGGCGACCTGCCGGTGGGACTTCGGCGACGGCACGAAGGGCCGGGGCGCCAAGCCGACGCACACGTATCGGCGCCCGGGCATCTACACGGTCACGCTGACGGCGACGGACAAGTCGGGCGTGTCGGCCGTCGCGAACGTGATGATCGCGGTGGACTCCGCCGCCGGCGCCGGGGAGCCCATCGTGCAGGTGGGCGTGCCCGGCGGGGACAAGCCGCCCGTCAAGCTGCACGGCAAGATCGAGCGCGCCCGGGACGGATCGTTCGACCTCGGAGGCGCCCCGCCGTGGCGGTGGGTCGCCGTCGGCGAGAAGCCCATCGAGGCGCTGGAGGCCCTGCGGTCGTTCACGATCCTCGGCTGGGCGAAGGCCTCGAGCCTGGAGATCGGCAGGGGCGGCAACCGCATCGCCTTCAACCTGAACTACAACCGCAGCGGCCTGGACCTGGTCTGCCTGGCCGACGGGCGCCTGCGTCTCGCCGTCAACGAATGGCCGGACCGCGCGCGCAACGACAGCTCGCGGGGGAAGGTCCGCACGGGCGAGTGGGTCTTCTTCGCCGTCACGTACGACGCGACGAAGCCGAGGGACAACGTCCGCTGGTACTTCGGCGCCGAGGACACCCCGGCCGTCCTGGACCGCGCGACGACCTACAACCGCGGTCCGACGGGCGCCGGCAGCGGCCCGCTGACCATCGGCAACTACAACACCACCATCCACCGCCACGGCACCGACCGCCAGTTCCGCGGGTCGCTGCGAGGCATCCGCATCTTCGGCAGCCGCGTCAGCTCCCGCGGCGCGCTGGGTCTGGCGGCGATCCGGAAGCAGCAGGCCGGGCCGTGAGACCCGGCGATCGGCCACGGGAGATGCCATGACGAGACGGCCTTCACGAAGGGACTTCCTGAAGCGCGTGGGGTTGGGGACCGCCGCCCTGGCGGCCCCCGCGGCGATCCGGGCGTCGAGGCCCGCCGCCGCAGGCAAGCCGAACATCATCGTGTTCCTTTCCGACGATCACGGCTGGGAGTACGCCGGCTGCTACGGCAATCGCCAGGTCCGCACCCCGAACCTCGACCGTCTCGCCGCCGAGGGCATGCGGTTCACCCACGTCTTCGCCGGCTCCCCCACCTGCACGCCGTCCCGGTCGGTGCTGTACACCGGGCTGATGCCGATGCGCAACGGCGCCGCCGGGAACCACTCGCGCGCCCGCCCGGGCACGAAAAGCCTGCCGCATTACCTCCGCCCGCTGGGCTACCGCGTGGTGCTCGCCCACAAGGTCCACGTCAGGCCGCGGGAGGTGTTCCCCTTCGAGCACGTGCGCGCGAGCCTGACCAGGACGGCATTCAAGCGGCGCTACCGTGAGGAAGGGCTCGACACCGCGGCGGTGGAGAGGCTCCTGGCCCGGCACGTCCGCGAGCACCGCGATCAGCCCCTGTGTCTCATCCTCGCCGCGTCGGCGCCGCACGTGTACTGGGAGGCGAACCGCACGTACGACGCGGCCGCGCTGAAGCTGCCGCCCTACCTCGTCGACACCGAGGCCACACGCCGGGGCATGGCGCGGTACTACCAGGACATCACCTCGATGGACCGGCGCCTGGGCCGGTGCCTCGCCGCCGTGAGGAAGCACGGCCTGGAGGACAGCACGCTGTTCCTCTACACGTCGGACCAGGGCCCGGAATGGCCTCACGCGAAGTGGAACCTCTACGACGCGGGCCTTCGCGTGCCGTTCGTCGCCCGCTGGCCGGGCAGGGTCAAGCCGGGCACGGTCTGCCAGGCGATGGTCTCGCTCGTCGATGTCCTCCCGACGTTCGTGGAGGCCGGGGGCGGCAAGGCGCCGGGCGGCCTGGACGGGCGCAGCTTCCTGCCGGTCCTCCTCGGCCGCGCGAAGGACCACCGCGACGCCGTCTTCGCCGCGCACGTCGGGGACGGGAACATGAACGACTACCCGATGCGCTGCGTTCGCACGCGCACGCACAAGTACATACTCAATCTCAAGCCGCAGAACACCTACACCACGCACTTCACGCGGGCGCCGGGGGCGGATCACAAGGACATCTGGGACACCTGGGTCGAAAGAGCCGGGACGAACGCCGACGCCGCAAGGCTCATCCGAACGTTTCAGCATCGTGCGGAAGAGGAGCTGTTCGACCTGCGCCGCGACCCGAACGAGATGAGCAGCGTCGCGTCCGGGCCCGAGAGCCGCCCGGTCCTCCTGTCGCTTCGGAAACGGGTCAGAGACTGGATGAAGTCGCAGGGCGACGAGGCGTCGCCGTCCCGGGCGAATCCACCCCCGCGACGCGTGCCGCCAGGCCGCCAGGGCGCGGCAGACAACGCACGTGGATAGCGCCGTGCTTCGTGATGTGGGGCGCGGCCCAGACCGGAAAGGAATGCCCATGAAACGGTTCGTCCCGGGCGCTGCCGCCGGATGGCTGTGTTTCCATCTGGCGATGCTGGGACTCAGCACGGAGAACGCCATGTCCAGGGAACGGGAGAAGGAAGCGAACGAGCGAGACGGCGTGACGATCTGCAAGCGGGAGAAGTGCGACGAAGGCTACCGGCTCTACTCCAGCCGGCAGACCGAGGTCGCCCACCTGATCGACCTCGACGGCAAGGAGATCCACAAGTGGGCCTACCCGCAGGGCAAGACGTGGCACTACGCGGAGCTCCAGGGCGGCGGGCACCTCATCGCGATCGTCAAGGACGTGTGCATCCTCGAGCTGGACTGGCACAGCAAGCTCGTCTGGAAGGCCGACATGCGCGCCCACCACGACTTCGCCCGCCTGCCCAACGGCCACACGATCGTCGTCTCGCGCCGGAGGATGACGAACCCGTTCACCGGCGAGGGCAAGCTCGACTGCGACGTCCTCGTGGAGTTGACGCCGAAGAACGAGACCGTCTGGCAGTGGAAGGTCGAGGCGCACGCCAAGGAGCTCGCCCGGCGCGTCAAGCTGATCATGCCGCCCTCGGACAAGTTCCGCGACTGGCCGCACGTCAACACGATCGAGGTCCTGCCCGACAACCCCACGGCGAAGAAGGACAAGCGCTTCCGCGCCGGCAACCTGCTGATCTGCGGCCGCCACATCGACACGATCTGGGTCATCGACCGCGAGACGGACAAGATCGTCTGGGCGTGGGGTCCGGGCGAGCTGCTCGGGCCGCACATGCCCACCATGCTGCCCAACGGGCACATCCTCGTCTACGACAACGGGCAGAACGCCTCGACTCGGGTTCGCGGCTGGACCCGCGTGCTGGAGATCGAGCCCGTCTCCGGCAAGATCGTCTGGCAGTACCGGGCCGATCCGCCGAAGAGCTTCTACTCCCCCTCGCGCGGCTCGAACGAGCGCCTGCCCAACGGCAACACGTTCATCGCCGAGTCCGACCCCGGGCGCTGCTTCGAGGTGACGCCCGGCGGCGAGATCGTCTGGGAGTTCCGCACCCCCGACAAGCGCAGGAACGGCGGCCGCATGGCCCTCTACCGCGTCTGCCGCTACGACCGGGAGCTGGTGGATCGCCTGGTGAAGGAGCACAAGTAGCGCGGCCGCACGTGCGAGACTACGGAGCCCACGGCAGGAAGCAGACCTTCAGCGCCCGCTTGGCGCGGAGCATCTCGACGCCCTCGGCGTAGCGCGACAGCGGCAGCGTCGCCGTCACGAGCGGTTCGAGCGCCACGCGGGGCGCCTCAATCGGCCAGCTTCAGAATGCCGGCACGTTCGACGGCGTGGGTGTCGCCGCGGGTGCTTCGCCACTGGAGCCACAGCTCGTCGGCCGTCTTGCGGACCGACAGGTTGCACTGGAGCCGCCTGTGCCCGGCCGGGTCGACGCCGAGCGACGCCCAGGGGATTCGCCACTCGGCCGTCCAGCGCGTCGGCGAGACCACGCGGGCCCTGTACTGGACCCCGCGGCGGGCCCTGGCGACGGCGGCGGCGGGCGCCCCGGCCTCGTCTGTGCTCTCGAACGTGCCGGCGGCGTCGACGTAGCCGCGGAGGACGAGGGTGGGCGCGGCCGTCGCGGCGGCGGCGGCGCGGAGGGCGATCTCGCAGGCGTCGTTCGTGCCCCACCGGGCGTCGCGCCGGATCGGCGGTTTCGCCAGCACGGTGTTGTCGAAGGCGACGTACAGGTGCGTCCCGTCGTGGTGGAGCCAGGCCCGGCTGGTCCGCGGCGACTTCTCGCCGTTGAAGCCCTCGGCGAGGAGAACGCCCTTGCCGACAGTCTCGCCCGGTTCGATGCGGCCGTCGATCTCCACGGCGGCGCGCGAACGAGGCACGACGTAGACCGGCGGCGGCCCCGACGGATCGGGCTTCCTCACGGGCACGACGGCGACATTCCGCGGCCGGTGCGCGACCGGCCAGGAGGCGCGGCGCTCGTCCTTGTACAGGCCGATCTTCTCGATCGGGATGCGCTGGAAGCCGAGCTTCCACGCCGGCGAGGTGGGCTTGAGGCCAAAGTCCCCCTTGCCGGCATCGACGAAGTGCGGGGCCTTGTCGACGAGGTTGTCCCGGACCACCTGGTACTTGCGGGTCTGCCGGTTGATGTCGTCCCAGCGGCCGCCGACGGAGATGTTGCGCAGGATGGTGTTCCGCTTCGGCACGCCGGGATCGTCGTTCAGGATGTTCGGCAGGTTGGGGTAGCGCTTGGACCAGAGGGCGCTGCGGTACGGCATCGACCGCAGCCGCGTCCGCAGCGTGCCGCGGGGATCGTCGGTGGCCTTCTTCTGCCAGCCCATGCCGCGGTTGTCGATGTGCATCGCGGGGTTGCAGTCCACGAAGACGTTGTTGATCACGCGGTTGTCGCAGCCGCCGCCGATGAACATCGCCCGCGTGACCTTGTGGAAGACGTTGCCCACGATGTGGATGCCGCTGGCCTGGTCGTCCAGGTAAACGCCCATCGCCCCGTGCGTGCCCGGGCCGGTGACGTGGTGGAAGTGGTTGTGCCGGATGACCGTTCCGCGGGCCGTCCAGTCCCGCCCCATGTAGAACGCCCCCACGTCGCCGGTGTCCCAGCAGACGCTGTGGATCTCGTTGTACTCGAGGACGTGGTCGTTGCCGCCGAGCTGGATGGCGTTGTGATGCCCGTGGTGCAGCAGGTTGTGACGCACGAGGTTCCCGCACCCGCCGACCGCCACGGCCGGGCGGTACGTGTGACACCACCGGCTGTAGTCGTGGACGTGGTTGTTCTCGGCCAGCAGGCGGGCGGGCGTGAGCGTCCTGCGGTCCCCGCCGGACAGCGAGATGCCGCCGTCGCCGGTCTCGTAGATGTCGCAGCCGATCACGGCGTTGTCACGCCCGGTGACGCGGACCGCCCGGTTGCCGACGTTGCGGATCGTGCAGCCGACGATGGCGGCATGCTGTCCGCCGTCGATGGTCACGGCCGTGCCGCGGCAGGCCTCCAGGACGAGCCCGCGGATCGTCACGTGCGAGACGTCTCTCATCGTGACGAGCCGTCCCGCCACGCTGACGACGGCTTTGCCCGATGCGACGTTCGCCGGCGGCCAGAAGTACAGCACGCCCTTGGCCCGGTCGACGTAGTACTCGCCGGGGGCGTCCAGCTCGGACAAGCAGTTGATCGCGCACCATCGCTTGCCCTTCCGAAGGCCGTAGCGGTGCGCGGGCGCCCGCGTCGCTATCGTCCCGGCGGCTGGGTCGATCCGCTCGACCTTCATGTACGTGTCGGCCCAGTCGTGGTACCAGTAGCCGTACACCCACGCGTCGTCTTCGTCGAGCCACCGCTTCGGCCGGTCGCCGGCGTATCCGAATACGCGGGCGTTCTTGCCCTTCGGCAGGGAGGCGACCGTCACGTAGCCGTCGTTGGGCCAGCGGGCCAGCGTCATCGGGCGGTCGGCGAAGAACAGCTCCATGTGGGCGGCGCGCTCCGGCTCGGCGAAGCCGCGGCGCGAGAGCCGCCCATAGTCCGTGACGCCCCGGGCCTTCAGGTCGGCCGCAACCACCTTGCCGCGGGCTTTCTCGTCCAGGCGCCTCAACGCCGCCGCGTCGCTCACCGGGCGGAAGCCCGTGACGGCCTTGCCGCCGCTGATGCGGACCTCCTCGCCCGGCCGGGCGCGGTAGATGATCGGCGCCTTCTCCGTGCCGGAATCCGCGGCCGTCAGCTCGAACGGCTTGGCCCGTTCATAGCGGCCGCCGCGCAGCTCGACGACCACGCCGCCGTCGGGCAGGGGCCCGGCCTTCTTCAGCTCGCGGATCGCGTCCCGCGCCTGCTCCAGCTTGGCGAAGGGCTTGGCCGCCGTGCCGGGGCTGCGGTCGCTGCCGTCGGGCGCGACGTGCAGCGTCGTGGCGGCGTCGGCCCGGCAGGCGGCGGCTGTGAGGACCCCCAGGGCGAGAACGAGGGCGAGGTGAGCGGTGTTGTGCATTGTCGGCGCTCCCGTGCAGTTCGGTTCGGACGGACGAGCGGCCTGTCCAGCCGCGTGCCTGAGCCTATCGTCTCCGGCACGCGACTCAAGGGAAAGGCCGTGTGGCTACTCCAGGAAGTCCCGCAGGACGGCGCCGTCCGCGTCCGCGGGCACGGGGATGCCCCACGCCGCCGCAAGCGTGGGCGCGACGCTGGTGATCAGCGTCGGTCGCGGGCGGCGATAGCCCGAGCGGACGCCGGGACCGGCCAGCACGAAGTACGAATCGTCCAGGTGCGAGCCGGCGTTCAGCCGCGGCCAGTCCCACGTGCCGGTCTCCTCGACAGGGTGCGTCCGGCGGAACTCGTCGGGGTCGATCTTCGCGCCCGGCGGCGCGGGGGCCGGCACGAGGAAGACGTCGCCCACGCGGTCTCCGCCGACGGCGAGACGACCGGCCTGCTCCATCGGCAGCACCACGCGGTAGTGATGGCGGCCGGAGGCGTCCTTCCAGTCCAGCAGGGCCTCGATGATCTCGTCGCGCAGGCGCTCGAACTCCGCGCCCGGCTCGATGGTCCCCTCGGGTTCGCGGCCCTTGACGTTGAGGAAGACGTAGTGACCCCGCGCGTAGGCCGCCGCGCGCGACCAGTCGCAGCCGCCACCCTCGCTGCGAACGAGCCAGCCCTTCTCGATCAGCAGGGCGTTGGGATCGCGCCGTCCCCCGGGGAAGGGCAGCTCCGTCCCCCCGCCGTGGTCGGACACCAGCGCCACGAGCGCATCGGGCCCGGCCGCCTCCACGACGCGCGCGACGATCTCGTCCCCCCAGCCCATCAGCTCGTCCCACAGCGCCCAGCCTTCCTCGGCCCGCTCGGGCTCGTACATCGGGTGGCGCGGGTCGATCATGTACATCGTCAGGTGGTTGGTCCAGTCCGGGCCGTGCCACTTCAGCATGAACAGGTCCCAGTCCTGCGAGCCGAGCACGTGCCCGGCCGCATCGCGCCACCAGCGGGCGAGGTGGCGCTGCTCGTCCATGTACGTCGCGATGTCGCTCGCCCCGCCCTGGACGACCTGCTGGCGGGAGCACTGGATGACGAACGGCCCGCACGTCTCGATCAGCTCCGGGCCCAGCGAGGCGGGGTGCACGAAGTCGTCCTGGCAGTAGATCTCGCTGAGGCAGAGGTGCACCTTGCTCGCGTTGGGCTCGAGGAGGAGGCACTTGCCGCGGAGGCTCCCGCGGACGGGCCGGCCGTCGGCGAGGAACGCATGGACGGTCCAGTCGGACCATTCGCCGGGCTTGACGACGAACAGCGGCTCGGGCGCGTCCGCCGACGCGTGCAGGGCAATGCGGTCGCAGCCGCTCGGGGCCCTCAGGATCAGCGCGTGCAGCGGTTCGACGCGCTCGTAGCGGCTGGCCGGGCCCGGTTCGATCGGCACGGGAAAGGCCAGGGCGCCTTCGGGGGCGTCCGGCCCGGCCGGGACGGGCTCGATCTTCGTCACGTGCGGGCCGATCGCCCGCGGGTGCGTCGTGTAGGCCCGCACCTCCTGGAGGGCGCGGATGGCGTTGTCGGGCCGGCCGTCCTCGCCGATGTGCACCAGCCCATCCTCGAACGCCGGCGGCCAGGACTGCGCCCAGTCGAACACGACGCAGCGCTTGTGGGCCTTGTGGGCGGTGGTCCAGAGCTGTTCGGCCTTGCACAGCTCGGCCGGAAAGCCCCGCCGCCACGCGTCCAGCGGCTCGCCCGGCAGGTGGAGCGACATGTTGCAGCCGGTCACCCACGGCGAGGCGCCGGTCGCCAGGCAGGCCCAGTTCGTGCCCGTCTCCATGGGGAAGCACGGCCAGGTCTGCGTGATGCTGCCTTCGCGGATGAGCCGCCCGACCGTCGGCAGGGCGCCGCGGGCGACGAACTGCTCCAGCGTGCCGAGCGAGATGGAATCGAAGCCGATCAC
>CAZXOC010000066.1:23663-29352 GCA_964642165.1 uncultured Planctomycetaceae bacterium | reverse complement strand
ATCGTTCGAGACTTATGAGGGTTGTGGGAAGGGCGGCCGGGGGGCGACGGTGGGGCCGCCGAAGACACGGCCGCACGCGCGGCGGCCGGGGCGGTCGGCTACGGGCCCTTCGGGCGGTAGGTGCAGGCGGGCTCGGCGGCGAGGTAATTGCCTGTCAGGGCATAGGCTCGGGCGCGGCAGCCGCCGCAGACGCCCCGGTACTCGCAGCGGCCGCACTTGCCCTCCAGTCGCGCATAGTCGCGCAGGTCCGCGAAGACCTCGCAGTCCCGCCAGATGTCGGCCAGGGGTCGTTGGCGGACCGACCCGCAGCTCACGGGCAGGTAGCCGCAGGGGAAGACCTCGCCCTTGTGGCTGACGAAGACGACGGCCACGCCGCAGAGGCAGCCGCGGGAGTGCTTCGGCGCCACGCCCCGCTGAGCCGCCAGGCGGTAGTAGTGGGGGGCGCAGGTGGCCTTCAGCTCGATGCCGCCGGCGGCCTGGCGATCCAGGACCCACTCGAGGACCTGCTCGTAGGTGGCGGGGGGCAGTTGGTGTGTGGCCTCGATCTCGACGCCGCAGCCGACGGGCACGAGGAGGAACAGGTGGAGGGCCTCGGCCCCGACGCCGGTGGCGAGGGCATGGACGGCGTCGAGCTGGTCGGCGTTGTGGGCGGCGATGGTGGCGTTGATCTGGACGGCGGCGCCGGCTCGGCGCAGGGCGGCGATGCCGGCGAGGGCCCTCCGGAACGCCCCGGCGACGCCTCGGAAGGCGTCGTGCGTGGCGGCGTCGGCGCCGTCGAGGCTTACGGCCACGCGGCGGAAGCCGGCCGCCGCGATGCGCCGGGCGAGGGCGTCGTCGATCATCGTGCCGTTGGTCGCCAGGGCCGTCGGGAGCCCCCGCGAGGCCGCGTGGGCGGCCAGGGGCTCCCAGTCGTCGCGCATCAGCGGCTCGCCGCCGGAGAAGACGATGATCGGCCGGCCCAGCGTGGCGGCCGAGTCCAGCACGGAGCGGAACTCGTCCGTGCTCAGGTCGTCCCGGGCGGCCTCTTCGGCGACGTCCAGCCGCCGGCAGTGGATGCAGGCGAGGTTGCACCGCGCGGTGGACTCCCAGAACAGCAGCCGCAACGGAGGGGCAGATCGGTTCGGCCTCGAGGGCATCTGCCTGGAGTTGGTCGAGGTCATGGGTCCGCCTGCGGGGGGGCGAAGCCGATGCCCCACACACGGAGCAGGTCGCGGCTCCCGCCCTCGAGGGGCTGGCTGAAGTCAACGACCTGGAAGCTGGAGAGCGTCCACGACAGCTTCTCGTACTCGCAGGGGGCCAGGATCAGCGGGACGATCCTCCCGACGAAGTGGTGCTGCTGGAGGGCAAAGAGGAGCTCTCTCTTGACCCAGATGGACTCAACGGAGTTGGGCGACAGGACCACGAGGAACCAGTCACAGCGTCGCAGCGCCGCCCCGATCTCGTCGTGCCACTGCTGGGCGCCCCGTATGTTGGTCTGGCTGTACCAGATGGGGATCCCGTGCGTGCGGAGCATCTCGGCCAGGCGACTGGCGAAGTTCCTGTCTCTGGAGGAATGGGAAAGGAATACCTCGCTGGGTAGCATGGTGGCCCCGCCGCTGCGCGCCGTCGATCAGGAGGCCTTGCTGAGGGCCGCGGCGATCTCCTGGATGCCTTCGGCCTCTCGCTCCGCATCCGCAAGCACGACCATCCGCAGGCGCTTCAGAATCCAGGGAATCTGGTCGTCAGGGATGTCCTCTCTGCGGCCGGCAATTACCGGAACCAGCCTGCCGCTGTAGCTCTCTCTCCCCAGGGCGTACTCGATTTCGCGGCGCACCCAAGGCGAACGCAGGGAGTTGGGCGTGATCACCACGACCATCGCCTGCGACTCATCGAGCGCATGGGAGATCTTCCCGGCGAAATTCTCTCCCGGCCAGATCTCCCACTCGTCGTACCAGACGTCGAGGCCCGCGCTTCGAAGCCCTTCCGCGATCCGGCGAACGACGGCTTGATCTTCTTCTTCGTGGGCGTGACTGATGAACACTTTCATATTCTTACCTATACCACACGGCTGTCGGGCGGGCAAGCCCCAAGGCCAGCGGCTCCTACGCAAGGTGTTCCGCTGGCGATATCTCCTCGTCGGTGAGGTAGCAGGCGGGGTCGTCACCCCAGAGGTCGCCGGTGTCGGCCTCGGCGCGGGCGCGGAAGTTGCCGTTGCAGACGTCGAGCCAGCGGCAGCGAAGGCAGCGGCACCGGAGGCGCGCCTTGCGGTCGCGGAGCCGGGCGAGCAGGGGCTGGTCCGGGTCGTTCCAGATCTCGCTGAACGGGCGGCGGCGGACGTTGCCGAGCACGTGGTGGCGCCAGAACTGGTCGGGCAGGACGTCGCCGTTCCAGCTCACGCAGCCGATGCCGACGCCGCTGCTGTTGCCGCCGTTCATCTTCAGCAGCTCGAGGCACTCGGCGGCGCGGGCGGGGTCCTCGCGGAGCAGGCGCAGGTAGACGTAGGGCCCGTCGGCGTGGTTGTCGACGGTGAGCACCTCGACCTTCCGCCCGGCGGCGTGCATCGCGGCGGTGCGGTCCATGATGAGGTCGAGCGTGCGTCGCGTCCGCTCGTGAGAGAGCGTCGCGTTCCGCAGGGCGCCGCCGCGCCCGGCGGACACCAGGTGGTAGAAGCAGACGCGGGGGATCTGCTCGCGCTCGATGAGGTCGAAGATGCCGGGCAGGTCGTCGACGTTGCGGCGGTTGAGGGTGAGGCGCAGGCCGACCTTCACGCCGGCGGCGCGGCAGGCGCGGATGCCCGCGAGGGCCTGGTCGAACGCACCGGCGACGCCGCGGAAGCGGTCGTGCACCTGGCGGAGGCCGTCGAGGCTGACGCCGACGTAGCTCAGGCCCGCCCGGGCGAGGCGCCCGGCGAGGTCGGGTCGGATGAGCGTCCCGTTGGTGCTCAGGACGGCCCGCAGGCCGGCGGCCTTGGCGGCGGCGATCACGTCCAGGACGTCGCCGCGCATCAGCGGCTCGCCGCCGGAAACCAGCAGGACGGGGCAGCCGAAGCGCCCGAGATCGGCGATCATCCGCCGCGCCTCGTCGGTGGTCAGCTCGTCGGGCGCGGCGCCGGGGGTGGCCGAGGCGTAGCAGTGGACGCACGTCAGGTTGCACCGGCGGGTGGCGTTCCAGACGACCACCGGTTTCTTGTCGGCGGAGAACTGGAGCAGGTGGCTGGGCAGGCGGTCGGATCGCCGCCCGTAGCGGACCGGGTCGGACGCCTCGACGGTGCCGCAGTAGAGCTTGGAGATCCCGATCATGCTTGTGCCTTCGGTTCGCCGGCATTGCCGGGTCGGCGTGGCGGCCCGACGCCCCCATTGTAGTCCACCCGGCGCGCGGGCCCTCGGCCAAATGCAGGCCGGCGGGTTGCGGCGGGGAGCCTGCGGGTCCGCCCGGGGACTACAGCTCCGGGCCCGGCGCCTCGGGCTTCGGGCTGTACTTGCGGACGAGGTGGGCGACGTCCTCCTGGTCGGGGTCGATGCCCAGCGACAGGTGCCAGGCGGCCAGGGCCTTCTCGCGCAGGAGCCCGTCCGTGCCGCGGGTCAGGAGGAACTGGGTCATGTAGACCACGCCGAGGCCCCGGTGGGCGGCGGCGTTGGCGTCGTCCAGGGAGATGGCCTTGTCGTAGACGGTGACGGCCTGGACGTACTCCTTCCTGTGGTAGTGGCACGTGCCGAGCTGCGCCCAGGCCTCGGCGCTGTCGGGGTCCTCCCGGGTGGCCATCTCCAGGGCGCTGCGTGCCTCCTTCAGGCGCCCCTGTCGCATGTAGGCGGCCCCGAGGTTCAGCCACAGCTTCGGCTGGTGCACGTCCAGTTCGAGGGAGTCCATGTAGGCCTTGACGGCCTCGTTGAGCCGGTCCTGGCTGTCGAGGATGACGCCGAGGTTGCTGTAGGCTTCCGGGCGATCGGGCTGCAGGGCGATGGCGGCGCGGCAGTACTTCTCCGCCAGGGCGTGCTTGCCCAGCGAGAAGTAGCAGGCGCTGAGGTTGAGGCCGGCGTCGAAGTCGTCCGGCTCGAGGCTGATGGCGCGGAGGTAGACGGCGACGGCTTCGCGGAGGCACTCCTCGGCGCGCTGGAAGGTCTTGGCGGCGTGGGCGAGGACCTGGTAGACCACGCCGAGGTTGTAGTGCGGGCGGAAGGCGTAGGGGTTGGCGCCGCACGCGTTCTCGTAGCTGACGCGGGCCAGGTCGTAGTCCCCGCGCTTGCGGTGGATGTCGCCCACCGCGGAGTGAGCCACCGACAGGTCCGGGTCGGCGCGGACGGCCCGGGCCAGCTCGTCCAGCGCGGCGTCCAGGTCGCCCCGGTCGGCCAGGAGCTGCCCGCGGACGTAATGGCCGACGGCCCGCTGGCGTTCGAACTCGTTGTACTCGCAGCCCGCGGTGGCGAGCACGCCGGCCGCCACGAGCACGGAAGCGATGCGGATCGTACGCATAGCCCTGCCTTCCCTCGATGGCACAGGTTGGCCCCGAGCCGCGTCCGGCGCGACGAAGGACCCGGCTCGGCGCTCGTCGCCCTGTTTGTAGTTCTTCGGCAGGCGCCGGTCAAGATGTCGAGCCTTTTCTCGCCCCCGCCGCGGCGGCGGCCGATACAATATCCGGGCAAGGGCGGCGCAAGATGGACCAACGGGCCGGGAAAACCTGCCGGGTGACCACGCGCAGCGACATCGACCGGATCTTCGCATCCGGGCGCCGCGTGCGGGACCGGCGCGTGACGCTGGCGGGCGTGCCCAACGGGCTGGCCCGTTCGCGCTGCGCGGTGGGCGTCTCGAAGCGCCACGGCATCGCCGTGCGGCGCAACCGGATCAAGCGCCTGTGCCGCGAGGCCTTCCGGCTGTCGCGCGGGGAGCTGGCCGCCGGGTGGGACTACATGATCATGCCCCGGCCGGGCAGCCAGCCGACGCTGGCCGACCTGCGGGAGTCCCTCGTCGCCCTGGCGAGGAGGCTGGCCGAACGGCACGAGGACAGGGAGCGCGAGAGGTGAGCCATCGGTGGGCACAGCGGCTGTCGGGGGGGGTCGCCAGCGTGCTGGTGGGGCTGGTCCGGGCGTATCAGCGCACGCTTTCGCCGTGGCTGGGGCGGCAGTGCCGCTTCGTCCCGACGTGCAGCGAGTACTTCATCGAGGCGGTGGAGGCGCGAGGTCCGCTGCGGGGCAGCCTGCTGGGCATCTGGCGGGTCCTGCGGTGCCATCCTTTCTCGGCCGGCGGGTACGATCCGGTCGAGCGGCGGGGCCCCTTGCGGCGAAACCAGGCGGAGAAAGCGGGATAAGGCTTTGAATTCAATAGACCTACGGTGTATTGCGGGCGCCGGTCGCGCCGGGAGACGGCCGAAAAAAGAAGCGTAGTTCGCCCAGGAAACGGTCTTGACAAGGCTGGGAGACGGGAGTATACTACAAGGCAGCTAAACCGTCCGTATCGCTAGAACATGTGTAGACAAACTCACGCTGCGTCCAGTTCATTCGGAGGGACACAGCCGGAGAAGGTGCGAGAAGCTCATGACATGAGGATCCCCGTGTGAGGGTCCGGAGGAGAGGAAGACTCATGCTTAGCACAAAGTCACTGGCAATCGTTCTTGGTCTGGTTTTGGTGTGCGCGTCGGGAGTGAGGGCGGCGCCGATCTTCGACGGCAACGTCGATGCGGCCAACTACGCCGTCGTCGAAGCGGACGATGACCTGT
>CAZXOC010000066.1:0-23563 GCA_964642165.1 uncultured Planctomycetaceae bacterium | reverse complement strand
CATGTGGGACATCACCCAGGTTGCGTTCGACCGGGACCCCGCCTGGTTCTACATCGGGGTGGACGTCGACAACACCGACGGGAAGTTCGACGTGAATGGGCAGGACCTGCTCCCGCCGGCGACGCAGTTGCTGGTCCTGTTGGATGACGGCGTCATCAGCAAGCTCTTCACGTTGATTCTCTCGGACGCGACCCAGAAGCTCTTCCTCAACGGGACCGAGCAGACGACCGGCTGGGCCGTGGCGACCGACAACGACCTGGAGCTGAAGCTGGACAACGACCTGCTGAACAGCGGGTTCAACTACGGGGACTTCTACTTCCAGTGCCGCCTGGACAACTCGGCCGGAATGCCCGACGACACGATGGCCGAGGGCATCGTGGGCGTGCCGGAGCCGGCCACGCTGGCGCTGGTGGCCTTCGGCGGGCTGGCGCTGCTGCGCCGCCGCCGCCGCTAAGAAGCCGATCCTCTCCCCCGGCATGAGATAGACCGACGGAGTCCGCCTCCCGAGCGGGCTCCGTTTCTATGCGCTCACGTTCGGGTCCCGGGCGGTCAGGCGGGGTCCCCGGCTCGGCGCGGGCGGCGGTCGATCCGGACCGGCTGGCCCATGAACGTGCCCTCCGCGGTGGGGCGGCGCGGGCCGATCGGGATCCCCGCCTGTTGGCGAGCCAACTGCCTTTCGCACGCCTCTTCGATGATGGCGACCGTCTCGCGGAGGCTGTTGGTGATGCGAAACAGCTCCAGGTCTTGCGGCGAGATCCTCGGATAGCTGCTCTTCAGCATCGATTTCTCGATCCAGTCCCGCAGCCCTCGCCAGTAGCTCCGCCCGATCAGGACGACCGGGAACGGCTGGGTCTTCTCCGTCTGGATGAGCGTCATGGAGTTGAAGAACTCGTGCAGCGTCCCGAACCCGCCGGGGAAGCACACGAACGCGTTGGCGTACTTGACGAACATCATCAGGCGGGCGAAGAAGTAGCGGAAGTCCAGGCGGACGTTCGCCCAGGGGTTGGCGTGCTGCTCGTGGGGCAGCGTGATGTTCAGCCCGACGCTCACGCCGCGGGCGTCGTGGGCGCCGCGGTTGGCGGCCTCCATGACGCCCGGCCCGCCGCCGGTGATCGTCGCGAAGCCGCGCTCGGCGAGCATGGCCCCCAGCTTGCGGGCCCGGCGGTACTCGGGGTGGGACCGCGGCGTTCGCGAGGAGCCGAAGACGCTGACCGCCGGCCCGATGCGGGACATCGTCTCGAAGCCCTCCACGAATTCGCTCATGATCCGGAAGACGCGCCACGTGTCCTGGTCAATGAACTGCGCTGTCTCGTCCATGACGGCTCCACTGCCCCCGGTCCGCGGCGGCTGCCTCCACGCCGCGCGGCAGTCTATCGCACCGAGCCGGGGGAGGAAAGCGTCAACCTTCGCGTCGGTGGGCCCTCCGGCCGCCTCCGCCCTCCGCCGCCGACCGGCTCTCCCGGCCCGGGGGGAGACGCGCCCGGGCATTTGACAAACCGATCCTGCTCGTGCCTAATGAGCCGCCGGAGGTGACCGATGGGCCGCAGTTGTGCGACTGGCATGGTGCTGGCTGCCCTCGCCGCGGCGAGTGGCTGCGGGGGGCAGTACATCCTGACCGTGCCGGACCAGGTCGCCCGCGCCGGCGGGCAGACCACGGCGATCGTGCGCCTCCAGCGCAACGACTTCTTCGTGCTGGCCCCGGCGGTGAAGGACGCCCCGATGCGGTTCGGCGTCGCCGAGGAGAAGCAGAGGGGCGCGTTCACCGACAAGCTCGGCTACGCGGGCACGGCGGTCTCCGTCCCGGCCAGGCCCGGGCGCTACCGGCTGCGGGTCATCCACCTGGACCGCTTCGGGGACGAGGTCGTCGCGGAGGCCCCCGTCTACGCGTGGGACCCGAACCGCCCCGTCATCGCCGTGGACATGGACTGCTTGCCGGGCCTGACGCTCGGCAGCAGCGCCCAGGGCTCCCGCGCGCTGCGGGCCCTGGCGGCGTCGGCCAAGGTCCTCTACCTGACGCGGCGGTCCACCCGGCGCCACGCCGAGACGCACAAGATGCTCGAACGGGCGGGCTACCCCGACGGGCCCGTCCTGGCCTGGCAGCAGCAGCGCTGGCACATCGTGCGGGAGGGGCGGTTCCGGCTGCCTCGCGTCGTCGTCGAGAGCCGCCTGGTGAGCCAACTGCCCGAGCTCCGCAAGCTGTTCCCGAAGATGGACCTGGGCGTGTGCGACGCGAAGCTGGCCGCCGAGGCCTTCGCCGGAGCGGGCCTGAACGTTCTCCTGGTCGGCCGCACGCCCGTGGAGGTCACCACCCGGCTCATCCGGCGGAACTCCTGGGCGGACCTCGCGGCCCGGGGCCCGTAGCGCGGCGGCCCGCGCGGCCTGTCCCCTCGTCGGCGGAGGGGTGGAAGAACCACATGGTGCGGCCTCGGAGCATCGCGGTGTTCCTGCCCAACTGGGTTGGCGACGTCGTCATGGCCACGCCGGCGCTCCGCGCCCTGCGGGCGCATTTCCGCGAGGCCCGCATCACCTACGTCGGCCGCCCGACGGCCCTGGCGACGCTGGCCGGGACGCCCTGCGCCGACGACGCCATCTGCGACGCCTCGTCTCCGTCGCCGGGGCCCGGGGACCTGCTGCGGCTGGCCCGCCACCTGCGGAGGCGCCGCCCGGGTCTCGCCGTGCTGCTGCCGAACAGCTTCCGGACCGCCCTGGCGGCGAGGATGGGCGGGTCGAGGCGCGTGATCGGCTACGCCCGCGACGGGCGCCGCTGGCTGCTCACCGACGCCGTGCCCCCCCCGCGGAGCGAGAACGGCCGCCTCCGGCCGATCTCCGCGCGGCGCTACTACGCGGACCTCGTCGCGCGCCTGGGCGTGCCGATGGGCTCGATGACGATGTCGCTGCCCGTCTCGCCGAGCGACGTGCAGGCCGCCGACGCCCTGCTCCGCGAGGCCCGCGCCGAGACCGCCCGCCCGCTCGTCATGCTCAACCCGGGCGCGAGCTTCGGGACCAGCAAGATGTGGGCGGCGTGGCGGTATGCGGCCCTGGCCGACCTGCTCATCGAGCGCCGCGGGGCCGCGGTCATCCTCAACGCCGCTCCCTCCGAGCGGCACGTCGCCGCCTGGGTCGCCGAGGCGATGCGCCACGAGCCGGCCGTCAGCTTCGCCGGCCGCGACAACACGCTCGGGCTCCTGAAGGCGCTGCTGAAGCGCTGCGACCTGCTGGTGACGAACGACACGGGGGCGCGTCATCTCGGCGCGGCCATGGGCGTCGGCGTAGTGACCGTCTTCGGCAGCACGGACCCCGAGTGGAGCCGCATCGACTACCCTCGCGAGCGGATCGTCCGGGTGGACGTGTCGTGCAGCCCGTGCCAGAAGAAGCTCTGTGCCCAGCCTGCCGGGCCGGCGTACCACCGGTGCATGGAGCAGATCACGCCGGAGAGGGTCTACGCCGGCGCCGCGGAGCTGCTGGACGCCGCGGTCGGCGCCGCGGAGGGCGCCCCATGAGCGGCGGGACGGTCGCCGAGGGACTCCGGGCGGCCCTGCGGCGGGAAGGGCTCGACAGCGTCGAGGGCGCGTTTGCCTACGACGGCGGCGAGGATCTCCGCAAGCCGGGCCTGGGCCGGCGGCGGCGGACGCGCCTGCGCGTCGCCGAGCCCGGGGGGCCAACGCACGTGCTGTACCTCAAGCGCTACGGCGCGCAGCCGCTCGGCGCGGCGCTGCGCCGCTGGGTGGTGCACGGGCGGCGGCGCAGCGCGGGGCGCATCGAGTACGAGAACATCCGGGCCGCCCGGGCCGCCGGCGTGGCGACCATGGAAGCGGTCTGCTGCGGCGAGGAGCCCTGCGTCCTGGGCGCGCGGCGCAGCTACCTGATCGTCACGGCCGTGCCCGGCGACGCGCTGGAGAGATGCTTCGAGGGCTTCCTCCGCCGCCACGCGGGGGACGGGGCCGCCGCCGCCGTCACGAAGCGGCTGGCCCGACTGGTCCGCGCGCTGCACGACGCCGGGCACGTCCACCGCGACCTGTACGCCTCGCACGTGTTCCTGGACGAGACGGGCGGGCGTCCGCGGGTGTACCTGATCGACCTGGCGAGGATGTTCTCGCCGCGCTGGCGCCGGTTCCGGTGGTACGTGAAGGACCTGGCGCAGTTGAAGTACTCGATGCCCCCGGGCTGGGTGGCGGCGTTCTGGCAGACGTTCTTGGGCGAGTACCTGCCCGGCGTCGGTCCGCGCGGTCGGCGCGCGGTCGACGAGGCCGTCGACCGGAAGGTGGCGTCCATCCGCCGCCGGGCCGAGCGGCGGCGGGCCCGAGGCCGAGGCACGACCCGATGAAGATCGCGCTGGTCATCGAGACGTTCGACCCGCTCCGCGGCGGGCGCGAGGCCTCCACCGCCCAGATCGCCTCGGAGCTGGCCCGGCGCGGGCAGGAGGTGACCGTCTTCTGCCAGCGCTGCCAGGACGCCTGCGAGGGCGTGCGAATCGAGCCGCTCAAGGCCGGCGGGCGGGATCGAACCGCCCGGCTGGCCAGCTTCGCCCGGTCGGTCCGCGGGGCCGCCGAAAAGGGCGGGTTCGACATCGTCCACGCCACGCTGCCGATCCCCGGCGCGAACGTCTACCAGCCCCGCGGCGGGCTGGTGGGGGCCCAGGCGGCCGCGAGCCTCCGAAGGCGAAGGGGCTGGCGGCGCTTCCTCGCCACGCTGGCCCAGCCGTGGAACCTCCACCGCCGCAAGATGGCGCGGCTGGAGCGGAAGCTGGTCGCCGACCGCAAGACGCTCTGCCTGGCCGTCAGCGAGATGGTCGGGCGGGAGTTCATGCACTACTACGCCCGCAGCGAGAACGTTCGGGTGATCTACAACGCCGTGGACGTGCCCGAGGTCAGCGACCAGACGCGGCGGCAGTGGCGCGACGAGCTCCGCGAACGCATCGGCGCGGGCCCGGGCAGCCCGGTGTTCCTGACCGTCGCCAGGAACTTCGAGCTCAAGGGCGTTGCCGAGGCGATCGACGCCTTCGCGCAGTGGTACCGCTCCCCGGGCGGCTCGCCCGGCGCGAAGCTCGTCGCCGTCGGGCGCAAGGACGCGGGGCGCTTCCGCTGGCAGGCGCGGAAACGCCGCGTGGGCAAGCAGGTGGTCCTGGTCGGCCCGACGGCGGACGTCTTCCGGTGGTACGCGGCTGCCGACGCGTGCCTCCTGCTGAGCTGGTACGACCCGTGCAGCCGCGTCGTGCTCGAGGCCACCCGCTGGGGCATCCCGTCGATCACGACCGTCTACAACGGCGCGGCCGAAGCGCTTGCCCGCGGCGCCGGGATCGTCGTCAGCTCGCCCCGCGACACGGAGGCGATCGTCAAGGCCATGGAGGAGCTGGCGGACGCCGGCCGGCGGAAGGAGCGCTCCCTGGCCTGCTACGAGGTGGCCGACGGCCTCAGCATGCAGCGCCACGTGGACGAGCTGCTCGAGGCCTACGAGGAGGTGGCCGCGAGAGAATGATCGACCACCCCCTCATCCTGCTGGTGCTGTGCCCGCTGGCGGCGTACGTGATCGGCTCGACCCCGTTCGGGGTGATCATCGCGCGGTCGAAGGGCATCGACCTGCGCAAGCACGGCAGCGGGAACGTGGGCGCCACCAACTGCGGGCGCGTCTGCGGGCGGGCGTGGGGGTACCTGTGCTTCCTTCTCGACGTGAGCAAGGGCCTGCTGCCCGTGCTGCTGGTCGGCTGGCTCATCCGCTGGCGAGACGCCGCGCCCGTGCCGGGGCTCCTGCGGCAGACGGCCTGGCTGCTGACCGGCTGCGGGGCCATCGCCGGGCACGTGCTCAGCTTCTGGCTGAAGTTCCGCGGCGGCAAGGGCGTGGCGACGGCGCTCGGCGTGGTGCTGGGCGTCTGGCCGTACTTCACCGGCGCGGGGCTGATCGCCCTGGGCATCTGGATCGTCGTGACGCTCGCCAGCCGCTACGTCTCGGTGGGCAGCATCACGGCGGCCGTCGCGTTCCTACCGCTCTTCGCGGCGTGGAACTGGCCGCCGACGGCGCTTTGGCCCATGGGCGTCTTCGCCGCCCTGATGGTCCTGCTGATCCTCCTGCGCCACCGCGCCAACGTCGCCCGCCTGCTGACCGGCACCGAGAACAAGATCGGGCGCAAGAAACCCCCGACGCCCCGGGCCGCCACGCCGGAATAGCCGCCGGGAGACCTCACGACGGCGGTCGTGCCAGGCGGGATCGCAGTCGACCGACCAGCCCGGCAAGCTGCTCGTCCTCCGGCCGGGCCTCGCGAAGCACACGCAGGGCCGCTTCGTACCTGCCCACCAGCTCCAGGCGGAGGGCCTGGTAATACGCCTCCGCCGGGCCGGGAGGGGCGGCCGGACCGTCCTCGAAGAAGCGGCCTGACACGAGGTCGCAGAGCAGGCGGCGAAGGCGAAGCGCGCCGCCCCGGCCCCTCGGGGCCTGCAGGGACTGGTAGACTCGCCTGGCGCCCTCGACGCTGCCGCGGTTGAGCAGCAGGTCGCCGAGGAGCAGGCGGGCATCCGGCGTCGGAGGCGCGGCCCGCAGCTCGGCGATGGCCTGCTCGGGAAGGCAGACATCCGGCCCCGCCAGGGCGCGGGCGCGCTCGAGGGGGGGCAGCTTCAGCTCGCCCGCCCTCCGCCGGCTGGCGCCCACGGCGGAGGCCACCCAGCGGCACAGCGCCTCGTAGCCGGCCTGCTCCTCGGCGGGAAGGCCGCGAGGCAACTTCCGGACCAGCGTGCGGGCGGCTCGTTCCGCGGCGTCGAACTGCCCGGCGCGAACCAGGGCCGCCACGTGTTGGGCGGCGAACTGGCGCGTGTCGTAGTCGTCGAGGTCCGACAGGTCGAGCCGGCGGTACAGGTACAGGGCGCGGGCGGAGTGGAAGTCGAGCGGCACGGCCGCGGAGCGGATCGCGCGTTCCTGCAGCGCCCGCTGCTGGTGGGCGACGGCGAGCAGGCCCGTGACGGTTGCCGCGTCGGCGAGGCCCTCGGCGCGGGCGGCCGTCAGGTAGCGAATCGCGAGGAGCGTGCAGCGGTCCCGCAGCGGGTCGGGCGCGCGACGCGGTCGGCGGGGCTCCTGCCAGCCGAGCCAGAGGAACATGGTGCCCAGGGGCAGCTTCCGCGACGGCGGGTTCTGTCGATACCAGCGGCGAGGTTCCGGCGCCAGGCCGCCGACGCGCATGTCCGGCGCGAGGGGCCGATCGTGGTCGTTCAGGTTGGTCCCGGCGGGCAGCGGCTCGCCCGGGGCGCCCGGCGTGGGATCCCGCCAGGTCGTCCGCGCGAAGCACGCGCCCGTCGTGTCCACGAACAGCAGGCGGAAGTCGCCGCTCTGCGACATCGCCGTGACGTGCTCGCGCGACAGGGCCTTGACGTAGAAGAAGCGCAGGGCCGAAACGCCCTTGGCCTGCTCCTCCTCGCGCCGCATCGCGCGCGCGAAGGCGTTGGGGTCCTTCAGGGCCCGGGAGATCCGCCCCTGGCTGAGGTAGCGGCGGAAGGGGTGGGCCTCCAGGCGCCCGTCCATCCAGACGCGTCGCGGGCGGCTGTGGTAGAGGAACGTGCCCGCGTCTCCCCAGTTCTCGCAGAAGATCTCGCCCGCCGCGCCGAGCCGTCCGAGGCGGCGTGCGACGTCGATGGGGTAGTGCGCCCGGTACAGGCCCGGGCCGAAGCGGCGATGGATCTTCCGGACGCGGAAGATCCACTCGGTCCCGCAGGCGACGCAGCCTGCGGCGGCCAGCAGCACGGCGCCGGCGTTCAGCGCCCGCCCGAGGCGGCGAAGGCCCGCCGGGCGGCCCCACCCCGCGGCGGCCGATCGGAACAGGGTCCCGCCGTGCAGCGCCAGCAGGTAGCCGCAGACGGGCCCGGCCAGGGCCACGTTCCGCCTGGCCGGCAGGGCCAGCGCGGCGAAGGCCGCCAACCACACGAAGTGGCCCATCGGCGCTCGCCGCCACCTCGCTGCGCACACCGCGACGGCCGGCAGCACGATCGCCCCCGCCGCGATCAGGTGGTACGGCGACTGCCACGTCGGGAGGAACTCCGAGACGCCCTGGCTGAAGGCCGCCTTCTGCCCCGAGATCCGCGTCCACAGCAGCAGGGGCTGCGCCGCGGCTTCCAGGGGCCACGGCGACAGCAGGCACGCCGCGGTGGCCAGCGCCAGGGGGACCGCGGCGCGCGGTGTCGCGAGGGGGCTGGGCGTTCCTCGCCCGAGGCGGCGATCGACCGCCGCGCCCAGCACGCCCGACCAGAACAGCGCGGGGCCGAGAAGATACAGACCGTGCATGTTGACCCACGCGGCCATCAGGGGCACGAGGACCCAGAGGCGCCTCGTCGAGCCGCCGCGCCGCACGCCCTCGACCAGGACGATCGTGACCGTCAGGAACAGGATCGTGAACGCCTCCGGGCGGACGCGCATCCGCGTCTCGATGACGAGGAGCATCGCCAGCCCGCACAGCACCAGCCAGGCCGCCGGCGCCCGCCCGCGCAGGGCGAAGGCGAACAGCACCATCGCGCCCGCCGCGAGCAGGGCCTTCAGCAGGCTCAGCGCGCCGAAGCCGCCGACGGCATGGAGCAGCGTGACGAGGACCTGGAAGAGCCAATGGACGTTCACCCATCGCGGCTCGGGATCGACGCTGAACGGATCGGTCCCGAGGACCGAGAGGTGCTCCAGCATCCACCGCCCCGAGGCGAGGTGCCAGAAGATGTCGTAGTTGTAGACGTGGGTGAACGTGGCGCAGAAGGCGGCCGCGGCCAGGGCCGTCAGGGCCGCGAGGAACCACCGGCGCTCTGCGGCGGCAGCCGGTTCGCCCGGTCGGATTGCGGCAGCGTCCGGGGGCATGAGCGGACTCTAGCGTGCGCGGGCGCTTCGGGCAAGCCGGACCGGGGGACCTCGGGCAGGCGCGCCGGCCGGCGGACGTCCCCCCGGAGACGAAAGTCCGCCGTGCCGGTTTGCCGGCCCCTTGGGGCCTATGATGGTGTGTTCGGCCATGTGCGGAACGAAGCCCCGCCGGCGCGCGGGTACGGCCGTCGTGGGGTGAGCCGCCGTCTATGTGAAAAGGCGACGCGTGCGAGCCGCGCAGCGGCGGCTGACCGCAGTGCGTCGGGTAGAGCCCCTGTCGTTCAAGGGAAGCCAGAGGAGCATCGAAATGGCAACGTTGGAGAATCTGCAGGAAGCCTTTGCGGGGGAAAGCCAGGCCAGTCGGAAGTACCTGGCCTTCGCGAAGAAGGCCGAAGCCGACGGCTACCCGCAGGTCGCCAAGCTGTTCCGGGCGGCGGCCGGGGCGGAAAGGGTGCACGCCCATGCCCACTTCCGCGTCATGGGCGGCGTGAAGGGCACGGCAGAGAACCTCCAGAGCGCGATCGAGGGCGAGGGATTCGAGTTCCAGGAGATGTACCCGAAGTTCGTCCAGGAGGCCGAGGCCGAGGCGAACCAGCCGGCGCTCATCACGTTCCGGAACGCCATGGCCGTGGAGGAGATCCACCACGGGCTCTACAGCGACGCCCTCCAGGCGGTCCAGGAGGGCAGCGACCTGCCCGCCAGCCGGATGTTCATCTGCGGGATCTGCGGCAACACCGTCTCGGGCCGGGCGCCCGAGAGGTGCCCCATCTGCAACGCTCCGGCCGCACGCTTCGCCGAAGTCGAATAGCGACTCGCCGCGGCCCGGCGCCGCTTCCGGACCCCACGAGGTGACCCATGTCCGAACCGTCGGCCGAGGCCTGGCGGTGCAGCGTGTGCGGCTACGTCCACCGCGAGGCGGAGCCGCCCGACTGGTGTCCGATCTGCGGGGCCGCCAGGGAGGACTTCGAGCCCCATGCCGAAGCGCCGCCCGCACCGGCGGGGGAGGTCCGGCAGTGGCGATGCCTGAACTGCACCTGCGTGCACGGCGGCTCGGAGCCGCCGAAGAACTGCCCCGTCTGCGGCGCGCCGAGCGACCGGTTTGAGCCGGTCGTCGAAGCGGCGGCCCCGGGCGGCTCGGACCGCCCGCCGTCGCAGGTCGTCGTGGTCGGGGCGGGGATCGCGGGACTCTCCGCCGTGGAGTCCCTGCGTCAGGCCGCCCCCGGCACACGGATCGTCCTGATCTCGGCCGAGGCCGAGCTGCCCTACTACCGCCTGAACCTGACGCGCCGCCTCGCCGGCGAGATCGGCCCGGACGACCTGCCCGTCCACGCCCCGGACTGGTACGCGCAGAACCGCGTCGAGCTGCTGCGCGGGGCGGAGGTTGCCGAGCTGCGGCTGGGCGAGCAGGCCGTCGAGCTGCGGGGCGGGCGACGGGTCGACTTCGAGCGGCTGATCCTCGCCGTCGGCGCGCACCCGTTCGTCCCGCCGCTTGCGGGGACGCACCGCCGCGGCGTCACGACGCTGCGGACGAGCCGCGACGCGAGCCACATCCTGGATGCCGCCCGGGAAGGCATGACGTGTGTCTGCATCGGCGGGGGCATCCTGGGCATGGAGACGGCCGGCGCGCTGGCCCGCCGGGGACTCGACGTAACGCTGCTGGAGGGGCACGAGTGGCTCATGCCCCGTCAGCTCAGCCGGACGGCGGGCGACCGCCTCCGTCGGCAGGTCGAGGAGATCGGCATCCGCGTTCGCACGCAGGCACGGACCGAGGAGGTGGTGGGCGACGAGCGCGCCGCCGGGGTGCGGCTGGAGGACGGCGAAACCCTTCCCGCCGAGATGGTGGTCATCGCCACCGGGGTGCGCCCCAACAGCCACCTCGCCCGCCGGGCGGGCCTGGAGGTCGACCGCGGCGTCGTGGTGGATCACTACCTGTTCACGTCGCACCCGAACGTGCTGGCCGCGGGCGACGTCGCCGAGCACCGCGGCGTGCTCTACGGCACGTGGAGCGCCGCGCAGTACCAGGGCGGCATCGCCGGGATGAACGCCGCGGGCATGAAGACCGAATTCGGCGGCATCCCGCGCTCGAACACGCTCAAGGTGCTCGGCGTCGACCTGCTGAGCATCGGGCAGTTCGAGCCCGAGGACGCCAGCTTCCTCGTGGTCGAGGAGGACGCCGACGGCGGCTACTTCCGCTTCGTCTTCCGCGACGGGCGCATGGTCGGGGCCGTCCTGCTCGGCGACGCCTCCATCTCCGGCTCGGTCAAACGCGCCGTGGAGGGACAAGCGGACCTCTCCGGTCTGCTGGCGCGGCGGCCGACCGCGCAGCAGGTGGCCCGGGAACTGGCGTCGAGCTGAAGCGCCGGGGGCCGCGGCGCTGCGCCCCGGGCGAATCTCCAACGGGCCATTGCCTCTGCCGGTCGGGTCGTTAGAATTCGCGCAACGCCCTCGAGACGCACCGGCGGGCGGCAGAGAGGCCCCATGGCGCTTCTGGACATCCAGGACCTCGTGCTCTCGGTCAACGGGACCCGCCTGCTCGACGGGATCAGCCTGGAGCTGCGGGCCGGGCGCGTCCACGCCATCGTCGGGCCCAACGGGGCGGGCAAGTCGACGCTGGCCTACACGCTGATGGGGCTGGACGGCTACCGCCGCTTCGACGGCGAGATCCTCTTCGACGGCGAGCGGATCAACGACCTGACGGTGGACGAGCGGGCGCGCAAAGGCATGACGCTCGGCTGGCAGGAGCCCGCCCGCTTCGAGGGCCTGACGGTCAAGCAGTTCGTCCGGACGGCCGCGAGGGACAAGGGCGATCAGGCCGTCGGCGAGGTCCTCGCCCAGGTCGGTCTGGCGCCCCTGCGCTACCTGCACCGCGCGGTGGACAAGTCCCTCAGCGGGGGCGAGCGCAAGAAGGTGGAGCTGGCGTCCATCCTGGCGATGCGGCCGCGGCTGGTCCTGCTCGACGAGCCCGATAGCGGCATCGACGTCGAGAGCCTTCAGCGGATCCGGCAGGCCATCGCGCTGCTGAAGGCCGCCGGCTCGACGGTGGTGCTGATCACGCACAGCCGCGAGGTGCTCACTTGGGCCGAGCACGCCTTCCTGATGTGCTGCGGGACCATCCGCGACGAGGGCGGCGTCGAGGAGATCCGCGGCTACTTCGAGGGCCGGTGCATCCCGTGCGACCACAAGAACCGTCCCGAGCTGGGCGAGGGGCCGCCCGATGAGTAGCCTCGAGCTGGCCTCGTTCGCCCGCATCCATCGCCAGGTGGAGGACCCGGGCACGGCGCACCTGGTGATCGGCCTAAACGAGGTCGTCAGCCGCCGCACCGTCGACGGCCTGGAGGTCGACGTGGAGCAGCGGGCGGACGGCGTCGGCATCCGGATGGTCGTGGCCGAGGGGGCCGTCCTCGCTAGGCCCGTGCACCTGTGCTTCGGGCTGCTCCAGGAGGCGGGCATCCAGAAGATCGACATGGACCTGGACGTCCGCGCCGGCGCGAAGGTCGACGTCATGGCCCACTGCGTCTTCCCCAACGCCCGGGACGTGCGGCACCTCATGGACGCGAACATCCGCATCGGCCAAGCCGCACGCTACTCGTACTTCGAACGGCACATCCATTCGCCGGCCGGCGGGATCACCGTCGTGCCGAAGGCCCGGATCGACCTGGCCCCCCAGGCGCGGTTCAAGACGGAGTTCGAGCTGATCCAAGGCCGCGTCGGCCTCATCGAGATCGACTACGAGACGACCGCCGGGCCCGAGAGCGTCATGGACATGAGCGCACGGATCAGCGGCCGAGGAGACGACGTCATTCGGATTCGCGAGACGGGCTGGCTCGTCGGCGAGCGGGCCACCGGCGTGCTGACCAGCCGCGTCGCCGTGCGGGACCGGGCCCGCGCCGAGGTCTACAACAAGCTGACCGCCACCGCCGCCTACGCCCGGGGACACGTGGACTGCAAGGAGATCATCCAGGGCGGCGGGACGGCCAACGCCGTGCCCATCGTGGAAGTCCTGCACCCCAAGGCGCACATCACGCACGAGGCCGCCCTGGGCAGCGTGGACAGCAAGCAGCTCGAGACACTGATGGCGCGCGGGCTGACCGAGGACGAGGCGGCCGACCTGATCATCGCGGGCCTGCTGAGCTGACGGCGCGGCCGCCGGCGGCCGGAAGGAACCGCCCTGGCCGAGCGCGCATTGACGCGGCGCCCGGCAGAGACAAGCCAGATCCATGCCTGCCGCCAGGAAGCGAAGGATCGTATACGGCGTACACGGGTACGGGCGCGGACACGCCGCCAGGGCGCAGGCCGTCCTGCCCGAGCTGACGCGGCGATACGACACGCTGGTCCTCGCCGGCGATGACGCCTACGACCAGCTTCGCGGGCAGTACCCCGTCGTGCGGATCCCCACTCTCCGCTACTATGCGGGCCGGCGGGGGCGACGCTCGGCGCTGCTCACGATCCAGCGGAACCTCCCCGGTGTCTGCGACCTGCTGCTCGGCGGGCCGACCCTCCAGATGGTCGTCGACGAGATGAGACGTTTCGATCCGGACGTGGCCATCTCGGACTCCGAGGCCTGGACGCACCGGGCGGCGCGGGCCCTCGGCATCGGGCGGGTCAGCTTCGACCACTACGGGATCCTGGTGTACTGCCGGCTGGAGATGCCCCGCCGCGACCGCATCGAGTGTTGGCTGGAGTCGCTGGCCTACCGGGCGCTGGTGTGCCAGTCGGAGCGGGCGATCGTGGCGGCGTTCTACGAGGGCCCGCCGAAGCGCCGCGGCGCGCGCGTCGTCGGCCCGATCCTGCGGCGAGAGGTCCGCGAGACGCCGCCCTCGCCGGGGGACTACCTGCTGGTGTACTTCAGCAACGCCGCCGTGCACTTCACGCCGCGCGTCGAGAAGGCGCTGCGCGGACTCGCCCGCCCGGTGAGGGTCTACGGCCCGGACCGCGCCGGCATCGAGGGCAGCCTGCACTTCCGCCCGGCGGCGAACCTGCCGTTCGTGAAGGACCTCGCCGGCTGCCGCGCCGTGTTCAGCACGGCCGGGAACCAGCTCATCTCCGAGGCGATCCACTTCGGCAAGCCGCTGCTGCTGATGCCCGAGGAATCCCTGGAGCAGCGGCTCAACGCGAGCTACGTGCAGCGGTGGGGGATCGGTATGCGGACCTGCCCGGCGGCCGTGACGACCGACCTGTTGAAGCGCTTTCTGGGACGCGCCGACGAGTTCGCCGACAACGCGCGCATCCGCCGCCGGGACGGACTGGGCGAGGCCCTGCGGGCCATCGAGGAGGCCGTCGAGGAACTGGCGACGCGGCGCGAGGCGGAGCGCGGGTAGGGGCAGGCAAACGCACCTTGCCGGCCTCGCGTTCGTGCGGCAGAAAACCGGCAAGGTGCGCTCTTCAGCCGGCGGGGCGTTTCGCGCCAGCCGGCGGGCCGTACGTAGGGATGACGTGCCGGCGCTCGCCGGCGTGCGATCAGGTCGCGGCGCCGCCTTTGCGGCGCTTGGAGACGTCCATCTCCAGCTCGCCGAACTGCTCCTCGTGCCGTCGGATCAACTGGCTCAGCGTGATCGCCAGCCGCTTGACCGAGTAGTAGTTCATGATGACGCGCTGGTTGACCCGGAAGAGGATCTGCGGCTGGCTCTGGGGCTGCTGAGGAGGCCCGATCAGGTTCAGTCCGAAGTCGAGCAGGACCTCCTCCGCCGTGCCGTTCGTGCGGAAGGCATTGGCGTAGGTGGTCTGCATGTTGGCTTCGTCGATCCGAAGCTGGACCTGCTGCTGCCCGGTCTGCTGTCGGGCCTGCTCCTCCACGGGCTGGTCCTGGGCGCCCTCGTCGGGCTGTTGAGGCTCTTCGGCCATTTGTCACTCCTTGCGGCTGGTGGGGCGAGTTTCCTGTGCTGCGTCCCTTACGGCTGGCGACCCGCTCCCTACCGCGGGGGCGGACCCGTACGGCCTCATCGGCAAGGCCATACGTACACTTTGCTTAAAGCGCCTCCCTGCGGGCCTCCACCCGGCCCGAGCGACGCAAGCGCCCAAGGGACTTACGATCCTCATCTCTACACCCTGCCCGCCCGCAGGGCAAGCCTTTTCTGTGGATTGTGGCGCCCTGTGTGCATGCGCGCAGGTGTTCGCCGGCCTCGTGCCGGTGGACGGCAAAGCCGGTGGCTCACGCGGCAAACGGCCTTGCAGAAGGGACTTGACAGTTTGGCCGACCTGGTGTACAAATAGAAGAGAGATTATCCGAGGAGCGAGGATCCCCAGAAGCGAGGATAGGCAAATGAAGTTCACTTCCTGTGTTGTCTGCGCCGTGCTGCTGCTTTTCTGCGCCTCCGGCGCGCTGGCCGTGCCCGTCATCATCGTCGGCGACCATCTGCTCGACGAAGACACCCCGATGCAGCCGATCAACATTTACGTCACGGGCGGAGATGCCGTCGTCGGCGTGAACCTGTACTGCGAGATCATGGCGGTCGGCGGCGGGAGCATCACCGACCCGGGCGCCGCTCCGTACATCAATGCGGTGGACTGCCTGGTGGCCGGGGCCATCTTCGCCAACAACAACCAGGGCCAGGACGATACGGACCAGGACTCGGGCGATCCGGACGGCTACCGCTACTTCGAGGGTCGCGAAGTGGTGACGCAGTCCGGCACCGAGCCGGCCGCGGGCCTCATCGGAACCGTCTACGTGGACACCACGGGCATCTTCGATGGGACGTGGGAGCTGGTTCTTTCCAACCGCAACACCGGCGGCGGGAGCGACTTCGGCGATCCCGAGAACATGCCGGACATCACCGACGGGACGATCACCGTTCCCGAGCCCATGACACTGGGCCTGCTGGGCGCCGGCGCGCTGGGTTGCCTGATCCGCCGGCGGCGCCGTTGATCGCCCGGTAGGGACCTGATCAAGCAAGTGTGACCCCGGCCGGCTCGCGCGGCAGCGCGGGCCGGCCGTCGTCTGCGCGGGCGGAGGCGTCTCGCCGAAGCCTCTGGACCTGGCGCGTCGCCCGGCCCGGGCCTTCAGCGCCGAAGGCGGACGGCTGCGAAGCCGTGGGCCTTGAGTGCGGGCCTCACGGCGCCGCCCGCGACTTCCAGCGCCTTCAGGTCGCGCTCGAGCAGGTCGGTGCGCGCGGCCGTGGCGAAGCCCTTCACGCCAATGCGCACCGGGCCGGATCGTCCCCCCGTCTCCCACAGCCGTAGGATGCAGCCGCCTGCCGGGTCGTCGGCCGGCTTGAGGCACGTGGCGATGGCCCGCGCGGGGTCGACCGTCACGGACGGCAGGGCGTCGGTCCGCCGGGGCAGCCGACCCGCCGCCGCGACCAACGGCGTGGCCGCGTCGCGCGACCAGGCGAAGGCGTCGGCCCGCCGGTACCCGCGGCGATGCGCGCGGAGGGCGTAGCGGAAGCGGAAGTCCCTCACGCCGTGCTGGTCCTGGACGACCTCGCGGTAGTTCTGGTCGTTGCCGAGGGCCTCGAACGTGATCGGCTTCAGGTCCATCCGCAGGGCGAAGGCATCCAGCGGCGCGATCGTCACGCCCACGCCGTTCGGCGGGGAGGCATCCACAAAGCCCTGCACCGCGAAGCGGCGGGCATCGGCGCCGGGGAGCAGATCGCCGTCCGGTGCGGGCCTCGGGCGGATCACCGCGCCGGTCGTCTCGATCCGCAGGGCCGAGCCTTCGCGCACGACGGGGAACGCGTGGCAGAGACGCTGCTTCTCCCGCGTCGGCGGCTTGTGGACGCGGAGATCGAAGTCCACGCGGTCCAGCTCGCCGTAGACGGTTACGCAGTTGGTCACGTCGATGCCGTGGACGCGCCCCGTGACCCGCAGCCGCGCCAGCACCGGCCCGGCCGCGGTCACCTCCGAGCGCACGTCCTCCAGCACGTGCTCCCTGTCCGTATAGTAGATCGTCTGGCAGAGACGGCGGCGCGAGCCGGGCGCGACCAGCTCGGCGCCGGTGGGCTTGTGGACGACGCTGGCGAACCCGCCGGTCTTCGGATCCAGCCTCAGGTGGTAGTAGGGGCTCTCGAGCCGCTGCGGCGTGGCGTGGAGACGCCCGGCGCCCGGCTTCGGGCGCGGGCCGGCGCGGAGCGAGACCTGCTCCACGCCGAACCCCGCCACCTCCGGTGACAGGAAGTACAGCCTCGACGTGCCGTCCTCGCGGACGACCTGGCTGGGCAGCTCTGCGTCGCGGCTGAACGCGGCGACCCCGCCCGCTGCGGCGTCCACGCGGACGGGCCCCCTCCGGGCAAGCGACAGGCTGTTGAAGAGCGCCACGCCGTCGCCGGCCGGCCTGATCCCCAGCGCCGCCCAGCCGCGCCGAGTCAGCTCCCCGGCGATGCGGTTCAGTTCGCGGCCCCAATCGCGCCGCAGGTCGGCGTTGTGGCGCTTGTTCTGGTCATTGGTGCCGTTCCATGCGTGGTCGGACAGCATGGCCCAGCACCATTCGGCCCGCTCGCGATCGGCGCGGGTGGCCTGGTAGAGGTCCGGCCGGCGATGGGCGGCCAGGGCGAGCAGCGCCTCGGCGGCCAGCATGCGACGCGCACCCTCGCGCATATCGGCAACGTACCTGGCCAGGCACACCGGCCAGAGGTCCCACGAGTGGCCGAAGCTGCCCCGGATCGTCTGGAGGAAGGGCGCGTGGGCGTGGGCGGCGTCGATGGCCGTACAGAACTGCGGTAGCGCCGCGTTCACCAGCCGCGGCCTGCCGGGCGGCTGCGCGTTGTGCTTCCGGATCGCCTCGGCGTACTGCCGGGCCTGTCCGCCGCTGGCGGGCGAGATGTCGCCGTGGGTGCCGCTGGCAAGGATCGCCCGGGCCGGGTAGTCCTTGCCCATTCGGGCGTAGTGGGCCACCCACTGGCTCGCGGCCGCCTGCCCGCCGCGCAGCAGACGCGCGCCCTGCATGTAGCTGTGCCGGCCGCAGGCCCAGGGGTCCATCACCACGCGGATGGTCTCGCCGTCGGGGCCCTCGAACGCGAACGCGGGCGGGTTCCGCAACCCGGTGAACGTCGAGTCGTACTTGTAGAAGGGCACCGACAGCCAGCGGATGCCGCAGCCGGCGAGGATCGACGCGACGCCCCACGGCAGGGAGGGCTCCTCGATGTGCTCGGCCACCTCGAAGGAGATGCCCCAATCCCGCTCCAGCCGCCGGGCCGGGTAGAACGTGCGGAGGGCCCCCTCGACGCCCTGAAAGGCCCACAGCGAGTTGCACAGGTAGGGGCTGACGTACACGCGCCCCTCCCTGATCCGGCGGATCAGCTCGTCCTTCCGCTCGGGGTAGTGCTCGACGAAGCACAGCGCCTCCTGCGTGACGGCCATGTTGTACCGGTCGCGGTCGGCCTCGGCCCAGCCGTCCGTGCGCTTCATCTCGTCGAGGTGCCCGCGGACGATGTCGGCGAAGGCCTTGCGCGTCTGCTTCTCCGTGTAGCCCCAGGTGTAATCCGGGCAGTTGTCGTTGGTGACGTAGATGGTCCACATGGCCGCGTCCTTGGGGGCCGGCGTCGCGGCGGACGAAGCCGCCGCCGACGCGCAGATGGCTGCGACGATCCGAAGGTGTCTCATCCGCGTTTCTCCAGGGAAGTCGCCCGGCGGGGGGCCGCGCGCCGAGCACTGCCTGCTCCGCGCAGTATATCCTCGCCGGTCGCGGGCGTCGTCTCGCCGTTGACATCGTCACCGTGCCCGGTATAATCCGGGTGTGAAGATGGAAGGCATGGCCAGCACATCCCGGCTTTGCTCGGCGGCCGCTCGGGCCGGCAAGCGGACGCGCCAGGCCCACGGCCATGCCATGCGCCATGCGCCCCGGGGCGGGCTGCCGGACCATTGGTGACGCACGATCCTGCGAGAGTCCGAGGCCCGCTCCTGGTGAGCGGGCTTTTTTTTGCCTTGCGACGACACGTGGCCGCCCCCGGCGGCGAGGAGATGGACCGATGACGGAAGAGGACATTCTCATCTTCGGCGGCTCGGCCAGCCGGCGACTGACCCGCAGCATCTGTGCGTGCCTGGGCGTCGAGCCCGGCGAGTCCGAGGTCCTGAAGTTCGACGAGGGCAACCTGTTCGTCCGTGTCCGGCAGAACGTCCGCGGACGCACCGTCTACCTGGTGCAGTCCACCGGCCATCCGCCCAACGACAACTTCATGGAACTGCTGTTCTGGATCGACGCGCTGAAGCGTGCCAGTGCCGCGTCGGTGACGGCCGTCGTGCCCTACTTCAGCTACGCCAAGGGCGACAAGAAGGACGAGCCGCGGGTCTCGATTCGCGCGCGGGTCTGCGCCGACGCCATCGAGGCGGCGGGAGCCGACCGCGTCGTCTTCATGGACCTGCACGCCCCGCAGATCCAGGGGTTCTTCAAGATCCCCGTAGACGACCTGTCGGCCCTGCCGGTTCTGTGCGCGGCCCTCCGCGAGCCTGGCGCCGAGCGGCCCGTCGTCGTCGCGCCGGACACCGGCTTCGCCAAGAAGGGGCGGGACTACGCCCGCTGCCTGAAGGCGCCGCTGGCCATTGCGGACAAGCAGCGCCTGGATCACGGCGGCGGGATGGTCGTCCGCGAGATCATCGGCGACGTCGCCAGCCGGACGGCGCTGATCGTCGACGACTTCACGGTCTCGGGCGGCACGCTGGTGCGCGTGGCGGAGAAGCTCGTCGAGCGCGGCGCCGGCGAGGTCTACGCGGCCGTCACACACGGGGCGTTCGCCGGGACGTGCATGGAGCGGATCGACGCGAGCCCGATCCGCAAGCTCTTTGTCACCGATACGATCGAGACGCAGCCGGTGGAGCGCGGAGCGAAGGTCGAGGTCGTCTCGATCGCGCCGCTGCTGGCCGAGGCGGTCCGGAGAATCCACACGCGACAGAGCATCAGCGTGCTGTTCGAGTGGGTCAACGGGAAGGGAGATCGGCCATGGACGCCGAGCGCATCGAGCTGATCGAGCCGCGCGAGGACCTGCGCGAGGCGCTGCTGGACTACATCGAGGAGTTCCGGGCGGCCGGCGAGCGGTTCTGGCAGGACGAGCGGCAGTGCATCCGGAGCGACTTCGAGGGCTACGTCCGCGAGCGCCGCGACTGGTCCCGCGGGGTCAACCTGCCGCCGGACCGCGTGCCGGACACGCACTACTGGCTCGTCCGCGACGGGCGGATCCTCGGCACGATCCGCCTTCGCCACCGACTGGTCGAGCACCTGGAGATCGAGGGCGGGCACATCGGCTATGATGTCCGCCCGTCGGAGCGGCGCCGGGGCTGCGCGAGGCAGATGCTCGCGAGGGTGCTCCCCAAGGCGCGTGCGATGGGGCTGCCGCGCGTGCTGGTGACGTGCGACAAGGACAACGTGGCCTCGGCCCGGGTGATCCGGGCCAACGGCGGCGAGCTGCACTCCGAGGTCACCTCGCCGGACAGCGGCAAACCCGTCCAGCGGTACTGGATCGAGCTGGCGGACCGCCTCGAGCCCCGACGCCCCGCGACCGGTCACCGAGGAGATTGACATGCTGGTCTTCCGGCGGGGAGACGGCCCGGGCTGTCAAGGAGACCGATCGTGAAGCGCGCCGTGATCTTCGACCTGGGCAACACGCTCGTGTCGTACTACACGCGCGACCAGTGGCCCGACATCCTCGCCGCGGGCATCTCGCAGGTGGCCGAGGGCCTGCGGGCGCGCGGGCTGCTGCGGGTCGCCCCGCAGGAGCTGCCGGCGCGCGTCGCGGCGGAGCGAGGCAGCGGCACGGACCACCGCGTCCGCCCGCTGGCGGGTCGGCTGGCACGGGTCTTCGGCCTGACGGTCGAGGAGATGGCGGACGAGCTGGCCGAGGACCTGTGCCGCCGCTTCATGCGGCCGATCTTCGCCACCGCCCGGCGCTACGACGACGTGCTCCCGGTGCTGGCGGAGCTTCGCCGCCGCGGGCTGCGGCTGGGAATCCTGTCCAACACGCCGTGGGGCAGCCCGGCCGGGCTGTGGCGCGAGGAGATCGCCCGCCACGACTTGACCCGCGCGGTGGACGAGGCCGTCTTCTGCGAGGACGTCGGCTGGCGCAAGCCGGACCCGCGCGCCTTCGAGTTCGTGCTCGGCAGGCTCGGTGCGGCCGCGGGCGAGAGCCTCTTCGTCGGGGACGACCCGCGGTGGGACCTCGCCGGCCCGGCGGGCGTCGGCATGGACGCCGTCCTGATCGACCGGCACGGAACGGCAGGCGACACGGGCGCGATCCAGGGCCTCACGCAGCTCCTGGATCGCCTCGGACAGCACGGGTAGCGCGTTGCGTGGCGCCCGGCGCGGGGAGCTGGCGAGATTGCCTGAAACAACTCGGCGCCCTGGTCTGTTTGGTCTTACGGAAGGCAGAGAGATGGACGATCTCTCCGACGACGACCTGATCCTGATGTATCGCGAGGGCGACGCCGATGCGTTCGACACGCTGTTCGTGCGGCACGCCGCGGGCGTCTACGGCTTCGCCCGGACCATGCTCACCGACGCGGGCGGCGCCGAGGAAATCCTCCAGGAGACGTTCCTGTCGGTGGCGCGGACGGCGGCCCGCTACACGCCGCGCGGGCGATTCCGGTCGTGGCTGATGCGAATCGTGCGCAACCGGTGCCTGAACCGTCTCGACGCCCAACGCCGCCGGCGAGCGATGCTGGGCGCCGGCGCGGTCGTGGCCGAGCCGGCGTCGGCCGAGCCGTCCCCCGCCCGCCAGGCCGAGGCCAACGAGCAGCGGGCCCTCATCCGGGCCGCCGTCGCCGACCTGCCGGACCGCCAGCGCGAGGCCATCGCCCTGTACGCCTTGGAGGAGATGACCTATCGCGAGATCGCCGCGGTCCTGGACATGCCGATCAACACGGTCAAGACGCTGATCCATCGCGCCCGGGCGAGCCTCGCGCGGGCGCTGGAGTCCCCTTCGCAGGAGCCGACACGTGAACTGCGACGTGACGTATGAGGAGTTGGCCGCTCTCGCCGCCGGCGACCTGCCCGCCGATCGAGAGGCGGAGGTCCTGCTGCACCTGCCGGACTGCCCGCGCTGCCGGAATCGGATGGAGGCCGTGCGACGTGCCGACGCGGCGCTGAAGGCCCTGCCGCCGTGCGAGCCGCCCGTCCGCGCCGTCCTGGCCGCTCGACGTGCCCTCGCCGGCGTCGTCCGCCAGCCCGCGCCGGCGGAGGTCATGACGCTGGAGGAGGTCGGGGAGTTCCTCCGGCTGACTCCCGATCAACTGGACCAGGTCGCCGAGGAGCTGCCGGCCTTCGAGCTCGCCGGGCAGGTCCGCATCCGCCGCGCCGCGCTTCTCGAGTGGGTCCAACAGCGCGAGCGGGATTACGCGCGCCAGACCGCCGGAAGCCTCGCCGCACGCATCGTCTCCGGCGAACCGGAGCAAGGAGCCCTGTGATGACGCCCTCACCGAACGAGCACATCGAGTTCTGGCGAATCATGACCGCGGAGATGAAGGGCGGGCGGCCGCTGACCGACTGCCTGGCCAAGGCGGGGGCGGCGCTGGCCGGCACGGCCTTCGACCGGGTGTGCGACCTCGCCGTCCAACGCCTCGAAGCGGGCGCGACGCTGTCGCGGGCGCTGCTGGAGTTCCCGGAGATCTTCGACGCCCGGATCATCACGGCCGTGGTCGCCGGGGAGGAGGGCGGCATCCTCGACGTCAAGGGCGAGCAGATCGCCGCCGCCCTGGAGGCCGGCGACCTCGACCGCCTCCAGGCGGAGACGCCGACGGGCGACGTGACGCCGGAGGACATCCGGGCCCGCGACTACGTCAAGCAGTTGGTCCTGCGCGCCATCGAAAGCCGTGCGAGCGACATCCACGTGGACGCGACGGAGGACGGCCTCGGGCGCGTCCGCCTGCGGATCGACGGCGTCCTGTACGAGCAGGACAGGCCGCCGGAAGGGCTCTTCCGCCACGTGGTGGGGCGCATCAAGGCCATGGCGGCGATGGACGTTGCGGAGAACCGCCTGCCGCAGGACGGTCGGATCCTGCTCCAGTTGGAGGGCGGGAAGTTCGACCTGCGCGTCAGCACGCTCCCGGTCGCCTGGGGCGAGCGGGTCGTCTGCCGCGTCCTGGCGAGGCAGAACATCCCGCTGGGACTGGACCACGTGGGCCTGGGCGACGAGGATCTGGCCAGGTTGAAGCACTTCTGCGGGCTGCCGACCGGCGTGGTGATCGTCAACGGCCCGACGGGCTGCGGCAAGACCACGCTGCTCTACAGCATGCTGATGGAGATCAACCGCGAGGCCAACTGCGTGATGACCGTCGAGGACCCCGTCGAGGTGACGTTCGACGGGCTGGCGCAGATCCAGATCCGCCCGTCGATCGGCCTGACGTTCGCCCGGTGCATCCGCAGCGTGCTTCGCCAGGACCCCGACGTGATCCTCGTCGGCGAGCTCCGTGACCTGGAGATGATGAACCTCTGCGCGCAGGTCGCGCTGACCGGGCACCTGGTCTACACGACGCTGCACGCCCAGACCTCCGTCGGGGCGATCCGCCGGCTGATCGACTGCGGGCTCGAACCCTTCCTGATCAACTCCACGCTCGAGGGCGTGGTCACGCTCCGGCTCGTGCGCATGCTGTGCCCGACCTGCCGCAAGGCGGCCGATCCGCCCCCGGCACACCTCCTGCCCCCCGAGGCCGCGGAGGTCATCGCCGGCCTGGCAGACGCGACCTTCTACGAGCCCGTCGGCTGCGAGGCCTGCGGCGGCACGGGCTATCGCGGGCGAACGGCGATCTTCGAGGTCCTCACCATGGACGACCGCATCCGGCAGGCGGTGGACGTGCCGGTGGACGTGGCCGCCATCCAGAACGCCGCGCGGGC
>CAZXOC010000065.1:0-29422 GCA_964642165.1 uncultured Planctomycetaceae bacterium | reverse complement strand
CGCCGCGCCCCCGACGCAAGTTCTTTCCAAGCCGGGATTCTGTGGCGGCGAGGCGGACGGGGCACGTGCGGCGGCGGGGCATTGACCCGATCACGGCGGGGAGGCTACCTTGCCACGGTGAGCCGTCCGGCGGCGGGCGCGGGCGGCGAGGCGACGAGTCGGTCCTGCACAGGGAATACGGGCGAACCATGGCACTGGAACCGGTCCGGGTCGGCATCGTCGGCTGCGGGAACATCAGCGGGGTCTACCTGAGGAACTGCCGGCTCCTGGAGCCCCTGGAACCGGTGGCGTGCGCGGACGTGGTGACGGAGCGGTCCGAGGCGGCGGCGAAGGAGCACGGCCTGAGGGCCTGCACGGTCGAGGAGCTGCTGGCCGATCCCGCCATCGAGCTGGTCATCAACCTGACGGTCCCCAAGGCCCACGCGGCGGTGGACCTGGCGGCCATCGAGGCGGGCAAGAACGTCTACCAGGAGAAGCCCCTGGCCGTGACGCGCGAGGACGGGCGGCGGGTCCTGGCGGCGGCGAAGGCCAAGGGCGTCCTCGTCGGCGGCGCGCCGGACACCTTCCTGGGCGCCGGGCTGCAGACCTGCCGCAAGCTGATCGACGACGGCGGGATCGGGCGCCCGGTCGCGGCAACGGCGTTCATGCTCTGTGCCGGCCACGAAAGCTGGCACCCCGACCCGGAGTTCTACTACGAGTTCGGCGGCGGGCCCATGCTGGACATGGGGCCGTACTACCTCACCGCCCTGATCGGCCTGCTGGGCCCGATCCGCCGCGTGACCGGCTCGACGCAGATCAGCTTCCCCGAGCGGACGATCACCAGCGAGAAGAAGCAGGGCAAGCGGATCGTCGTGGAGACGCCCACGCACCACGCCGGCGTGATGGACTTCGCCTCCGGCGCGGTAGGGACGATCATCACGAGCTTCGACGTCCAGGCGCACAACCTGCCGCGGATCGAGATCTACGGCTCGGAGGGAACGCTCAGCGTGCCGGACCCCAACGGTTTCGGCGGCCCGGTGCGGATCCGCAAGCGCGGCGAGGACTGGCGGCCCGTGCCGCTGACGCACGCGTACGAGGAGAACAGCCGGGGCGTCGGCCCGGCGGACATGGCCGTGGCGCTCCGCACCGGGCGCAAACACCGCGCCAACGGGGAACTTAACTATCACGTGCTGGACGTGATGCTGGCGTTCGAGGACGCCTCGAAGGCCAGCCGCCACATCGAGCTGGAGAGCACCTGCGAACGTCCCGCCCCCCTGCCCGCCGGCCGGGAACCCGGCGCGCTGGACGCCTGAAGGCCTGGCCCGGCCGGCCGGCGAGGCCGCGAAAAGCCGAACCCCAACGCGAGGTTCGCCGATTCATAGTACGGGAGGCGAGGAACTTGATCCGGGCGAGTCGCGTCCCTACCATAGAGGGGTAGTGAGCGATGAAGCACGAATGCGATAAATGCGGCAAGCCCGCCACGGTGCACCTGACCGAGATCACCGACGGGGAGAAGATCGAGAAGCACCTGTGCGAGGACTGCGCCGCCGCGGAGGGGATCACGATCAAGGCCAGCCTGCCCATCAGCCAACTGCTGGAGGACTTCATCCTTCAGCCGGGCTCCCGTGAGGAGGGCGAGAAGCTCGCCTGCGACGTCTGCGGGCTGACGTTCACGGAGTTTCGCAAACGCGGCGTGCTGGGCTGCCCCAACGACTACGACGCCTTCGACGAGCGGCTCCGCCCGATGATCGAGCGCGCCCAGGAGGGCGCGGACCAGCACATCGGCAAGGTTCCCAGCCGCGCCGGCAGCGGGCAGAAAAAGCAGAACGCCATCCTCCGCCTCCGGTCGCAGCTCAAGGTGGCGATCGACTCGGAGGACTACGAACGGGCGGCCGAACTGCGCGACAGGATCAAGGAACTGGAGGAGTCATGAAGCTGGCGGACCTCACGCACGGCGCGGGCGAATGGCTCCGCGGCACGGGTCCGATGCGCGACGTGGTGATCTCCTCGCGGATTCGCCTGGCGCGGAACCTCGCGGGCGTGCCGTTCCTCGGCCAGTGCTCCCTCGATCAGCAGCGTCAGGTCGAGCAGCGCCTGCGCAAGGAGGTCCTCACGCTCGACGTCGCGCCAAAGGTCCTGTACGTGAACATCGACGCCGCCGGCGAGCTGGACCGCCAGTTGCTCGTCGAGCGGCACCTGATCTCCCGGCAGCACGCCGACGCCACGCACCCTCGCGGCGTGGCCATCAGCAGCAACGAGACCGTCGCCATCATGGTCAACGAGGAGGACCACCTGCGGATCCAGGTCCTCCGCAGCGGGCTGGACCTCTCCGAGGCCATCCGGGAGATCAACCGGGTCGACGACCTCCTGGAGAGCCGCTTCGACTACTCGTTCCACAGCCGCTACGGGTACCTCACGGCCTGCCCGACCAACGTCGGCACGGGGCTTCGCGTCAGCGTGATGCTGCACCTGCCGGCGCTGAAGATGACCGGGGAGATCGAGAAGGTCTTCCGCGCCGCCCGGGACATGCGCCTGGCGATCCGCGGGCTGTACGGCGAGGGCACCGAGGCCAGCGGCGACTTCTTCCAGCTCTCGAACCAGACGACCCTCGGCAAGACCGAGGAGCAGATCATCGAGGAGTTCGTCTCGGGGACCGTCCCGCGGTTCATCGACTACGAGCGGCGGGCGCGGCAGTCGCTCCTGGCGCGGCGGAGCCTGGCGATCGACGACAAGGCGTGCCGGTCTCTCGCCCTGCTGCGGTCGGTGCGGCTGATCAGCTCGGACGAGACGATGTACCTGCTTTCGCTGGTCCGGCTGGGCGTGGACCTCGACCGCATCACCGACGTGAGCCTCAAGACCATCAACGAGTTGTTCCTCTTGACCCAGCCCGCCCATCTCCAGAAGATGCTCAGTAAGGAGCTCTCGTCCGATGCCCGGGCGGAGGCGCGGGCGAGATACATCCGACACCGGCTCGGCGCCGATTGACCGGCCACGGACGGCACGGCCGGCCGCCGAGCGAATTGCGGCGTACACAGGTTGTAGGAAATCATGGCGATTCAGCTAGGGACGGTTGCGCCGATCGGGTTTCCTGACTTCCCCCCCGCGGACTGGCTGGCGTGCTTCCGCCAGTTGGGCTGCACCGTCGTGCAGGCGTACCGCAACCAGCAGGCGGAGATATCCGTCGAGCAGATGCGCGATTACGTCGCCGCCGGCGGCATGCCCTGCGACAGCCTGCACGGCGTCTTCGGCGAGCAGTACGACCCCTCCGCGTGCAGCGAGCCGCACCGGCGATTCGCCGTCGACGCCTACAAGCGCGAGGCCGACCTCGCCCTGGCGCTGGGGGGTCCGCTGGTGGTGGTCCACTGCTCCACAATCCGCCACTACGCCCCGGCACCGGCCGAGCAGCAGCTCCGGTGGCACCAGCTCCGCAAGTCGATCGCCGAGCTGGGGTGCTTTGGCCAAGACCGCGGCGTCACCTACGCCTTCGAGAACCTCCCCGCCTACCACGCCATCGGCTACGACGTGGGCGAGCTCGCCGGCGTGCTTCGCGACCCCGGCAACGGGCGAGCCGGCATGTGCCTCGACACCGGCCACGCCCACATGGTCGGCAGCCCTGCCGCGGCCGTCCGCTCCGCCAACGGGCAGATCGTCTACGTCCACCTGAACGACAACTCCGGCAAGGCCGACGAGCACGAAATGCCCACCTACGGCGCCATGGACTGCGACGGCCTCGCCGATGCCCTGCACGACGTCGACTACCACGGGACGTTGATGCTCGAGGTGTTCCACACCGTCGATCGCCTCCAGCGAATGATCGACGAAGGCGCCGGCGAGCGACTGGCCGACCTGGTCGGGCGCGCCAACGGCCGCGCCCCCAAGCCCGCACGCACCGGGTCGGGCTCGACCTGACCCACGGCGCCCGCGGGCACACGTCGCGCGCCGCGAGCTGGCCGAGGGGACATCACGGCTGGGCACGCGGCTCGACGCCGAGCAGGTGGCGGACGAAGTAGTCGGCCTGGCGCCGGCGGCCGTAGCGCGTTCCCGCCGCGCCGTGGCCGGCCCCCGGAATGACCAGCAGGTCGAAGTCCTTGTCGGCCTTGATCAGGGCGTTGACGACCTGCATCGTCGAGGCGGGATCAACGTTGCGGTCCAGCTCGCCGACGATCAGCAGCAGCTTGCCCCGCAGGCCCTTCGCCAGCGTAACGTTGGAGTTGGCGGCGTACTCCGGCCCCACGGGCCAGCCCATCCACTGCTCGTTCCACCAGATCTTGTCCATGCGATTGTCGTGGCAACCGCAGTCGGCCACGGCCACCTTGTAGAACTCCCCGTGCGTCATGACGGCCCCGGCGGCGCTCTGCCCGCCCGCGGAGCCGCCGTAGATGCCGACCCGGCTGATGTCCATGAACGGGTACTTGGCGGCGGCGGCCTTCATCCACAGGATCCGGTCGGGCAGGCCCGCGTCGGCGAGGTTCTTCCAGCAGACGTCGTGGAACGCCTTCGACCGGTTCGACGTGCCCATCCCGTCGATCTGCACCAGCACGAAGCCCAGCTCCGCCATGGTCTGCGGACCGTAATAGCTCCGGAAGCCCGTCGGCACGTGCGAACCGTGCGGCCCGGCGTAGATGGCCTCGATGAGCGGGTACGTGCCCTTGGGGTAGAACGTCACCGGCCGGTAGATCACCCCGTGGATGTCCGTCTTGCCGTCGCGGCCCTTGGCGACGAAGCGGATCGGCGGCTTCCAGCCGGTCTTCAGCAGTTCGCTCCAGTCGGCGCGCTCGAGCGTACAGACGAGCTTGCCGTCGCGCGTCCGCCGCAGCTCGGTGACGGGCGGCAGGTCCACGCGGGAGTAGCGGTCCAGGTAGAACCGCCCATCGGGGGAGTACTCGATGCCGTGCGTGCCGTCGCCCCGGGTGAGAAAGACGAGGTTTCGCCCGTCGAAGTCGACGCGGGCGTAGTGGACGTGGTACGGGCTCTGGTCCGGGTGGATGCCCCCCGCGCGGAACCAGACCTGCCGCTTCTCGGCGTCCACGCGGTCCACGCCCCGCACGAGCCACGGCCCCCTGGTGATCTGCGCCTTGACGGTCCCGCGGAGCGCGTCGTAGAGGTACAGGTGGTTCCAGCCGTTTCGCTCCGACATCCAGATCAGCTCGTCGGTCTCGTCGAGCCAGCGCAGGAAGTACTTGCCGGAGTAGTGGATGAAGGTCTTGCTCCGCTCGTCGACGAGGGCGCGGACCGACCCGTCGGCGGCGCGGACGGCCAGCACGCGGAGCACCTGGTGGCCGCGCTGGTTGTAGACGAAGGTGAACCGGCTCGAGTCCGGCGACCAGCGGATGTCGCGGATGCTCCAGGGGTTGGGGAACATCGCGTCGCTGACCGGCACGTGCTTGCGGGCGGCAACGTCAAAGAGCTGCGGCTTGGCGATCGGGATGCGATCGCCCGGCTTGCGGTAGTTGTAGGAGTGCAGCTTCGGCTGGACCTGGTCGCGCGGCGAGGACTCGATCAAGTACACCTTCCGCTCCTCGCCCTGGCGGACGCGAACGGCCACCACGTGCTTCGAGTCCGGCGACCAGTAGAAGCGGCCGTCGTAGCGATCCTCGGCGGTCCCGTCGCTGCTCAGGGCGACTTCCCGACCGCCGTCGGCCGGGCGGAGGTGGACGTTGTAGTCCTTGACGAAGGCAGCCCACCGCCCGTCCGGCGAACGGCCCGATGCCCTGCCGCGATCCCGCCGGGAGCGACCTCGCGTCCGGTCCGGCCGACGCGGATCGGCCCGCTGCGTGGTCGCCTGGCCGGTGATCTCCACGAGGGTCGGCTTGTCGGGCGCCTGGAAGACGCCCAACGGCTTTCCCTTGGCGTCCACCACCAGCCAGACGTGGCCGGCGTACGTGTGCTGGCGGCGTTCCTTCCCGGGGGCGATCTTCCCGTAGCGGCGCCGCTTGCCCTCCGTGTCGAGCCAGAGCAGCTCCACCTCGCCCTTGGTGAGGTTAAGCAGCGTCACCTCCGTGTGCCGCCCGCTCTGCCGGCTGGCCCGCGGGCCGCTCGCCACCGGCCGAAGCGCCTCGGCCTTCCCCAGCCCCTTGGCGCCGGTGAGCTTCCCCACCTTGTAGGTCTTCAGGTCGCACCGCCACCACCGGCCGACGCTCCGGAAGACCACGCCGAGCCCGTCGTCGTCAAGGGCGAACTGGCTGATCCCCAGGCGGTCGGGCCGGGCGCCCTTGATGCCGGCCCGGACCAGCGCCTTGGCCATTCTCTCGGGATCGAAGGCCGGCCGGCGGAGGCCCTTCGCCGTGTCGACGAGCACGAACTCGTACCGGTCGGGGCCCGTCTGCACGCGGTACCACAGCCGCTTGCCGTCGTCGGACCAACTCGGCTGGACCCGATCGCGGAAGACCTTGTTCCGCGTCAGCGTCCGGAGTCGCGCGCTTCGCTGGTAATCGGACCGCCTTCCCTGCGCGGCCGCGGGAACCAACGGCGCCAGAACCATCGCCACGAACACCGCCCCGCCAATCGGTCGGCACCACGTACGGCCCTGCGAACTCATCTTCCGTCTCCCTGGCAATGGGCACTGCCGGTCCTGCGAAACGTGCTCGATATCGTGCGCGTTGCGGCCGTCGGGGCTTCGCTGCCGGAACGGGCCGGGGTGGCTCAGCGGACGCGGTTGCTGGTCCCCAGCATGGCGTTCAGGGCGTGGTTGGCCACGCGAACGACGTACTTGTTCTTGCGGTCCTTCAGGGCGGCCTTGAGGGCGGCGACGGCGGGACGGGCCTTGGGGCCGATCTCGTCCAGCACCAGCGCGGCGCTGAGGCGGACCCACTCGTGGCTGCTCTTGAGCTCGGCGGTCAGGACGCCGAGCGCCTGGTCGGTCCGGCCCAGCGCGCAGAGCGCGCGGGCGGCGGCGACGCGGACGCTGGCCGAGGCATCCTTGAGCGCGGCCGTCAGGGGCCCGGCGGCGGCCTCCCCCTCGGCGCCGAGATTGCCCAGGCCGATCGCGCCCCAGTAGCGCACGGCCGCATCGGCGTCCCTCAGGGCCGCCAGCAGCTTGGCCCGGTCGGCGGCCCTCGGGCGGCCGGCGACCGACGCGGCGTCGATCAGCCGGCGCAGCAGCTCCTTCCCGCCCGGGCGGCGCAGGACGGCGTACTCGCTGCCGCATTGGCGGGCGCGCTGCCGCAGGTCGGGCTCCGGGATCAGCCCGGTGTCGAGCGTCTCGAGCATCCACCGGACGTGGGCGGCGCGGAGGCGTTCCAGCACGGGGCGGTGCTTCGGCGAGGCGGCGAGGTTGCGGACCTCGTGCGGATCGGCCTCCAGGTCGTAGAGCTCCTCCACGGGCTTGGTCCGCGCCATGAACCGCGCCGCGGCCGGCGGGAGCTTGCCGGCCTGGTGCAGCCGCCGCAGCTCGCGCATGGTGTGCCCCTTCTCCGGCGTGTTCATGTACTGGTAGTAGGCCTTGAAGGGCTCGTAGTTCCGGACGTAGCGGTAGCGCGGGTCGCGCACGGTGCGGATGATGTCGTAGCGCTCGTCCATGCGGTCGCGGGCGCCGTAGACGAACTGCCGCGGCGGCGGGCACCCCGGGCCGAGGAACGCCCGGCCCTGCATGTGCTCGGGGATCGCGACGCCGGCGAGGTTCAGCACGGTCGGCGCGAGGTCCACGTAGGCGACGAGGCGGTCGTCGACGGTGCCCGGCGTGCCCTGCCCGGGCGTGCGGAGCTTCTCCGGGACGCGGACGATCAGCGGCACGTGGGTGCCCGACTCGTACAGCCAGCGTTTGGCCCGCGGCAGCCCCACGCCGTGGTCCGCCCAGAAGAACACGATCGTCTCGTCGGCCAGCCCGTCGTCGTCGAGCTGCCGGAGCAGGTCCGCGACGTGGTGGTCGAGCTGCGTGATCAGCTCGTAGTACTTCGCCCAGTCCGCCCGCGCGACGGGCGTGTCGCCGTAGTACGGAGGCAGGTCGAGCTTCGCGGGGTCCTGCTTCTCGCCCGGCGTGAGGCCCGGCGTCGCGCGGCGCCCGGCGATGCCGCCCTCGTGCGTGTTCGTGAAGTTCCGCACGTGGAAGAAGCGCTTGCCCTTCGGCCGCTTGCGCCAGTGGGCCTTGCCGCCGGACTCATCCCACGCCCGCCCGGCGCTGAAGTTATAGTCCTGCTTGGCGTTGTTGCTGGTGTAGTAGCCGGCCCGGCGGAGGTAGGCCGGGAAGCACCTCACGTCGGCAGGCAGCGTCGCGCGGCAGCGCATGTGCTGCGAGCCGAGCGTCGTGGGGTACATGCCGGTGATGATGCCCGACCGCGTCGGCGCGCAGACGCCCGAGTGGGAGTAGCAGCGCCGGAAGAGGACGCCCTCGCGGGCGAGCTTGTCGAGCGTCGGCGTGATCGCGCGAGCATCGCCGTAGCAGCCCAGGTGCGGCGAGATGTCCTCACAGGAGATCCAGAGGATGTTCGGCCGCTCGCGCCGGCCTGCCGGCTCGGCCGCCGTCCGCCCCAGCAGGCGTGGTGACGGGCGCGCCCCCAGCGACAAGGCCCCGATCCCCGCCGCCTTCAAGAACTCCCTGCGCGTTCGCCGCATGTTCGTCGTCTCCGTCCTCACCGGTCTGCCTGGTCCCCGGGCCGCCCAGAACAGGGGCGGCCACCGCGGCGTCCCTTGCACCGCTTCGGGCCCGCGCCGCTTACGCACTATACCCCTCGGCGAGGCGAGACACCAACCGCACGGGCGATCGGCCCGGGAGCCGCGCGTCCCCGAGGCCCGGCGACCGCCTCCGGGCGGCAGAGAGAATCGGCCTTGTCGCCGGTGCGGCCGGGCGTATGATCCGACCATGGCCGCACGGAAGCCCCCTGCCGTCGCGCTCGTGTCGCTGGGCTGCCCGAAGAACCTGGTCGACAGCGAGAAGATCCTCGCGCACCTGGCGGAGGGCGGCTGCGTCGTCGGCGCGCCGATGGACGAGGCCGACGTGATCGTCGTCAATACGTGCGGGTTCATCTCGCCGGCGGTGGCCGAGTCGCTGGACGTCATCCGCGAGGCGGTCGCGTGCAAGCGGGCCGGGCGGGCGCGGCGCGTCGTGGTCGCCGGCTGCCTCGTCAACCGCGACGGCGAGGCGCTGTACGACCTCGTCCCCGGGATCGACGCGGTGGTCGGCGTACACGATCGCCACGCCATCCTCGCCGCCGTGACGGGCCGCCGGCGCGTGAGCATGGTCTCGCCGTGCCCGGCGGGGGTCGCCTCCGACGCGGGGCGCTTCCGCCTGACGCCTCGGCACACGGCCTACCTTCGCATCGCCGAGGGGTGCTCGCGGAAATGCACGTTCTGCACGATCCCGGCGCTGCGCGGGCCGTACCGCTCCAAGCCGCCGGAGCAGGTGCTGGCCGAGGCTCGCGAGCTGATCGCCGACGGGGCGGTCGAGCTGAACGTCATCGCCCAGGACACGACGGCCTACGGGCGCGACCTTCCCGGCGACGTGAACCTACCCGCGCTGCTGCGGTCGCTGGCGAGCCTCGACGGCATCGCGTGGATCCGCCTGATGTACGCCTACCCGCAGCGCGTCACCGACGCCCTGATCGACGCGATCGCCGACTGCGAGCCGGTCATCCCCTACGTGGACATGCCGCTCCAGCACATCAGCGAGGCGGTCCTGAAGCGCATGGGGCGGGGCGTGACGCGGCGGCAGATCGAGGCGCTGCTGGCCCGGATGCGGCGGCGCATCGACGGCCTGGTCCTTCGCACGACGTTTATCGTGGGCTTTCCCGGCGAGACGGACGAGCAGTTCCGCGAGCTCCTGACGTTCGTGGAGGAGTACCGCTTCGACGCCGTCGGGGTCTTCCCGTTCTGGGCCGAGGACGGCACGCCGGCGGCGCGGCTCGACGGGGCCGTACCCGAGCCGCTCCGGCACGAGCGGCGCGAGACGCTCATGCTCGCCCAGCAGCAGATCGCCTTCGAGGCCGGGGCCCGCCGCGTCGGCCTGCCCATCCGCGTGCTGGTGGACGGTCGGCGCGACGACGGCTGCTCGATCGGCAGATACTATGGCCAAGCCCCGGACATCGATGGTATATGTAGGCTCACGGCCGATCGCCCGGCGGGCGCGTTCGTTGACGGGCACGTCGTCGCGCAGGAAGGCTACGATCTCGTCGTCGCGTGTGATGAATAGGAAGGCCTCGGTCCCGGCCGGGCCGAGCGGGATGGTCACGTGAAGCAAAGCAGCGTCGCAAAGATGAACTGGAAGCTGCCCAACCAGTTGACGATCGGGCGAATCGTGCTGGCCGCGGCGTTCTTCGTGCTGGTCGGCCTGTACGAGTACGATTCGGACAGCGCCTTTTGGCTGCTGAACGTGGCGTTCGTGGTCTACATCGTCGCGGGCATCACCGACGTGCTGGACGGGTACCTCGCCCGCAAGCTCAACCTCACCAGCGCATTCGGGCGCATCGTCGACCCGTTCGTCGACAAGGTGCTGGTGGTCGGGTCGTTCGTCATGCTGACCGGGTCCAACTTCGCCATGCCGGCGGACCCCAACCTGCTGGACCGCAAGCTGCTGGCCGGCTGGCTGACCGGCGGCATGCTCTCCGCCGTGCAGGCGTGGATGGTGGTGGCCATCCTGGCCAGGGAATTCGTCGTCTCCGCCGTGCGCGGCTACAGCGAGTCCCGCGGGATCAAGTTTCCGGCGATCCCGGCCGGGAAGATCAAGATGTTCGTCCAGTCCCTCGCCATCTGCGCGGTCCTGTGCCAGTTGGCCAACCTCCCCGAGGCCGCCTGGGCCATCTACGTCAAGGTCGTCCTGGTCTGGCTGGCGGTGGCGGTCACGGTCCTCAGCGCCCTGGCCTACGTCGGCAAGACGCGGCGGCTGATGACGCTCGAGGGGTAGATGGCTTCCGGCGAAGGCACTCCCGTTGGCGGCGTCCTGGGCAGGCTGATCGTCACCGGCCTCGGGACGGGCTACCTGCCGGTCGCGCCGGGCACCTGGGGCTCGGCGGCCGTGGGCGCCGTGTTCCTCGCCGTGGCCTGGGGCTCCGCCGGGCGGCAGGTCTGCGTCACAGGCACGATGGTAACCATCGCCCTGGCCGCCGCGGTGGGCTGTGTGCTGCTCGGGCGCTTCGCCGAGGCGGCCTTCGGGAAGAAGGACCCCGGCCGCTGCACGCTGGACGAGTGGGCCGGGCAGGCCGTCGCGTTGTGCGGCCTGCCGCTGTCGGGCGGCTGGCGGACGTGGCTGATCTCGGCGGGTGTGGCATTCGCGGCCTTTCGGGTGTTCGACATCGTCAAGCCGCCGCCGGTGAACCGCCTCCAGCGGCTCCCGCACGGGTGGGGCATCGTGGCGGACGACCTGGCGGCCGCGGTCTACGCCAACCTCGCCGCGCAGCTCGTGCTGCGGCTGGCCTTCCACCTGGCGTAGCGCGGCGACCGCCCTTCGGCGCGGAATCCGTTGGTGCACGCGCGGCGGCGGTTTGGTATGCTGGGGATCGAGCGGCGCGGCCGGCGCCGTCCGGGAGTTGGCAAGGTGGAACGCACGAACCTGCTGCTGTCCATGGCCTGGATCGCAGCGGCCGTCTGCGCGCCCGCGCCGGCGGATGAGGCGAAGGACGTTTCGCGCGCCCGCAAGGACTACCGCCCCCGCGCCGTCCGCAAGACGGGCACGCGCTTCCGCCGCGACCTGACGGCCTGGGTCAAGTCGATGAACCTGCCGAAGGATCAGGAGAAGAAGCTCCTGGCGAACGTGAAGCGATGGCAGGCGCGGCAGGAGGCCCTGGAGAAGGCCCAGGCCGACCGGGCGAAGCAGCTCGCCCGCCAGTGGAAGCCCCTCCAGAAGCAGCAGGAGCAGCTCCGCAAGGAGATGCGGGAGCTTCAAGCCAAACAGGCCAAGGAGGCCCAGCGCAGCGGCGACCGGGTCGCCGCCAAGCCGCTGCTCAGCGAAGGCCAGCTCCGCGACTGGGAAAGCCACCGGCTCTACCGGTCGCTCCTGCACCAGTACCGCCGCGCCCGGCTGACGGAGGACCAGCAGGGCAAGCTCCGCACGCTCTGCGACCGGGAGGCGAAGAAGCTCGCCTCGGCCGGGCCCGGCGACCGGGCCAAGGTCGACCGCCAAGTGCGCCAGCACCTCTCGAGCGGCCTCGACAGGCTTCTGACCGGCTCGCAGCGCGAGGCGATGGCCGCCATGGCGGTCGAGGAGGAGACGCTCAGCTCCATGCAGGGCATCCGCCTGACGGGCGAACAACACAAAAAGGTCCAGGCCCTCTGCACGGAGTCCGTCCGCAAGCTGCGCCTCCGGTCGGGCAAGGACCTCGCCGCCTCGAAGCAGTTCGCCGCGCTCCGGGCCCGGAAGAAGGGCGTCGCCGGCGACCTGGTCCGGGACATCCGCAAGAAGATCCTGACGCCGGAGCAGCGCAAGCAGCTCCAGGCCGCCGACGAGGCCAAGGCCGCCAAGGCGGGCAAGGGGAACGAGCCGGCCGAGAAGCCGGCCGCAAAGCAGCCCTGGTGGAAGAAGCTGTTCGGGGGTTGAGCCCGCGCCGATCCTCATCCCGCGCCGCCGGTTTGCCGATAGGGTTACGGGCGTACCGCGCCACGGGATGGGCCTGGCCGGGGAGGGCCTGAGCCAGGTGCCGGGCGTTGGGCCGCCGGTCCTGTCGTCATGGGGAGAAGACCGCAATGCAGAGGAAGCTTGCCCATCGCGGCGCCGCGGGCGTCTGGGTGATGGCGGCGTGCCTGGCCGGGGGCTGCACCGAGCTGGTCGGGCCCGACAGCCGCCCCGTGAGCCTGCGCGACTACGACAGCGTTATCATCGAGGACGTGCAGCTCGCCGAGTCGGTTCCCGACCCGGACATGGCGCCGCTGCTGCGGGGGCTGCTCCAGAAAGACCTGCTGACCAGCGAGCACTGGAAGCAGGGCGAGGACTTCGACGTCGAGGCGTTCGGGCAGCTCCTGGAGCACTACGCCACGACGCCGGGGTTGATGCATGACCCGCCCATGCCGGCGGCCGCCACCCAGGAGGAGTTCCGCAGACACCGCGAGGAGATGGAGCAGGAGCTGCGCCCGCTGCTGGGCAAGCCGCGGGGCACGCGCCCGATCCGCCTTCGCGCCACGATCACCCGCCTGGACCTGCCCGGTGCGGCCTGCCAGCTCGTCCTCGGCGGGCGGGCCAACGCCTCGTGCACGGTCTCGGTCCACGGCCTCGACAGCGACGAGCCCATCGGCACGGCCGACGTGGTGGTCAGCCACGGCATACCGCAGCTTCCCGTGGTGCCCTTCGCCGTGGCGGCTCGCGCCGTGGCGGGGCTGGTCGCCGGCGGCGAGTACACACGCCAGCACGTCTACGACCTGATGGCGGAGATGAGCCGGGAGATCGTCACGGCCCTGGAGCAGGCCAAGCGGCGCCCCGGAAACCGCGGCGACGACGACGCCTCCGAGCCCTCCGCGTCCTCCGAGGGCTCCGAGAACGTCACCGGCAACGTGGGCCTCAGCGGGGACTGGTAGCCCCCCGGCGCCCGCCGGACCCCGGCGGCGGGCCGAGCTGGGGGCCTACCCGGGCTCCGGGCCGTGCGTCTCGGCGACCAGCGCCCCGGCCATCGAGAGAATGGCAAAGAGGAACGCGCTCCACGAGAGCACGCGCAAGCCCCCGGCCGGGCTCAACGGCGCGATCGTTCCCTGCGTCAGGGCATAGTGGATCGCCGCGTAGACGACGGCGACGCCCAGGCCGCCCAGCACGCCCAGGAGCGCCCGGCGCCCGGTGGTCGCGCCGCCGGCGAAGTGCGCGGCCAGGCCCCCGGCCAGCAGGGGCACCCAGATCGCGACCGGCCAGACGTGGCCCAGTGACGGGACCACGCCGTGGCGGGCGAAGACCACCGCGTCCAACAGCGCCGCCAGGGCCCCGCCGCCCGCGGCGCAAAGCGCCACGTGCCACGCGCGGGCCGGCTTGCCTTGGCGCGCCCGCGCCCGGCGGGTCATTCGCCGGCGAATCGTCAGGGGGTAGTTGTAGAACAGGTCGAAGACGGAGTGCTCCAGCAGCCCGCCCCGCTCGCCGAAGACCGGCACGACGTGCACCGCCCCCGTCGCCCAGTGCCCGGCCATGAACCGCGCCAGGGCCGGGTATCGGTGCGCCATCTGGATCGGGAACGCCAGGTACCCCACGTACTTGAAGAAGCCCAGGAACACGGCGATGTGGTAGCTGCGGAAGTCCCTCTCGCGCAGCACGAGGTACAGGACGTAGAGCCCGCGAACCAGCGAGCCGGGCGAGATCGGGATGACCTGGAACACCCCGATGATCAGCCCGGCGCGGTAGGTCCGCACCGCCTGCGACAGGTCCGGGTGGGCCAGGTAGTACCACAGCGCCAGCGCCACCGAGACGACCTGCGTCACCGGCAGCGTGCAGACGTGCACGGCGAGGCTCTTGAGGTACTTCTGGATGAACGGCTCCTTGATGCGCGAGAGGATCCGTCCGGCGTCCTCGTCGGTGACCATGTGGTTGGCCCGCCCCTCGGCGACCATGTCGCGCAGCCACTGCTCGCGCATCTCGGCGTCGAAGTACAGCCGCACGGGGCGGACGAAGACGTAGCTCAGCTTCTCGGCCGCGTAGGCGCGGTCGGTCAGCATGCGATGCAGCCCGGCCGGCAGAAGCGACAGCGGCAGCAGGATGAGGAACAGCAGCGGGTCGCGGCTGAGACGTTCGGCCATGGGCGGAGCGACGCGCCCGTCGCGGAGCCAGCCGATCAGCGTCTCCGCCACGTGGGCGCGGACGGCGCGGTCGACGTACTCGCCGCCGGCGAGCAGCCGGGCGTAGTGCTCGCGGTAGTCGGCCCGGCCGATCAGCTTCCGCAAGGCCCGCCCGGCGAGCGGCACGAGCCCCAGCACCCAGAACACGGCGGTGCGCAGCCGGCTGGCGCGAAGGCGTTTCTCTGCGGCCTCGTCCACCAGCCCGGCGACGCGCCAGCCCGCGATGGCGGCGCCGCGGAGCTTCGACCAGAGCTCCCCGTCGTGGAGCAGGCGCGTGCGGTGGTGGACGACGTCCACCTGGGCGTCGCGGTAGTCGGCCTCGGCGGCCCGGAGCTCCGCCAGCGCGGGGCGCAGGTCGGCGAAGGCGTCGGCGTGGGCCTCCACGAAGCCCTCGAGCCGGGCGAGATCGCCGCGGTCGAACTGGACGACACGGCCGGCGGCGAGGCCCCGGGCGATCAGCCCCAGGTCTCCGGGGCTCATGGGCAGGTACGGCAGCAGGGCCAGCCCCGCGCGGAAGTCGACGGCCGTCAGGCCCGCGGCGGGCTCCCGGTCGTACTCGCGGCGCTTGAGGCAGTTGGGCTGGCTCTTGCACGTCCACCACTCGTACTGCCGGGCCAGCTCGGGGGCGCCCATGTCGTGCAGGAGCCGGACCAGCTCGGCCATGAACCGCTTCTTCGCGCGGTACTCCGGCGAGCCGAGACCGTCGCCGGGCCGGTCCACCCTCCAGCGCCAGCGGGCGAAGAGCCGCTCGTCCACCTCGAAGCGCCAGGTCCGCCCGTCGAGCCACTCGCTGATCTCGCCGCAGCTTCCGATCGCCGGGTCGACGAACGTCGCCAGGACGTCCACGACGCAGCGCTCGCTGCCGAAGCGCACGCCCGCCGCACGGCGGATGAACTTCTGCCACAGCGCCCCGGCCCGCGCGGCGACGGGGTTGACCTGGAGCTGGAACGGCGACTGGAACGCCAGGAAGTAGATGGCGTCGCGGAAGACCTGGCTGAAGCGCGACGGCGGGACGAGGATCTTCATCGCGTACGACGAGCCCGGTTCCAGACCGGCGATGGTCCCGCCGCCGGCGCCCCGGACGTCCCGCACGGCGACCCGGTAGACCTGCCCGGCGAACCCCCCGCCGACGAAGCGCTCGATCGCGACCGTCACCCGCGCCCGCGCCGGCGGGAAGACGCCCGTCATGTCGTACGTCAGCTCCGTGCCGGGGTCGTAGCGATCGACGCGGCGCGGGCGCAGCACGCGCGCCTCGCGAAACTGCTCCGCGAGGCGCCGGCACGTCCGCACCGAGTACTCCGCCGCCATCGATGCCTCCACTGCTCGCCGCCGGCGCCCCCGGCCGGCGCGTACGCTCTTTGTATCGGCACAGTCGGCAGGTCACTATACGCCCAGCGGCCACCCCGCCGCCCGCGCGGCGCTTGTCCCACATCCGGCGGCGCGGGACAATGCCCCACGATGGAGCGACGGGGACGGGACAACTCGCTGGCCGAACGGATTCTCTCGACGCGGACGCGCGTGGTGGTGGTTCGCGGCCCGGCGGCGTGCGGCAAGACGACCGCCGCACTGGGAACGTACCGGCACAACCTCGACGAGGCCGCCCGGCCGGGGTGCCTCCTGCTGGCGCCGAACGCCGCCGCCGCGCAGTCCCTTCGCCGCCGGCTGCTCGAGGCGTCCGCAAGCGGGGTGGTGCTCTCGCCCGCCGTGCTGACGTTCGCCGGCCTCGCCGGGCGGATCCTCGCCGCCGCCGGCGAGCGCGCCCGCCTCCTGCCCGCCTTCCACCGCCGCCTGCTGCTGGGCCGCATCGTCGCCGACCTGCACCGGGCCGGCGAGCTGGCCGCGCTGGACGCGGTGGCCGACACGCCGGGCCTGGTCGTCGCGCTGGACCGGGCGATCGCGGAGCTGAAGCGTGCGGCCGTCGAGCCGGACGACCTCGCCCGCGCCGTCGGCAGCGCCCGCGACAAGCGGGGCGACCTTGTCGCCGTCTACCGCCGCTACCAGCAGGCCCTGCACGACCGCGGCGCCTACGACGTCGAGGGCCAGGCCTGGCTGGCGCGCGAGGCGCTTCGCTCGGCCGCGGCCGCCGGCGAGCCGCTGCCGGGGCTCGACGGCGTCGCCGCCGTCGCCGCCGACGGCTTCACCGACTTCACCCCGACGCAGTTGGCCATCCTCGCCGTCCTGTCGCGGCGGCTCCAGCGCATCGTCATCACGCTGCCGTACGCCGACGACGGGCGCTCGCGGATGTGGCATTGGACCGGCCGCACGCTGCGCCGCATCCGCGAGACGTTCGGCGACGACCTCAGCGAGATCGACGTGCAGGTCGCCCCCGGGCAGAGCGACTCCGACGACGTGGCGCCCGCGCTGCGGACGCTCTGGCCCGCCCTGTTCGACGTCGACGCACGCTGCGAGCGCCCGGCGGAGCTGTCGGTCATCGCGGCCTCGGGGCAGGACGCCGAGGTCGCCGCCGTCGCCCGGCGCGTCAAGAGGCTGCTCTGCGACGGCGCGGCGGCCGGGAGCATCGCCGTCCTCGCCCGGAGCCTGGACGACTACGGCGAGACGGTCCGCCGCATCTTCGCCGAGCACGACATCCCGGTCGCGCCGGGGCCGCAGGCCCTGACCGACGTGCCGGTGGTCGGCTTCGCGCTGGACGTGGCGTCGCTCGGCCCGGAGCCGGCCTGGCGCGACGTGCTTCGCGTGCTCACCAGCAGCTACTTCCGTCCGCGGGCGTTGGGCGACTACGACGCGGGGACCGTCGCCGCCGCCGAAGTGCTCATCCGCGAGGGCAACGTGCTCCACGGACGCGAGGCGTACGCGCGCGCCGCAGAGCGTCTGGCGGCCGCCGCGAGCCGCCGGCGCGCCGAGGACGCCAAGGAGAACGGCGAATCCTCCGGCCCCAGCCCTCACCGCGCGGCGCCGGAGACGATCCGGCAGGCCGGCGAGCTGCTGAGCCGGCTGTTCGACCTGGCTGAGCGGGCGGCGGAGGCGACGAAGCTGGCGGATGCGATCGACGCCCTGCACCTGCGGGCGGCGGCGCTGGAGCACGAGGACGCCGCGCTCATCGCCCGCGACCTGCGCGCCCTGGCGACGCTGGCCGACTGCCTCGCCGGTCTGCCGGAGCCCCGGCCGGGCATGGCCGATCTGCGGGAGGCCCTGTCCGCCGTGGCGTGCCCCCCCGACCGAGGCGAGTCGCTCGTGGACGTGCTCGACGTCCTCGACGCCCGCGCCCTGCGCTACGACCACGTCTTCCTGCTCGGCGCCAGCGAGCGCCAGTTCCCGCGGCGGTTCGTGGAGGGCTCGCTCGTCGGCGAGGCGGACCGCCAGCGGTGGCGGGACCTCGGCGTCGTCCTCGACGCCCGCAGCGACCTGACGGCCCGGGAGATGCTGCTGTTCTACCTCGCCGTCTCGCGGGCCCGCCGCAGCCTCACCGCGAGCTACCTGGAGGCCGACGCGTCCGGAAGGACCGGCTCGCCGAGCTGCTTCCTGCTGGCGCTGCTGTCGCCGTGCGGCGGCCTGGACCCCGCGCCCGTCGAGCGGATCCCGCCGGGAACGGTCATCCCGCCGGCGGGCGAGTTGGCCAGCCCTCGCGACGCGTTCAATGCGGGTCTCTCGTCGCTGTTCCGCCGCGACGCGCCAAGCCGCGCCGACGCGTTGGCCTGGGCGGCCGCCCGTGCCGGCGAGAAGCTGAGGCGGGCGGCCATGGGCATCTGGGCGCGACACCGCCGCTGGCTCCCGGGCGAGTGCAACGAGTTCGACGGGCGCATCACCGACCCGAACCTGCGCAAGGCCCTCGCCGAGCGCTACCCGGACAGGACGATCTTCTCGGCCAACCGGCTGAACGCCTTCGGGCAGTGCCCGTGGGGGTACTTCGCGACGTACGTGCTCCGCCTCGCTCCGCTGGGCGAGCCGCAGCGGCGCCTGGAGCCGAAGACGCGAGGGATGTTCTGCCACGACGTGCTCTTCGAGCTCATGCGGCGTCTGGCCGAGCAGAGCGGCGGACCCGTCCGCCTGGGGAGAATCGACGAGGACGAGCTGGCCCGCGCCCTGGACGCGGCGATCGCCGCGGAGGCCGAGGCCGTCGAGGCCCGCCGCCCCCCCTACCCCGCCCTGTGGCGACTCCAGCTCCGGCAGATGCGCCGCGACCTGTGGAACTACCTCCGGTCGGCTCGCGGGCAGGGCGAGCTGGAGCCCGAAAGCCTGCGCTTCGAACTGGCCTTCGGGCAGGAGCTCGACGAGCGAGAGGCCCACGACCCCAGGAGCACCGAGCAGCCGGTGACGGTCGACACGCCGGGCGGGGCGATCCGCCTCCGCGGGCGGATCGACCGGATCGACCGCGTGCGGCTCGGCGGCCTGGCGGGGCTGCTCGTCGTGGACTACAAGACCGGTCGCCTGCCTTCCCCGCGGGACATGCTCGAGGGCCGCAACCTCCAGATGCCGCTGTACGCCGCGGCCGCCGAGGCCATCCTGGCCGAGACCTGCGTCGGCGGGGCGTTCCACAGGATCGGCGCCACCAAGGCGTCGCACGAGCGGTACTTCGCGGCGATCAAGCCCTCGGGCGGCGGGTACAGGCCCGATGACAGCTACGCGGCGCGGCGCAAGGCCGCGCTCGCCACGGTCGCGCGGTTCGTCGCGGAGATGGCGGCCGGGCGATTCGACGCCCTGCCGACCGACGACTGCCCGAGCTACTGCCCGTTCCGCCAGATCTGCCATCACGCCCCGGCCCGGGCCGAGCGGAAGGTCCGCCCGTCGCACGAGGAGGGCGACTGATGCCGTCCGACGAGCAGCTCACGCGGGCCCAGCGTGCGGCGGGCATCGACCGCATCGGGGAGAACCTCGCCCTGCGCTCGGGGGCGGGGTGCGGCAAGACGTTCGTCCTGGCGCGGCGGTTCTATGAGCTGCTGCGGGAAGGCGGGCTCTCGGACCGCCCGGTGGCCCCCGCCGAGACGCTCTCGCGCCTGGTCGCCCTGACGTTCACGGAGAAGGCCGCCCTGGAGATGTCCAGCCGCGTGCGGGAGATGCTCGCCGACGCGGCGGCCGACGCCGCAGCCGACAAGGAGCAGCGCCGCCGCGTCCTTACCTGGCTGGATGAGCTGCCCGAGGCACGCATCGCCACGATCCACGGCTTCTGCGCGTCGCTGCTCCGCTCGCACGCCATCGAGGCGGGCATCGACCCGAACTTCGCCGTCTGCGCCGACGAGCTGCTCGCCGAGCGCCTCGTCCGCGAGGCCGCCGAGGAAGCCGTCCTCCAAGCCGTCGAGGCCGAACGCCACGACGTCGCCGAGCTGCTGACGAGCCTGCCCTTCGACCAGGCCGTATCCCTCGTGCAGTTCCTGCTGGAGAACCGCACGGCCTGCGAGCTGTCGGACTACCGGGACGCCGACGCGACGTTCGACCGGTGGGGCGCGCTGCTGTCGGATCGGCGCGGCGAGTGGCTGGCGCCGCTGGCCGACGACGCGGGCCTCCGAGCGGAGCTGGACGCGCTGTCCGCTTGCCCGTGCGACGGCTCGGGGGACAAGCTGGCGGCCTTTCGCGACGAGCAGTTGGAGGCGATCCGCCGGATCCTGGCCGACCCGGCCGGCGCGCCGCCCGAGCTGTTCGCCGGGCTCAACCCCAGGCCGGGCAACATCGGCAGCGCGAAGCCCTGGGGCGGCCGCGAGGCCGTCAAGGAAGTCCGCGCCCGACTGCGGGCGCTGATCGGGAAGGTCGCCGCCTTCGCGATCTTCGCCGAACCGCTGGGCGAGCCGGACCGCGGCGCGGCGCGGGCCCTGGCGGCCCTCAGCGGACTCGCGCTGTCGGCCAGGGACCTCCACGATGCCGAGAAGCGCCGCCGCGGGCTGTTGGACTTCACGGACCTGCTGGCGTGCACGGACCGCCTGCTGGCGGCCAAGCCCGACGTCCGCCGGCTGCTGGCCCGCGGCATCGACCAGCTCCTGATCGACGAGTGCCAGGACACCAACGCCTTCCAGCTCCGGATGCTGGCGAGGCTGATCGGCGGGGGCACGCCCGGGCAGGCGCCGCCGGAGGGCAAGCTCTTCGCCGTCGGCGACGCCAAGCAGAGCATCTACCGCTTCCGCGGCGCCCAGGTCGAGGTGTTCCGCGGCACGTGCGACCGCCTCGGCGCCGAGCACCAGGAGCACCTCGACGAGTCCTTCCGCACCCACGAGGCGGGCATCGCGTTCGTCAACCACCTCTTCGCGCCGCTCATGGGCCGGGCCTACGAGCCCATCCGCGCCCACCGGAAGACCAACCCCCCCGCACCGTCGGTGGAGGTCCTCCTCGCCGCAGGCCCGGAGGAAGGGCCCGTGACGGACGCGGCCTCGGCCTCGGCCGCCCAGGCCGCCCTGACCGCCCAGCGCATCGGCCGAATGCTCGACGCCGGCGAGCGCATCGTCTGGGACGGCGATGCCGAGCAGTGGCGGGCCGTCCGGGCGCGAGACGTCGCCATCCTCTTCGCCCGCATGACCAACAGCCTGGAGTACGAGCGCGAGCTTCAGCTCCGCGGCGTGCCGTACTACGTCGTGGGCGGGACGGGCTTCTTCCGCCGGCAGGAGGTCTTCGACGTCCTCAACGCCCTCCAGGCGGTGGACAACCCCCTGGACGACATCGCCCTGTTCGGGACGCTCCGCAGCAGCCTGTTCGGCCTGGACGACAACACGCTGATGCATATCGCCGAGTCGTGCCGCCCGCCGTATTTCGCGACGCTGGACCCGTCGAGCCCGCCGGCGGGCATGGACGCGACCCAGGCCGAGGACCTCGCGGCGGCGCTGCGGCTGGTGGAGGGGCTGCATCGCCACAAGGACGCCGTGGGCATCGACGTGCTGCTGGAGCGGCTGCTGGACGCGACGGGCTACGAGGCGACGCTGCTGTCGCAGTTCCAGGGCCGGCGGATGCTCAGCAACGTGCGGATGGTGGTGGACCGGGCCCGCGCGGCGGCCTCGGAGCACGCGACGCTGGCCGACTTCCTCGCCGAGATGCGCGAGCAGGTCGTCGGCGAGTCGCGTTACGAGCAGGCGGCCGTCGCCGGCGAGCAGGAGGACGTCGTCCGCCTGATGACCATCCACAAGGCCAAGGGGCTGGAGTTCCGGGTGGTGGTCGTGCCGGATCTGAACGCCGGTCGTCGCGGCCCGGGAGGCGCCCTGCTGCTCCGCAGCGACTGGGGGCTGACGTACAGGCACGTCGAGGAAGACACCGGCGACGGCGAGGGCGCCGACGCCCCCCTGTCCTACCGCATCGCCCGCCGCCTGGAGGAAGACGACGCCCGGGCGGAGGACGTCCGGCGGCTGTACGTCGCCGCGACCCGCCACAGGGACCACCTGATCTTCGTCGGCGCCGACTGGCGGGCAGCGGCGGGGAGCTTCCGCAGCAGCGGCTCCTACCTGGCCGAGATGGACGGCGTGCTCGGAATCGCCGCCGCCCTCCACGACGAGCGGCAGGAGATTCGCTACGCCGACGGCCGCTTCGTCGCCCGCGTGCGCCGCGTCGTGCCGGGCCCGCCGGCGGCTGCGCCCGGCCAGACGCCGCCGGGCCAGCGGCTCCTGGCCAAGGCCCGGTCGGGCCGCGACCTGGCCAGCGAGATCGGGAGAATCGCCTCACCGGCGGGCGCCCTGCCCCTCGTGGGTCCCCTGCCGGCGGACGTCGGACGGGTGGAGATCGCGGTGACGGCCCTGAGCGATTTCGATCACTGCGCCATGCTCTACCGCTGGCGCCACGAGCTTCGCGTGCCTGGGGGCTTCGAGACGGCCGGCGCGGCGGGCGAGGAGCGTGCCCCCGCCGGCGCCCGGGCGCTGGACGCAGCCACGGCAGGCACGCTGTATCACCGCTGCATGGAGCTGCTGGACTTTGCGGGGCCCCAGGATGCGGGAGCGCTCGTGCGCCGGGCCGCCGGCGAGATGGAGCTGCCCGACACGACCGACCTGGCGCTTCTCGAGGCCCAGTTGCGGGGGATGCTGGCGCGGTTCGGGGAGCACGAGCTGTCGGCGCGGCTGGCCTCGGCCGGGCAGGCGTTTCGCGAGCTGGACTTCGTGATGGCCTGCGGGCCGGCGCTGCTTCGCGGGCAGATCGATCTGCTCTACGCCGACGAGGGCGGCGCGTGGCACGTGGTGGACTACAAGTCCGACCGCGTGAGCGGGGCGGAGCTGACCGCCCGTGCCGAGCAGTACGAGCTCCAGCTCCTTCTGTACGCCGCGGCGGCGGCGAGGCACACCGGCACGCCGCCGGCGGACGCGAGCCTGTACTTCCTCCGCCCGGCGGCGACGCACACCTTCGCGGCGAGCGGCGAGGCCCTGCACGGCGCCGAGGCGCGGGCCGCCTCGCTGGCGGCGGGCCTGATCCGCTCGCGGAGGTCCGGGCGGTTCGCGCGACGAGCCAACGAGAGCTGCCGCCTGTGCCCCTACGGGCGGCTCTGCGACCATCTGGGCGAGAAGGCCTGACCGCGGCCCGGGCCGGACCGCCGCGCAAAGGCACTGGCCGCTTCCGCCGGGGCGCGTTATATTCACTGCAGCGGAATCATATAGCTCATACGCCTCACCACGTTCGTCCAAAGGATGGTGGGATCATGGTCCTTCACCTGGTGCGGGTGCTCTTCCTGCTGATCGTGCTGGGGATCGCTATCTCGTTCGGCTTCCAGGCCGCCAGAACGGTCGTCGAGGTCGAGCAGTTCGATACGATCCAGGAAGCCATCGACGCCCTGGGGGACGGGAAGGTCCTGAGGCTGGTGAACATCCAGGCCTCGGCCGAGGCGGAAGGCTCGTCGTCCAAGCTGTACGTTTCGGCGTTGATCCTGGCTCCCGTGGCGGCGGCGTTCCTGCTGGTGCTCGTCGACATGCTCTGGCGGCGCAAGCGATTGCAGGTCCTCAGCGGGCTGTTCTTCGGGACGTTGGCGGGGCTGGTGATCGCCTACGGACTGGGAATCGTGGTGGACCTGGTGGTCAACGTGTTCCGGATCCAGCCGCAGCCCGCCATCGAGGTGGTCAAGGCGATGCTGGCCGTGGCGGCGGTGTTCATGTGCATCAGCTTCGTCCTCCAGACGAAGGACGACTTCCGCTTCGTCATCCCCTACGTGGAGTTCGCCAAGGAGACGAAGGGCGCCCGCCCCGTGCTGCTGGACACGTCGGTCATCATCGACGGGCGGATTGCCGACATCGCCGAGACGGGCGTCGTGGAGTCGGAGGTGATCGTCCCGCGATTCGTCCTGGCCGAGCTGCACGCCGTCGCGGACTCGCAGGACAAGCTCAAGCGCAACCGCGGGCGGCGCGGTTTGGACATCCTCAACCAGCTCCAGAAGTGCCAGCGCCTCGACGTTCGCATATTGGACACGCACGTTCCGGCCGTCGAACGCTTCGACGACGTGGACGAGAAGCTCGTGGCCCTGGCGGAACACCTCGACGGGCGGGTCATCACCAACGACTACAACCTCAACAAGATCGCCAAGCTCCGCGGCGTGGACGTGATCAACGTCAACGACCTGGCCAACGCCCTGAAGCCGGCCGTCCTGCCCGGTGAGTCGATGCGCGTGAAGGTCATCCGCGCCGGCGAGGAGCCCGGCCAGGGCGTCGGCTACCTGGACGACGGCACGATGGTCGTCGCCGAACAGGGGCGCAACCACATCGGCGAGGAGATCGCCATCACGGTCACGAGCGTGCTCCAGACGTCGGCGGGGCGGATGATCTTCGGTCGCCTGTCGTCCGGCAAGGCCCCCCCGCGGCGGGAGGCCCGAAGCTGAGGGGCCATCGCCCTGCACGCGGCGGGCGAGCCGGCGCCGCCGCGGAAATCTCTACACGACGGTTGTCGGCTGCGCCGGCCTCCTTTTAGAATGAAGTGACGCGCGGCCCCCTGCCGCGAAGGAGCCCATGGATGGCCGAGGTCTCCCTCCAGGAAAACATGCAGGAGCATCCCAAGGAGACGGAAGCCGACAGGGAGATCGACAGCGCCGGTCCCTTCGTGACGATCTCTCGGCAGTACGGTTGCTACGGCTTCTCGCTGGGCCTGCTTCTGATGGAGGTGCTCAACGACGAGGCCGACGCCGAGCACACCTGGCGGATCTACCACAAGGAGATCCTCGCCCGGCTGGCCACGGAGACCAAGCAGGCCGCCGGTCTGCTCGAGCGGGAGCGCCGCGCCAAGCCGAGGCTGTTCCTGGACTTCTTCCGCGCGTTCAAACGCGATCGCGTGCCGAGCGGCTACGAGATCCGCAACCGGATGACCACGCTGATCCGCGGGCTGGCCATCGACGGCCACGCCATCATCATCGGCCAGGGCGGCGCGGGCGCGACGCACGATCTGCCGAACGGCCTGAGCATCCGCCTGGAGGCGCCGCTGGAGTGGCGCGTGAAGGAAACGGCCTTCCGGGAGGGGCTGACGGAGACGGAGGCCCGCCTGCGCGTCCGCGCCAAGGAACGCGAGCGCGCCTATCTCGAGAAGGTCTATGCCGTACGGTTCCCCCGCAAGCCGGCCTTTCACCTGGTCTACGACGCTTCGGTGTTCACCCTCGCCCACATCGCCCAGCACCTGGTTTACGCCATGAGGCTGCGAGGACTCCTCTGAAGCGACAGGCCTTGCCCCCCGGAAACCGTGCTCGTACCGGCGGTTGCGAATCCTCCTTGAGTTTCCCGAGCCGATGGCCTATGAATACGTGTTCCAGATACTCACGCAGCTTGCGTGGTCAGATAGCCGATAAAGCTAAGTTGATGGTGTCTCTGCCTGCACACGGAGCGGCTCATGGCTGACACGATCGAATCCTTCGTAGCAAAGCTCCAGGAACAAGGCGTCCAGGCCGGAAAGCAGCAGGCCGACCAACTCCGCACCGAGGCCCAACAACAGGCCCGGCAGGTCGTGCAGGACGCCCGGAAGGAAGCCGAGAAGATCCTCGCGGACGCCAGGGCCGAGGCGGAAGAGACGCTCGCGCGGTCGCGAACGGAACTGGAGCTGGCGGCCCGGGATGCCGTCCTGCGGCTCCAGGCGGCCCTCGCCCGCGTCCTGTCGGCCATCCTGGCCGGGGACGTCGCCCAGCACCTGAAAGACAGCGACTTCCTCGGCCGGCTGCTGCACGAGATCGTCATCGAGTACGTCAAGCAGGACTTCGAGCGCCGGGACGTCCTGAAGATCAACGTCGCGCCCGAGATGCGAGAGAAGCTCATCTCGTGGGCACTCCAGGAGATCGGGGAGGAGCGCGTCGAGAAGGTCCGCCCGGCCATCGACCTGAAGGGCACACTGGCCGATGCCGGCTTCGAGTACACCCACGGCGGCTCCACCGTCGAGGTGACCCGCGAGTCGGTCGTCGAGACGCTGATGGACCTGGTCGGCCCGCACCTTCGCGAGGTGCTCCAGAAGGCGGCGACGGAAGGCCAGGAGTAGGAGCCCATGTCGGGTCGGAACTTCTACCTCTTGACTGCCCTGCCGGCGCTGGGCGATCCGGGGGCCGAGCCGCCCCTGAGCCTGACGGGCTTCCTCCAGCACCTCCTCGACGCGCCGAAACCGCGCCGCGAGGCCGAAGCGCTCTTCCTCGGCGACGATCTCCGCCAGCGCGAGGCGGTCCTGGCTGGCGAGATCGCCCAGCCCGAGCCGGCCGTCCTGACCCTCGAACAGGCCCGCGGCGACGAGCCGCTCCCGGCGACGCTGTCGGCGCCCGAGGACCCCGATCGGGCCGGGGCCGCCTTGCCGACCGACGCCGTGTGGGTGGCGTACTACCGGTGCGTGGCCGCCCTGGCCCGGCGCAGCGCCTTCCTCGCCGCGTGGGTGCCCAACGAGGTGGGTCTGCGCAACGCCCTGGCCTCCGCCCGGGCCAAGGCCCTGGGCCTCGACGCCGAGCGCTACCTCGTCGCGCCGGAGCTGGCGGCGCCGGAGGAGGACTTCACGGCGGCGCTGGGCGAGTGGTCGGCGGCGGGCGACCCCCTGACGGCCCTGCGCGCCCTGGACGCCGCCCGCTGGGCCTGGCTCGTCGAGCACGACCGCTGGTTCTCGTTCGCCGACGATGAGTTGGACGCCTACGCGGCCAAGCTGATGCTCCTGCACCGATGGAAGCGAATCGTCGAAGCCGAGCGTGCCACGGCCGCGCCGCCGGGACGGAGCTGACCCGGCCAAGCCACGACATGCGAGAGGAACTGCCGTGACTGGAAGAATCGTCGCCGTCTACGGAAACATGGTGATCGCCGAGACCACGGGGCACGTGGTCAAGAACTCCGTCGGCTACTGCTGCCGCGGCGACGGGGCCAAGCTGCTCAGCGAGGTGATCCGGATCCGCGGTCGCTTGGCCGACCTCCAGGTCTTCGAGGAGACCCGGGGGCTGAAGGTGGGCGATGCCGTCGAGTTCCGCAGGGAGATGCTCTCGGTAGCGCTCGGCCCGGGGCTGCTGGGGCAGATCTACGACGGCCTCCAGAACCCCCTGCCCCAGGTGGCCGAGGAGACGGGCTTCTTCCTGACGCCAGGGGTGTACATCCACGGGCTGCCGACCGATCGGAAGTGGGCGTTCACCCCGACGGCCGAGCCCGGCGCGACCGTCCGCGCGGGCGAGACGCTCGGCACGGTCCCCGAGGGCATCTTCACGCACCAAGTCATGGCGCCGTTCGGGCTGAAGGGCGACTGGAAGCTCGAGGCCGTCGCCGACGCCGGCGAGTACACCATCGAGGACGAGATCGCCACGCTGACCAACGACGCCGGCGAGAAGCTCCGCGTCACGATGCAGCAGGAATGGCCGGTCAAGGTGCCGCTGAACGTCTCGCGCCGCCGTCTCATGCCGACCGAGCCCCTGGTGACGCAGGTCCGGATCATCGACTCGATGTTCCCCATCGTCCGCGGGGGCACGTACTGCATTCCGGGCCCGTTCGGGGCCGGAAAGACCGTCCTCCAGCAGATCACCAGCCGCTACGCCCAGGTGGATGTGGTGGTCATCGCCGCCTGCGGCGAGCGGGCCGGCGAGGTCGTCGAGACCATCCGCGAGTTCCCCAAGCTGACCGACCCCCGCACCGGGCGGTCGCTCATGGAACGGACCATCATCATCTGCAACACGTCGGCCATGCCCGTCGCCGCCCGGGAGGCCTCGGTCTACACCGCCGCGACGCTGGGCGAGTACTACCGGCAGATGGGCCTCGACGTGATTCTCCTGGCCGACTCGACCAGCCGCTGGGCGCAGGCCATGCGCGAGGTGTCCGGCCGGCTGGAGGAGATTCCCGGCGAGGAGGCCTTTCCGGCCTACCTCGAGAGCCGCATCGCCGGTTTCTACGAGCGGGCCGGTCAGATCGAGCTGAGGGACGGGCGCCACGGATCGCTGACGATCGGCGGATCGGTCAGCCCGGCCGGCGGGAACTTCGAGGAGCCCGTCACGCAGGGCACACTGAAGGTGGTCGGGGCGTTCGAGGGGCTCAGCCGGGCCCGCAGCGACGCGCGGCGCTACCCGGCCATCGACCCGTTGGAGTCCTGGAGCAAGTACACGGGCATCATCGATCTGGACAAGGTCGCCCGGATACGCGCCCTGCTGCGCCGCGGGAGCGAGGTCCGCCAGATGATGACCGTCGTCGGCGAGGAAGGCACGAGCATCGAGGACTTCATCGTTGCCCTCAAGGCCGACTTCTTCGACAACGTCTACCTCCAGCAGAACGCCTTCGACAAGGTGGACGCCGCCACGCCGGCGGCGCGCCAACGCTTCGTCTTCGACAAGGTCCTGGAGGTCGTCGACCTCGACGTCGACGTCGAGTCGAAGGAGCAGGCCCGCAAGACGCTCGTGGAGATCGGCGACCTCTTCCGCAACTGGAACTACGCGCCCCTGGCGGGCGAACAGGCCGAGCCGGCCGACGAAGGCGAGGGCGCCGACGCCGGCGAGCCCGAGGAAGTCGACCTGGAGAAGGCCTCCCAGGAGTTCAAGGACATCCTGGCCCGGATCGACGAGCTCATCGCCACGCACCGGGACGCCGCGAAGGGCGAGCCCCCTCAGCCCGTCGGCGCCGCCGCCGAAGCGACGACCGAGACCGACCCCGACCCAGAGGGATCTCAGCCATGAGGAAGTACTACGACCACATCACGCGGATCGCCGGCAACGTGGTCACCGTGACGGCCACCGGCGTCGGGTACGACGAGCTGGCCGTCATCAGCGGCGAGAGGGGCTCGTCCCTGGCCCAGGTGATCCACCTCGAGAGCGACCAGGTGAGCCTGCAGGTCTTCGCCGGCACGGAGGGCGTTTCGACCGGCGACAAGGTGCGGTTTCTCGGGCGCCCCATGCAGGTGCCGTTCAGCGAGCAGTTGCTGGGACGCGTCTTCGACGGGTCGGGCCGCCCGCGGGACGACCGCCCGCCCGTGGAGGGCAAGGACGTGCCCATCGGCTCCCCGGCCGTCAACCCCATCAAGCGCCGGCGCCCGGACACGATGGTCCAGACCGGCATCCCCATGATCGACATCTTCAACTCGCTCGTGGAGAGCCAGAAGCTCCCGATCTTCTCCGTCGCGGGCGAGCCGTACAACGAGCTGCTGGCCCGCGTGGGGCTCCAGGCCGAGGCCGACGTCATCCTCCTCGGCGGCATGGGCCTGCGCCACGACGACTACCTCAAGTTCCGCAACACGTTCGAGGAGGGCGGCGTGCTCGGGCGGACCATCATGTTCATCCACACCGCCGCCGACCCCGTCGTCGAGTGCCTCCTCGCGCCGGACCTGTGCCTGGCCGTCGGGGAGCAGTTCGCCCTCCAGAACAAGCGCGTGCTGGTGCTGCTGACGGACATGACGGCCTTCTCCGACGCGCTGAAGGAGATCGCCATCATCATGGAGCAGATCCCCTCCAACCGCGGCTATCCCG